>JAHQVS010000102.1 GCA_019634215.1 Paracoccaceae bacterium | reverse complement strand
TATGAGAGCGCCCGTCTTGAGTCAGCCGCATAGCCCACCCAAGGGCTTACCCTAGCCCCAACACATCCATCATCGAGTAGACCCCTGGAGCCCTACCACGCGTCCAAAGTGCGGCCTTCACCGCGCCCCGGGCGAAAATCCCCCGATCACTTGCGATATGGCGCAGCGCCACACGCTCGCCAGGGCCGGCGAAAATCACCTCATGCTCGCCGACCACGTCGCCACCACGCAGGGCAACAAAGCCAATATGGCCACGCTCGCGTGCGCCGGTTATGCCGTCGCGTCCCCGATCCGCCGCCGCCTCAAGCGTCACCCCTCTCCCCTTTGCCGCCGCTTCACCAAACATCAGCGCAGTGCCGGAGGGCGCATCAACTTTCTGATTGTGGTGCATCTCGACGACCTCGATATCGAAGTCATCATCCAGGGCGGCGGCGACCTTCTCCACCAACGCTGTGAGTAGATTAACGCCCAGGGACATATTGCCCGCCCGCACCTGCACGCAGCGTGAGGCCTCCACCGCCAGATCAGTTAGGTGAGTCTCAGCGAAACCGGTCGTGCCGATCACATGCGCGCACCCCTGCTTGGCCGCGAGGCGGGCGTGGACCACAGTCGCATCAGGTGTGGTGAAGTCGATTAGCGCCTCCGCCCCTGCAACCACCTGAGAGACATCTTCCACAACGGTCAGCCCTCGCGCCGCCTCCAACTCCATGACCCCGCCGAGATCCTGGCCAATCCATGGTGCGCCGGGACGATCCGTGACGCCGCTGAGGCTGACACCGTCCCGCGCCAGAATTTCCTGCACCAACATCCGCCCCATACGGCCGGAGCACCCCAGAACGGCGATTTTCATCTCGGTCATCCTCAACTGACTTGCGACACGCCGCGTATCGGTCCGCGCCACCCGTCATGGCAAGCCGAAAACACCCTCAGGTGGATGGTAGCTCTGGGACACGCACGGTCACACGCCTTCCATTCGCCGGGAAGTAGGTCAGAATAGCTTCCATGAAACCACGCCGTCCCGGCCTCCCATGCCAGCCGGGACGCTGCAAGGATCTCAATCATGTCTAAACAACCACTCGCCCATGTTCTGCTGAACGCCCTAAAAGCCTATGGCGCGGCGGAGATTTTCGGCATCCCCGGCGATTTCGCCCTCCCGTTCTTCAAGGAAATCGACGCAACCAAAACCCTACCACTCCACACTCTCAGCCATGAGCCTGGAGTGGGCTTCGCCGCCGACGCCGCGGCGCGCATGCGCTCCTCCCTGAGCGTCGCCGCTGTCACCTATGGCGCGGGCGGGCTCAACATGATCAACCCCACCGCCCAAGCCTATGCCGAGAAATCGCCCGTAGTGGTGATCTCCGGCGCGCCGGGCAAGGAAGAAGGCGCAATGGGCTTGGGCCTGCACCATCAGGTGAAGCATCTAGACAGCCAACTGCTGATCTATCAGGAGGTGACTTGCGCCCAAGCGGTGTTGAACGACGCCGAGACTGCGCCAGCAGAGATCGCCCGCGTGCTCACCGCCGCCCGCGTGCAATCGCGCCCGGTCTATATCGAATTCCCGCGCGACATGGTCCACGCCCCGGCGAGCCCGGTCCCCGGCTTCACGCCACCACCCGCCAACCACGACGCCGCTGCAACCGCCGCTCACGAGACCCTAACCGCCCTGAAAGCCGCCAAGAAGCCGGCCCTACTGGTCGGGGTGGAAATCCGGCGCTTCGGCCTGGAGGACAAGGTCGCGCAACTGGCCCGTAAGCTCAGATTGCCTGTGGCGACGAGCTTTATGGGCCGTGGCCTGCTCTCCGACGCTGATGCGCCCCTCATAGGCGCCTATCTCGGCCTCGCTGGCGACGCGCCGACCCGAGAGGTGATCGAAGGGGCCGATCGGCTGCTGATGCTCGGCGTGATCCTGTGCGACACCAATTTCGGCGTCTCGACCCAACAGATCGACCGGCTGCGCATGATTCACGCCTTCGATCGACAGGTGCGCTTTGGTCATCATCTCTATCCAGAAATTGGTCTTGCCGAATATTTGGACGCTTTGCTGGCAATCGCCGAACCGATCGCAGCAGCTGCGCCTTCGGCGCCTGCGCCCTATCCAAACGGCCTTCAGGCCGATGACCACCCACTAGAGCCGATGGACGTCGCTCGGGCGCTGAACGACCTGTTTGCGAAAAAAGGGCCGATGCCGATCGCCTCCGACATGGGGGATTGCCTGTTCACAGCCATGGACGTCGCACCGACCGCCCTGGTCGCCCCGGCTTATTACGCCACAATGGGAGCGGGCGCGCCGATGGGGATAGGCCTAGAACTCGCTTCCGGCCGCCGCCCGCTGATCCTGGTCGGCGACGGCGCGTTTCAAATGACCGGTTGGGAGCTGGGCAACGCCCCCCGCCTCGGCATCACCCCGATTGTGCTACTATTCAATAACCGCGCCTGGGGCATGCTGAAGGCGTTCCAGCCCGGCCCGGCCTATAATGATCTCGACGAGTGGCGCTTCGCCGACCTCGCAGATCGCCTTGGCGGCGTCGGCGAACGGGCGGCGACCGGAGCTGAGCTGAAATCCGCTCTCGATCGCGCCGTCGCCGATGAGGCTAATTGGCGGCTCATCGAGATCATGCTCCCCAGCGATCGCTACAGCGGCGTGTTGACCCGATTCGCCAACACCATCAAGCAACGAAGCGCATTGGCGCGCGGCTAGTACACCGACATCAAAGGAAGTCGAACTCCATCACATCGCCGAGGGCGGCATCGCGCAACAACACGCGGTGCTGCTCGTCGGCCCAGATCACCACGCCGGCGTCAACTACTTCGGCGCGCAAAACGCCTCCGTTTGCAGTGACATCGGAGAAGTCCAGGGCGTCCTCAGCGGCGTCAAAATCCACGATCACATCCCAACCAAAGCTACCGGCGAATATGAAGACATCAGCACCTGTCCCGCCGATTAGGCGGTCGTTGCCGGCCATACCCGTCAAGCGGTCAGCGCCCACGCCGCCTACCAGACGATCCGCGTCGCCACCACCCAGTATATTGTCGTCCCCTTGGCGGCCTAACAACACATCAGCGCCTAAACCGCCGACCAACAAATCATCGCCCTCGCCGCCAATCAACCGGTCCGCCCCGCCGGCGCCGCGCAGGGCATCGTCCCCACCGCCGCCGATCATCCAATCATCACCCATTCCACCGTTCAGACGATCCGAACCGCCGAAGGCGCGCACCAGATCATTCCCTTCGAAGGCGCGGACAATATCGATCCCACGCGCGCCGAGGATTTCGTTATCCTCAGCGTCTCCCTCCAAAAGCTGGCGCGGAAGGAAAGTCGGCGCATCACCTGGGGCATCGTCCCCAGGTGTCTCATCGGGCTCGTCCGTGGAGGTGTCGCCGTCGTCTCCCGTATCAGACGACAGTGCGGCGGCGTCGACAGTCACATCGTCAAAGCGTATAAACTCAATATCTTGCAGCGCATCAGCGCCATCATTGAACCCAGAGGTCACCCCATCCACCGCCTCATGCGTGACGCGGATCACGCCGAGTGATGACACTTCGATGGTGAAGTCGGCCCGCACGCCACGAAACACCGCTGTGTCAGCTCCTGAGCCGCCCAGTAACGTATCATCCCCCGCGCCGCCGGTGAGCACATCATCACCGCCGCCGCCCTCTAGGCTGTCTGATCCGCGCCCGCCGAACAGCGCTTCGCGCACATCAGCCCCCCGCAGCAGATCGTCACCGTCACCGGAAACAACCACCCCGATTTCTGCGCCTTCCGCAATTTCCCCTGCGACACCGTCTATCTCAAAGCTATTCGCGGCCAAGTCGATACTGAGCGCCGTGGAGACGGCGGCGGCGTTGATCGCGACAACATCCGTGCGCAACATTCGGCGATCAGCATCCTCGACCGCGTAGAGGCCATACTCATTTGTGAAATAATGCGAGTCGCCCTGCGGGGCGGCGTCGCCGTAGAAGCGGAGATCAACCGATAGATCGATCGCATCGCCATATTCGTCGACCGCCTCTAGCCGCCACGTTCCTGCGACATCCTCAAACAAATGCTCAACCGAGTTCAGCCGTAAGGTGGTCGGCCCATAAGCCATACCTGAACGATATGAGCCGGCCAAAATGCTGGAGACGGTGCCATCAGGCGAAATCAAGTCGATGTCGATGTCCCGCAGGCCATTGCCGAACACGTCCAACTCTACATGTTGAACCCGCAAGTCCCCACTGATCGAGAAGGACACCGAGGCCGAACCGGCCCCCACAAGCGCCACATCCTCAACCTCAACAACCTGCTCAGTCGCTGCAGTACCTGCGCCTTCTCCTGCAACGCTCCACGTCTCAGCCAACCGCACCGCAGCGGCGGCATCGACAACACCGAAGCCATATCCATCAGAGAAATTCAGTCCGCCGCCATTAACGATCTCCGCCCCGGTTTCGGTAAACGCCGCCGGATCAGTGTTCCGCGCTGTGATCGCCAGGATCTTCTGCACGTCGCGATACCCTAGCTCCGGGTTGGCTTCCAACATCAGTGCGGTCACCCCTGCGACCATCGGCGACGAAAACGAAGTGCCGGACACCGCCACCACTGGCCCATCGACATAGCCCTCGCGGCCAACGGCGTCCGTGGTCACCACACTGCGGCCTTGAGCGCTGACCAGCACCGCCGCGCCAGGGGTGGAAAAGGATGTCAGGTCACCATTCGAGTCGGTGGCGCCGACAGCGATGGTGCGGCGGTCCGCCTGCAAATTGGCGCCGGAGAGGTTCTCGTCATAAGAGCCGCCATTACCGGCGGCAAAGACATAGATAGTTCCAAGCCCGTCGCGCCCCTGTTCGGCGCCAACCGCCAGCGCCGTCTCCATTTGAGGAGCGCGGGCGGTGAAGCTGTCGTAATAGGGGCCGAAGCCATAGGAGTTGTTCACAATATCAAAGTCAGCCCCGGCGGCGAGCGCGTCGGCGACAATGGTGTAACCGCCACGTGTAGAGGAGCTGGGGTCGCTGCTAATCACCCGCAAACCGGAGACCGTGGCGTCGAAAGCGACTCCCAGCAGGCCGGAGCCATCATTCGCGGCGGCAATCACACCCGCGACGGCGGTGCCGTGCTCGTCACCATCATCCAGGGTGGCGTCCGGCTTTTCTTCGACGAAGTCGTAATCGCTGTCTGCATCATAGTTTGGCGCGAGATCAGGGTGGGTGTGATCAATCGACTGGTCCGCAACTGCCACTGTGACACCAGCACCAGTGTAGTCCTCATACACAGGCAGCACATTCAGATCGACGCCTGATGTATTGTAGAGATGCTTTTGGAATCTGAAGTAGGTGTTCTTATCAATATCACGTGAGAAATCTGCAGAGAATATTTGCTCCAGCGAATACGCCATGCGCCGCCCCATAATAAGGGCGACACCCCATCGCCCGATGGAGCACATAAAAACATGGCGCTGGTTGTATTTTTGCTAATTCAATAGTAATTAAAAGTATAAAAACAAAATACAAATGAGTATTTTCACAATAAACCACTCATTCACTTTGAAAATATCTAAAAATCAACCGGATAGAATTTCATGAATAAAAGTAAGCCTAATCAAGCATGAAAGGGAGAGAAACCAGCCAGCAGCAGCCTCTCCCCCCCCAAAAAAACCTAAGCCGCTGCGTCCTGAATCAGCTCAAGGCGGTTGCCTACCGGATCCTCGGTAAAGAGCCGGCGTACAGTCGGAATCACCGTATCCCAATTAACCGGGAGACCCTCCGCCTCTAAACGCACCGCCAATCCATCCAAATCAGCCACGCGAAACGCCAAATGCGCCTTCTTGGCCGGTGTGAAGTTCGGGTCGACACCGAAGTGAATGTTCACGCCCGGCCCATTCAGCCAAAACCCCTCACGGCTCATGAGTTCGTCAGGTCTGGGAACTTCCTCCAGCGCCAACAGGCCAGCATAAAACTGTCGACACAGTTCCGACGACGTGGCGGGAATGGCGATTTGAACATGATCAAAGCCAGTTAGCATCAGCGCCTCCATATCACTCGGGAATCAATGTAGATATTTCAAAGCAGCGCCCGAATTGGCCAAAACCAATCCGGCGGAAATAATATCTTACGACTATTTCTGGGCATGAGGCGACAAAACCTGATTGCGCGGCGCATCTTCCCAATCGCGTAAATTCTTATCGTGCTCCTATATAACAGATCCGAGCTTCATCCCCGCCCAGGCTGGTCATCATCAAACAAGATCCGCTCAGCCTCACCGTCCAGATCTTCATACTGATTTGTGGAGAGAGACCACAAGAACGCCGCCAAACCGACGCCGCCTAACAGCAATGCAGCGGGGATCAAGATCAGTAGGACATTCATGCAGCGACTCGCTGTTCAGGGGAGGGGGAAGGGGAGGGAGCCGAATCTTTGGCGTCAGAGCCGGAAGATTTCCCCTCCGCCATATGAGCGATCCGCAACGCATTGGCGGTGACCAGAAGCGACGAAGTCGACATCGCAATCGCCGCCTCCAGTGGTCCCGCCATTCCCGCCGCCGCCAATGGCACAGCGATCAGATTGTAGCCAGCCGCCAAGGCGAAGTTCTGCAAGATCACCGCCCGAGTCTGACGCGCAATCGCCCAGGCTTGCGAGACAGCCGCCAGTGACTCGCCGACAAACACCAGATCGGCGGCGGCGCGTCCAACATCAGATGCGCTCGCAGGCGCAATGGAGACATCGGCCGCCGCCAATGCCGGGGCGTCATTCAGGCCGTCACCAATCATCAGCACCCCGCCACCTGCCTTGGCCCCGACAGCTTGCGCCGTCGCCACCGCGGCGATCTTCCCTTGGGGCGATACTTCAGACCGCCAAGGCGCACCCACACGCTCTGCAATCGCCCGCACCGCCAAATCGCGATCGCCAGACAAAATCTCGACACCCACCCCAGCGCTCTTCAGGCTCGAAATAGCATCAACAGCGCCAGGGCGAAGCGCGTCTCGCAAGCTGAATGCAGCGGGCGCTTCCTCTCCGATACGCAGCCATACCAGCGAGACGGCAGTGTCTGGATCTGCACTCGCCAAGACACTGCCGCAAAACGCCGCCGATCCAAGCCGAACGCGGCGCCCATCCAGGGTTTTCGCCTCGACGCCACAGCCTGCGACCTCTCGTACGTCCGCCAATTCGACCGGCGCGGCGTCCTTAGCTGCTGTCCAAACCGCAACCGCCTGCGCTGATGGGTGGCGACTGCCCTCTGCTAAAGCCGCAGCAATCGTACGCGCCTCCATGGAGAGCACAGGCGCCTGCACCACCGTTGGGCGGCCTAAGGTCAACACGCCAGTCTTATCGAACAAGGCCCGATCGACCACCGCCAGCCGCTCCAGCGCCGCGCCGTCTTTCAACAACACCCCGCGCCGAAACAATGCGCCGCTTGCAACGGCTTGGGCCATTGGCGCCGCCAATCCCAAGGCGCAGGGACAAGTGACGATCAAAACCGCCACAGCCGTCAGAATAGCATCTCGTGGGGCGGCGCCGGCCAACAGCCAACCAAGCAGCACCACCAGTGCGACGCCATGCACCAATGGCGCGTAGATCCGAGCGGCCTGATCGGCAAGCCTTGCCAGCCCTGACTTCCGCTCCTCCGCCGCCGCTACCAACTCGGCAATTTCGGACAAGGTGGACTCCGCTGCTGTCGCCGTTGCACGCAGCGCCAGCATTCCATCCAAGTTGAGCGCGCCAGCTTCGACCCCATCGCCCGGCCCAACCGATGCTGCTTGGCTCTCACCGGTCAGCAGCGAACGGTCCAAAGAGCTGGTCCCGCGCGTCACGACTCCATCGACGGCGACACGGTCGCCCGGCGCGATTAACAATACATCCCCTGGCCGCAAGGCTTCGGCCGCTCGAAAATCTCGCGCGCCATCCCCAGTCGCAACCCATGCGCCACGAGGCGTCATTCGCGCCAGCTTACGGGCGCTGGAGCGGGCGCCAGCACGCATCACACCACCAAGCCAACGCCCAACCAGCAGCAAAAACAGTAATGACACCGCCGCGTCAAAATACGCGTGCGGGCCATGATGAACCACCTCATACAGAGAAGCTCCAGCCGCCAACAGCACCGCTAAAGAGATTGGCGCGTCCATGTTCAATCGCCCAGCACGCAGACCAGCCAGCGCCGAGGCGAAGAACGGTCGCCCAGAATAGGCGACTGTCGGCAACGCGATCGCCGCCGAGATCCAGTGCAGTAAATCACGAGTCGCCCCCTCCGCCCCGGCCCAGATCGACACTGACAACAGCATCACATTCGCCGCAGCAAAACCGGCGACCGCCATGCGCCGGAGCAGATCAACCGTTTCGTGGCGATCGGCGTCGTCGGTGCTGACGTCATCAAGCGGAAATACCGTAAAGCCCGCCCGCTCGATCGCCTCAACCGCCTCGATAGGAGCCATGGCCGCGCTGCGCCATTCCACTGCCACCGTCTTTGCTGTGAGGTTGGCACGGGCGTTCAGCACGCCATCGAGCTTGGTCAGCGCTCCCTCCAAAGCCGCGACACAAGCGCCGCAGCGCATGCCCGGGGCCGCCAGCCGCAGCAAGGAAACGCCTTCGCGCGGCTGCGACGCCGCCAACCGCATCTCCTGCGCCCGGGCCTCGGCGCGCGCATCCGCCGCCGTATCGGTTAACAGAGTCTCCAGAGCATCCTTCGGTGCGGCGGCGCAGCAGCTCATCACGGCCCTCAGCGTAGGCGTGTGTTGGGAGAAAGAAACACATCCACACGCCGCGCAATCGGCCCATTCGGCCCATCAATGGCCAAGCTCAGCCGCCAAGCGCCTGGCTTGAGTGGGACGTCAGTGCGGTACACACCTGGGGCGCCTAACTCAAACGCTACAGCAACATCGTCACGTTGATGGCTGGGGCGGCCTAAAACACCGCGCAACCCCGGCGGCGCCACAGGCGCGCCGTCCGCGTCATGGATGGTCAATGTCACCCCTTCAAGGTCCGCCGCCGCCTCAAACCGCCACGACGCCGATGGGGCCGCGCGGGCGGCGGCGACGTCCTGGTTGAAGCGCTGACTGGCGACATAGCTGTTGGCGACCACCAGCCCGCCGAAATTGTTCAACGCGAACGTCATCATCGTTACATTCGCCGCAATGATCACGGCGAAGAACGCTAGCACAATCAACAGCACCCGCCTGCCTGTGACCGGAGTTCCGCCAGGATCATACTCAACTGCGTCAGAACCTTTGGACATCGCCATCACGGCCTTCTCCCAACTGAATTTCCGCACCACACCAGGGCGACCAGCGGCCCTACTGCACGCCATACCGCTCAGGCGCAAAGAAGGCGGCGTTGTAGTGCGCTGTCTCCACGCCAGTCATATCGTTGACTGTGAACCCGATTTCCTGGCGCGCCGTCTCGACCCGATCCTTTGGCATCTCGACGAACACCTTCACCTCCAACACCCTGTCCGCCCCGACCGAAACAAACATGGTCGAGCCAGCATAGAGCTTCTCCCCAGCCTGGCGCATCCGGGCACCTTGAGGAGCCTCCAGCTTCAACTCGAACAGCCGTGTCTCAAGCCGCATGTTGAGGATCTTGATTGTGTAGCCGTTGCGGATCGATCCGTCAGACAGCATGACGAAATGCGGATTGCGGTCATGCAGGACATTCACGTCCAGCCGGTCGCGCAAATACAGCGAGACCAGCATCGCCACGCCGACAGCGCTCCACACGCCTATGTAAATCAGCGAGCGCGGTTTCAGCAGCGAGCGCCAGCCGAACTCGCCCTGCACTTTCGACGACACCTCACACGGCTTGCAGCCGCCGCTTCGGCAGGCGTCGGCCTGGAGCGAGCAACTGTTATAGTCCTGCAAGGTGCTGTAGCCGATCAAGCCTTTCGGCTTGCCGAGCTTCTCCATCACCGTATCGCAGGCGTCGATACACAGCGCGCAGGTTATGCATTCGAGCTGTTGACCGTTGCGAATGTCGATCCCTACTGGACAGACGGCGACACAGGCGTCGCAATCCACACAATCGCCGAGATTTTCCGCACCCTCGGCCCGACGGTGTTTGCCGCGCGGCTCGCCGCGCCAGTCATTATACGTGACCACGAGGCTCTTATCGTCGAGCATCGCACCCTGGATTCGCGGCCAAGGACACATGTAGGTGCATACTTGCTCTCGCATCAGCCCGCCAAGACTATAAGTAGTGAAGGTCAGAACCCCGACCGCAACATACGCCTCCATCGCTGCTTCACCGGTAAATAGATTCACCAAAAGGGTCGGCGCATCCGCGAAGTAGAACACCCATGCGCCGCCGGTAGCGGCGGCGATCAGGAGGAAGCTGCTGTGCTTAGCGGCCCGCTTGACGAATTTAGAGGCGCTCCACGGCGCTTTCTCCAATCGGATCTGCGCGTTGCGGTCGCCATCGATATAGCGCTCGATATGTTGATACAGGTCGGTCCAAACCGTCTGCGGGCAAAAATAGCCACACCATGCCCGGCCTACTGTCGATGTGACGAGGAATAAGCCGATCCCCGCCATGATCAGCAACCCGGCGACGTAATAGAATTCTTGCGGCCAAATCTCGATAGTGAAGAAGTAGAATCGGCGGTTGGCGAGATCGACCAATACCGCTTGATCCGGCGCGCTCGGCCCACGCTCCCAGCGAAGCCAGGGCGTTAGATAGTAAATCGCCAAGGTGACGACCATGATCCGCCATTTCAGGCGGCGGAAGAAGCCGGTGACCGCCTTGGGATAGACCTTCTGATGCCTTGCGAAGAGATCAGGCGGCGCGCTTGGGCCGGTTGAGCCGATATCCATGTGGCGCGCTCCTCCGCTCCCCTGATGCTGGAGGAGAGATACGCTGCATGGGCTCTGACCGCTTTGACGAAAATCAAATCACCTGGAAGCGCGCCGTCATTAAAACACAGTAAAATGGACAGGCTTTGGTGTGCAATCCGCCCCATTGATCGCTGTCGCCCCGCTCGACGGCGGCAGATCCATGGGGCATGTGGAGAACACCATCACCACCTCGGCCTCCGCCCGGAACGTCACATGATCGCCGGGCCGACTCAAAGGTTCGGTCACGCGGACGGAGTTACCCTCCACAGGCACATTCATCCAAAGATTCAGCGGGTTGGGAATGAGCTCCGGCGTCACCCCAAACTGTTTAAGCGCCGTCAAAAAATTATCGCTGCAGTTTGCGTGGCCGGGTTCGGCGCCGAGATGGCGATAGAGCCAACTATCACAACAAGCGACGATAGTGTCATGTGTGCCGGGAAAACTGTCTTCTTCCAAAAGCAACATCGGGCGGCGGCGGTTGCTAAGAAAGAAGTCTCCGGCGACGGGATGCAGATGGCCGTTTACCCGGCGGGTATGCTCCATTGACATGTATTCCGACGGATCTGCCGCCGAAATCGCCCAGGTGTCGACCACTTGGCTGCCGAACGTGTTGATCAGCTTCAATCGCTGGCCATTGGAGATCGGAACGGCCACCCCGGCGCGCGCCGGGATTTCCGTGGTCTGTCTGGAGTCTGTGCCCATCCGCGCTCCGTAGGCTTGGCGCCGCGCCTTAATTATCGGCCTTGGCCCAGAACCCTTCAGCCCGCTTCAAGAACTCGGCGGACTCCGGGCTTTGCTTCGGCGATGATTCCTTAGCGAAGGACTTCAGCAGTTCTTTCTGCTTGGCGCTGAGATTGATCGGTGTCTCGACCTGGATCTCCAGATAGAGATCACCCACTCGGGCGCTGCGCAATGTCGGCATGCCTTTGCCGCGCAAGCGCAACTGCTTGCCCGGCTGGGTGCCAGCGGGAATCGCCACCTTGGTGCGGCCGCCATCCAAGCTCGGCACCTCCACCGACCCGCCCATGGCGGCGTCGACGAACGGCACCGTCAGCTCACACAGCAGATCCGCCCCGTCCCGCTTGAACAGCGCATGCGTTTTGACGCTGATAAAGATATAAAGATCGCCCGGCGGGCTGCCGTTCATTCCCGGCTCGCCCTCTCCGGCCAAGCGGATGCGCTGGCCATCCTCGACGCCTTTGGGGATCTGCACACTCAGGCTGCGCTCTCGCTCGACCATGCCTGCGCCGTTACAGGCCCGGCAGGGGTCCTTAATCACCGAGCCGCGCCCGGCGCATGTCGGGCAAGTGCGCTCAATGGTGAAGAAGCCTTGCTGCGCCCGTACTTTACCGGCGCCAGAACAGGTCGGACATTGCGAGGGCTGTGCGCCGCCTGCGCCGCCCGCCCCGCCGCAGGCCTCACAAGAAACCGCGCCCGGCGCCTTGATGGTGACCTGCTTGCCTTCGAAGGCGTCGCTAAGATCAATGGCGAGGTTATAGCGCAGGTCAGACCCGCGCCCACCGCCGCGACGGCCCCCGACGATATCCCCGAACAGATCGTCGAAGATATCAGAGAACGCCGAGCCGATATCAGCCCCGCCGCGTGCGCCCCGGAAACCTCCTGCGCCAGCGCCAGGCGCGCCATTTGAAAACGCTTCATGGCCGAACTGATCATAGGCCGCACGCTTCTTGCGGTCCTTCAGCACCTCATGGGCTTCGTTGACTTCCTTGAACCGCTCAGCGGCCTTCGGGTTGTCGCTATTGCGATCGGGATGCAGCTCTTTCGCGAGCTTCCGAAACGCTTTCTTGATCGTCTCATCAGACGCGTCGCGCGACACGCCGAGAACGTCGTAATAGTCCCGCTTCGACATGGCGTTATGGCGCCCTCCGTTAACGGGCCGCTACGCGCAAACGCGCCATCCGAATTCCGGATCGCGCGCTGGCCGCCGTCGCCCGTGTCTCAGCAGCGGCCCAGGATCATTAAGATCCTAAGCGCGCCCTGATCATCGCACCAGAACGTTAGGTTTTTTTCGACGAGCCGTCGATTTCTTCGAAATCAGCGTCGACCACACCATCATCATCACGCTGATCGCGGTCGTCGTCGTCGTCCAAATCCTCAGAATCCTGGGATTGCTCACGATACATCGCCTCACCCAGCTTCATCGCCGCAGTGGCGAGGGCTTGGGTTTTAGATTTGATGTCTTCCAGGTTGTCGCCCGCGAGGCTGTCGCGCAAGTCGGCGACCGCCATTTCGATCGCATCGCGGTCCGGCGCCTCAACCTTGTCGCCATACTCCCCGAGGCTTTTCTCGGTGCTGTGGATCAGCGATTCGGCTTGGTTTCGGGCCTCGACAGCGTCTTTGCGGCGCTTATCCTCCTCAGCGTGACTTTCAGCGTCACGGACCATCTTATCGATCTCATCGTCCGAGAGACCGCCAGAGGCCTGGATGGTGATCTTCTGCTCCTTGCCGGTGGCTCGATCTTTGGCCGACACATTCACGATGCCGTTGGCGTCGATGTCGAACGTCACCTCGATCTGCGGCACGCCGCGTGGGGCAGGGGGAATGTTCTCCAGATTGAACGAGCCAAGCAGCTTATTATCCGCCGCCATCTCACGCTCGCCCTGGAACACCCGGATGGTCACCGCCGTCTGATTGTCCTCGGCGGTGGAGAACACTTGGTTCTTCATCGTCGGAATTGTTGTGTTGCGATCGATCAAACGAGTGAACACGCCGCCAAGGGTCTCAATGCCGAGCGAGAGCGGGGTGACATCGAGCAGGACCACGTCCTGCACGTCGCCTTGAAGAACGCCAGCCTGAATGGCGGCGCCCATAGCGACCACCTCATCCGGGTTCACGCCCTTATGCGGTTCCTTGCCGAAGAAGCCCTTCACCGTCTCAATCACCCTCGGCATCCGGGTCATGCCGCCGACGAGCACGATCTCGTTGATGTCGGCTGCGGTCATCCCGGCGTCCTGCAGCGCCTTACGGCACGGCTCCAGGGTGCGCTTGATCAGATCATCGACCAGAGACTCCAGCTTGGCGCGGGTCATCTTCATGGTCAGGTGCTTCGGCCCACTGGCGTCGGCGGTGATGAAGGGCAGGTTGATCTCGGTCTGTGACGAAGAAGAAAGCTCGATCTTGGCTTTCTCAGACGCCTCTTTCAGACGCTGAAGCGCAAGCTTGTCGCCGCGCAGATCAATGCCGTTCTCCTTCTTGAACTCATCGGCCAGATAGTTGACCAGCTTCAGGTCGAAATCTTCGCCGCCCAGGAAGGTGTCGCCGTTGGTGGCCCGCACCTCAAAAACGCCATCGGAGATGTCGAGCACCGAAATATCGAAGGTGCCGCCGCCCAAATCGTAGACCACGATGGTCTTGTCGGCTTCCTTATCCAAGCCGTAGGCCAACGCCGCCGCCGTCGGCTCGTTGATAATCCGCAACACTTCCAAACCGGCGATTTTGCCCGAGTCGCGCGTCGCCTGACGCTGCGCATCGTCGAAATAGGCCGGCACCGTGATCACGGCCTGTGTCACCGGCTCACCGAGATAACCCTCGGCGGTCTCTTTCATTTTTTGCAACACAAAGGCGGAAATTTGCGACGGCGAGTATTTCTCGCCCTTGGCTTCCACCCAGGCGTCGCCGTTCGGCCCCTCGACGATATTGAACGGCACCATCGACCTGTCCTTGTCGACGGTAGGATCGCCATACCTGCGGCCAATCAAACGTTTAACCGCAAACAGGGTGTTTTCCGGGTTGGTGACAGCCTGGCGCTTCGCCGGCTGGCCGACGAGACGTTCCTCGTCATTAGTGAAGGCGACCATTGACGGCGTGGTGCGCGCGCCTTCCGCGTTCTCAATCACGCGCGGCTGCGCGCCTTCCATAATGGCGACACAGGAGTTGGTCGTACCCAGGTCAATACCGATGACTTTTGCCATAATGCTCCTCAAAACGGCGATAGAAGGCGAGCCCAGTGCGGCGCTTCGCCTTGATCCCTAAAACGCGAACGACCGTCACAAGCCTCTCGCGAGCGTGATATATGGAGGCGCGGCCCGCCTCGCAAGCGGATGACTTAACCCAAGAATGCCTTAATTGCAGGGTGTGCTTGCAAGAACGACACGACATATGTCCTTAGAATCGACACCAGAACCAAAATCCGGCTCCCAGCCGCCTGCAGGCATCGCTGTCAACGGCGCGCGGCTGCATGCTGAATGGCTGTCACCGGCGGCGCAAGCGGCACTGGTCGAGGATGTGCGCGGGGTGGTCGAATCCGCCCCATTCCTGTCGCCGATGACACCCTGGGGCAAGCCGATGACGGTGCGGATGACTAGCGCTGGGACGGTAGGTTGGGTGTCGGATCGCTCCGGGTATCGGTATGCGCCGCACCACCCAGCGACGGGCGCGCCCTGGCCGCCAATCCCAGATAGTGTGCTGTCGGTATGGCGGGCGCTCTCAGGCGCTGCGGTTGAGCCGGATTGCTGCCTGATCAACTATTACGCCGCCTCCGCACGGATGGGGCTCCATCAGGATAAGGACGAGGCGGATTTCAGCATCCCGGTGTTATCAATCTCGCTCGGAGACCCCGCCACCTTTCGCATCGGCGGCTTAGCCCGACGTGACCCGACCACATCCGTCACCTTATCCTCTGGGGATGTGCTGGTTATGGGAGGTGACGCACGGCTCGCCTATCACGGAATCGATCGCGTCAAATTTGGCGGCTCAACCCTGCTGCGCGACGGCGGGCGGTTGAACCTGACCTTGCGACGCGCTCTACCAACGTGACAGTGGTTAACCCACTGACATAGACAACATTAATCCAGACATATTGCGTCATCAAAACGTTGCGGAAAAAAGCAGGAACAATGGTTGATCGTTCCGTAACGGCGCCCATATCGGACGAACCTTCAACACAAATGTGAGGCGACGCCCTGAATGGACCGTGACCACAGCATAAGACAGATGGCCGAGGCGACTGTCCGCAGCATGTGGCGCGGGCGGGATCGCTGTTGAGGCGCTTCTTTTGAAGATCACCGTGATCGGCGCATAACCGCCGGTTTTATCGGGCCATTTTCAAAGGGCTGCGTTTCTCTCGCCGTCTATTCCGACCATCATTGATATCGCGCGGGGTTAAGCTCCGTTGGCGCGACGCAGCCTATGGGCGCCACCGACTCCACTCATATCGAGTGTTCGGCCAGCCCATTCGGACGCACCGCGTGGCGACGCTCCTCCTTGCGCAATCCCAGGAACACCCCGTCGGCCCAACGGTCCGAGGGCGCTCTCCAAGCGCGCTCTCGCGACCGGACGGCATCGGCATGTCAGGAACGACGCACATGACTTTGATGACGCTGTTTACCGGCCCCAGCGCCAAGCGGTCGTTGGAGCCTGAGCTGAAGCGGTACGCCAAGGCGTATCGCCGTCGGCTGCGCAAGTTGGCCAAGACGTCCAGCCGGTTGGGAGATTTGATCTTCTCTTACCCGGCCGCCGCCTTCGCCCTGGTGTCGAACTATGGCCCGGTCGGCAACCGGGCCCAGGCGCTACAGCTGGTGAAGGAGGGCGCATCGCTGAAGCGGGTCGGCACATCACTGGGTCTGCCAAACTGGTTCCGCAGCCTACCGCCTGAAGCGTTCATCTCGGATCTGCCGACTCAAGTGAATGGCGATTCGGAGGTGGAGTTCGGCCGCAGGGTGGTCAACTCGATGCCAGACGAGCCGGAGCGGGTTGCGATGTGGCTCGCTTGGGTGCTGGAGGCGCGCGTCGCCTGTGACGACGCCTTCGCACTCTGGGTGGCGTCGCGCTGGCCGTTCGCTGCGGATGGCCCTCCGGCCGAGGCCATGGCCCCGCTCGCCGCCTTCGCATGGACCTCCCAGCATGGCGAGGGGGCGGCGCGGGCGCATATCCGCACCCCGTGGCGCCGGCGCATGACCGTGTACTCGGCGGTGTCGGAAACGCGGGAGTGGATCTCGCGCCTGCTTCTGCGGGAGTGCGCCGCAGAACCGGTTGCGACAGGCGGCGGCGGTTGGACTCAGGCGGAGCGCAGCTCTGCCTTCCGTCTGGTGCCGTTGCGGACTCCGGACGATCTGTTCGAGGAAGGCCGGCTGATGAGCCACTGCGTGGCCACATACACCACGCTGGTGGCTCGGGGTGAGTGCCTGATCTACGGCGTGCGGCGCGGTGGTGAGCGGGTCGCTACGCTGGAGATCCGGGGCGACCCACTTAAGCCGGGGCGCGGCAAAATCGTTCAGCTGCTCGGCCCATGCAACCAGGAGGCGCCGGATGAAGTCTGGCGGGCGATCGAGAAGTGGCTGAGCCGCAAAGGCGGCTGCCCGATCGCGCCACGCGGCCGCAGCGGTCCGCCGATCGACCGTGATCGCTGGCATCGGCTCTGGACGCCTTACTTCGCGGCGAAAGGCGCCCATGGCGCCCTCCGCCCGGAGCCGACCGAGCGCACCGCGTACGAGTTGTACTCGGATCTCGACCGTCTCTGACAATGGAGGCGACACAATGGGAGCGGGCCTCGCGCAAGCGCGGCCCGCTCCTCGCTTTAGGAATCTCCAGTATCAGCGGGCTTGCTAGCAGAGGAGATTTCTTCGCCCTCCGCTTCCTCGGCCTGAGGCCGCTTCTCCGGGGCCTTCCGCCAACTGCGGGGCGTTTCAAAAAGTAAAAAATACAATGTGCGCACCTTGGGACCAAATAGGTTGGCCCAAAACTCGCCCGCAACGCGGCGGGCCGCCGTCAAGCGGTGGCCGCCGTCGACAATCACCCAGCGGCCCTTTTGACCGATCCGGGCGATGATTGGCTCCAAGGGCACGAAGCCACGATTGCGGATAGAGCGTTCGACCCGTTGCAACCGATCGCCGCCCTCACGCTTATCATTCTTGAAACGAATATACCGCAACAGCTCGACGGGCACCTCAACTAAGGCCGCGCCATCCTGAAAGCGAATACGCCGAAGATCGCTACGCCGATGAATATACTGGACGCTTGGCGCGCGTTTCTTGCTCAATCCAGACGCTCCTTCTTTACCAACAGCGACATAAGCGCCCGCATGCGTTTATAGAGCGCTCTGGCATGAATCACGCCTTTCTTACGGCGACGGTCGTTTGTGAGCGAGGCCTCCACCTTCCTTTGCCGTCCTGATACGGCGTCCCTTGCCATCCCCCCCGCCACTGTCCTATATCCAAAGGCGAGAGGTTGGCGCGGGTGAACCCCTCGCCAACCCGGTCAGGTCCGGAAGGAAGCAGCCGTAACGAGCCCGGTTTGGGTCGCGTTCAACCTCTCACCCACGCTTTTCCCGCCGCAGCAGGGCCCCATGACCGCAGCGCCGGACGCACCTTACACCGTTCTCGCCCGTAAATATCGGCCACAGACCTTCAGCGAGCTGAAGGGGCAGGAAGCGCTGAGGAAGGTGCTCACCAACGCCTTCGAGCGGGACAGAATCGCCCACGCATTTATGCTGACCGGGGTGCGCGGGGTCGGCAAGACGACCACTGCGCGCATTATCGCCAAGGGCCTGAACTGCCTCGGATCGGACAAACCCACGATCCAACCCTGCGGGACCTGCGCCAATTGCGTCGCCATCGCCGAGAGTCGGCATGTCGATGTGATGGAGATGGACGCCGCCTCCCGCACTGGCATCGACGACATTCGCGAGATTATCGAGTCTGTGCGCTATCGGGCCTCGGAGGCGCGCTACAAAGTTTACATTATCGACGAAGTCCACATGCTGTCGAAGAACGCCTTCAACGGGCTGCTCAAGACGCTCGAAGAGCCGCCGCCGCATGTGAAGTTCATCCTGGCCACCACTGATATCCATAAGGTGCCGGTGACGGTGCTGTCGCGCTGTATGCGCTTTGATCTGCGCCGTGTGGACGCCGAGACGCTGGTTCAGCATCTCACTGAGATCTGTGACCAAGAAGAGAATGTGGAGGCTGAACCGGCAGCGCTGGGGATCATCGCGCGGGTGTCGGAAGGCTCGGTAAGGGATTCGCTTTCCCTGCTGGATCAAGCCATCAGCCACGGGGCAGGCGTCGCCAGCGAGCAGGCGGTGCGGGACATGCTCGGCCTCGCCGAGCGGGGCAAGCTGTACGAACTGTTCGAGCAACTCATGAAGGGCCAAGCGGCGGCGGGCCTGGCCACGCTGCAAGATCTGTATGTCAGCGGCGGGGACCCGGTGTCGCTGCTGCGCGAGGTCGCTGAGATCTGCCATTTCGTCTCCGTGGCGAAGGTGGCCCCGGCACATGCCGATAATCCAACCACCCCGCCGGCTGAGCGGGAGAAGGCCAAGCAGTTGGCTGAGGCGCTCCCCGTGCGGACGCTGTCGCGGGCGTGGCAAATGTTGCTCAAGGGCTTAGAGGAGACAGCCCGCGCGCCCTCGGCGCTGGCGGCGGCGGAGATGGTGATCATCCGCATGACTCATGTCGCCGACTTGCCGGCCCCTGAAGAGCTGATGCGGCGGCTGTCTCAAGAAAGCGGCGCAAGTGCGCCGAATGGCGCCGGGCGGGCGCCCGGCGGAGCACCCAATGGCGGGCCATCATCCGCAGCACCGCCCACAAGCCCAGCAGCGTCAGGCCAGAGGGGCCCAGAGGGATCAAGCGGCCTAAGGGTGGTCGCAAGCGGCGGTGGCGCGGCTCAGGCAGCCCCGCAACCATCGCCCGCCCCCACACCAACGCCGCAACCCAATGCGGCCACAGCGTCATCACCCAGCGATTTCGACGGTTTGGTCGCCTTGATTCGCGCCAAGCGCGACGCCAAACTGCTCGTGAATGTGGAGAGCTACGTTCGCCCGGGGCCGGTACAGCGCGGGGCGTTCGAATTCTCCCCGGTCGAGGGCGCGCCGCCTGATTTGGCGGCGGTCTTGGGCCAACGACTAACGTTATGGACCGGCTCGCGCTGGATCGTCTCAATCGCCGACGGCCATGACGCGCCGACTCTGGCGGAGATTCGCCGCGCTAAGGCCGAGGACCTCCGCGCCCGCGCCGAAGCGCACCCCTTGGTTCAAGCGGTGATGGCGACGTTTCCGGGCGCCGCGCTGGAGACGGTCCGCGATCTCGCTGGCGGGGCGGCGGACGTTCCGGCTTTGGATTACGGCGATGACAGCGACTCATTGCTTGATGAAGACGATGATGACGATGTCGCTGGCCTGTGGGACGGCATTGAGCCGGTCTACGACGAGGACGACATCCACCGCGATCCGCTCTAAGCTAATGGCGCGGCGGCGATCCGCGTTGAAGGAGATGAACAATGCTGAAGGGATTAGGCGGCCTCGGCGGCTTGGGCGACTTCGGGAAAATGATGCAGCAAGCCCAGGAGATGCAGGCCAAGATGGCCGAGATGCAGGAGCGGCTGGAGACCATCGAGGTCGAGGGGGCGGCGGGCGCCGGCATGGTGACGGCGGTTTGCACCGCCAAAGGTGCGCTTCGCAAGGTCAGCGTCGATCCGTCCTGCATGGTCGCCAGCGAAAAAGAGGTCCTGGAAGATCTGATTGTCGCCGCCGTCAATGACGCACAAACCAAGGCTCAGGCCCGCGCACAGGAGGAGATGAAGGAACTGACCGCCGGTCTGCCTCTGCCCCCTGGCATGAACCTGCCAATCTGATAGCGGGGTTAATCATCGGCGATGCGGCCGGACCAGAATGGCGGGCAGGCCGCCTCCGAGATTGAAGAGCTGATTAAGCGTCTTAGCCGCTTGCCGGGGTTGGGTCCGCGCTCGGCGCGACGAGCGGTGCTGCATTTGGTGCGGCGGCGCGAGCAGGAGCTCGCCCCGCTGGCGCAAGCGCTGGCTGAGGTGGCGCTGAAGGCGCGCCCTTGCGACAGCTGCGGCAATGTCGATACCGCCGAGACCTGCGCCATCTGCGCCGACCCTGGCCGAGACGACCGTGTTGTCTGTGTGGTCGAGGAGGTCGGCGACTTGTGGGCGTTGGAGCGGGCCGGGGCCTACCGGGGGCGCTACCATGTGTTGGGCGGGGTGTTGTCTGCGTTAGATGGAGTCGGGCCGGAAGAGCTGCGAGTGCCGCAACTGGTGGCGCGGGTGCGCGATGGCGGCGTCGGCGAGGTGATCCTGGCCTTAAACGCCACCGTCGACGGTCAGACCACGGCCCATGTGGTCGCCGAAGCACTGGGGGAAATCGCAGCCGAAGGGGGGCAAGCCCCACGCATCACCGCACTCGCGCGTGGGGTCCCCCATGGCGGCGAGCTGGATTACCTGGACGACGGCACCATCGGCGCGGCGCTGGGGGCGCGGCGCGAGATTTCCTAACCTTTTAAAGTGTTGCGACATGCGAGCGCAGTCGGTCGCGCGGGAATTCCCCTGCGCGTCAACAAGTGGTTAGGGGAATGTCGTTAGCTATAAACATTGTTAAATCAGGGAGCGCCAGATGAGCGACACATCGAGAAAACTGCTGATCCGCGCCCTGAACGGCGAAACCACCGAGCGCCCGCCGGTATGGTTGATGCGCCAGGCCGGACGCTATCTGCCGGAATATCACGATAACAAAGCTGACGCTGGGGGCATGCTGGAGCTGTGCAACTCTCCCCGGCATGCGGCGGAAGCGATGCTGCAACCGATGCGCCGCTTCCCGCTCGACGCCAGCATTCTGTTCGCCGATCTGCCGCAGATCGCCCACGCCCTCGGCCAGACCTTGGAGTACAAAACCGGAGACGGCCCGGTGCTCTCTCCGGTGATCGCGAATGCATCGGATGTCGATCAATTACGCTCACCGGAAGAGGCGGTCGCGACCCTTCAGCCGGTGATGGAGACTCTCGGCGTGGTTAAACCACAACTGCCAGAGGGCGCCGCTCTGATCGGCTTCGCCGGGGCGCCCTGGACCGTCGCGCTCTACATGGTCGAGGGCCGTGGCGGCACCGACCACGCCAAGGTCAAGGCGATGGCGCTGGGCGAGCCGGCGTTGTTCCAGCGCCTGATCGATCGCTTGGTCGACTCGATTTCACTCTTCTTGATCCGGCAAATCGACGCCGGAGCTGAAACCGCGCAGCTGTTTGATAGCTGGGCCTCCAGCTTGCCGAATTGCGCCTTCCAGCGCTGGTGCCTGGAGCCGATCGCTGAAATTACCCGCCGGATCAAGGCTGCGCATCCTGATGTTCCAGTAATCGCCTTTCCCCGCGCAGCTGGCCTGAACTACGCTGGATTCGCCGAAGCCACAGGGGTGAACGGCGTCAGCATCGATCCAACCGTCCCGTTGGAATGGGCGGCGCGAGAGCTTCAAGAACGCGGTGTCTGCGTTCAAGGCAACCTCGATCCGGAGTTGCTGATACTCGGCGGCGACCCTATGCGACGCGAGATCGACCGCATTCTCGATACTCTTTCTGACGGGCCGTTCGTGTTCAACCTCGGCCACGGCGTCACCCCGCGCACCCCGCCGGAACATGTCGGAGAGTTGGCGGCGCATGTCCGCGCACGTTTCACAGGGTAGGGCGCACAGCCCTACTCTGGCGCTCCTCACATCAGCCCAAGACCCTTCAAGCTCTCGACCCCATCCGCGCCGACAATCACATGATCGTGGACCTTAACCCCGAACGTGTCCGCCGCCTCGCAGAGCTTCTTGGTGACAGCCACATCTGCGCGCGACGGGGTAGGATCGCCAGAGGGATGGTTGTGAACCAGGATCAACGCCACCGCGTTCAGTTCCAGCGCTCGCTTCATCACCTTGCGCGGGTAGACCGGGGCTTGATCGACGGTCCCATCCCCCAAAACCTCATCCGCGATCAACTTATTCTTGCTGTCAAGAAACAACACCCGGAACTGCTCCTCGCCGCGTCGCCCCATCGCCGCCCGACAATAGGCGGTCAGCGCCTCTGAACTCGAAATCACTGGCTGTTCAGCAACTCGCTCCTGCGCCAGCTTCAACGCGGCGGCCTCGATGACCTTCAACTCCACCACCACCGCTTCCCCAACACCGTCGACCTCACGCAAACGCTCAGGCTCGGCGGCGATGGCGCCGGCGAAATCGCCGAACCGCTCCAACAACCGCTTGGCGATCGGTTTGACATCCTTGCGGGGGATGGCGCGAAACAGCACCAATTCCATCAGCTCATAATCAGCCACCGCTTGACCGCCGCCGGACATAAAACGACTGCGCAGGCGATCACGATGGCCGTGGCGATGATCTTTCTCGACCTCTGAGGGCCTCTGTGCGGCTTCAACATCGTCAGCCCCGAACAACGATGGGGCCTCTGAGGTTTTCCGCACCACCGGCTCCACAGCCATTTCTAAGCGCCGTCGATCAACGCGCCCAGGTCGGGTGGAACAAACCCGCTGGCGACAGGGTGAAAATCTCTACGCCGTCTTCGGTTACGCCAATGGAATGCTCGAACTGAGCAGAGAGCGACTTATCGCGAGTGACGGCGGTCCAGCCATCATGCAAAATTTTAGTTTCCGCCCGTCCGAGATTAATCATCGGCTCAATGGTGAAAAACATGCCAGGCAGCAGCTCCGGACCGGTTCCAGGCTTGCCATAATGCATCACGCTGGGCGCGTCATGGAACACTTGGCCCAAGCCATGGCCGCAAAAGTCCCGCACCACGGAGCAGCGTTCTTTCTCAGCGTAGGACTGTATCGCGTGCCCAATATCGCCGAGCTTCGCCCCTGGCTTCACCGCAGCAATGCCCCGCATCAGCGATTCGTGAGTGACGTCGATCAACCGTTCCGCACGGCGGCTGGGTTTTCCGACGACATACATCCGGGAGTTGTCGCCGAACCAGCCCTCAAGAATCACCGTCACGTCAATATTCAAAATATCGCCGTCGCGTAGGCCCTTATCGCCTGGAATGCCATGACAGACGACGTGATTGATCGAGATGCAGCTCGACTTCGGATAATCGCGATAGCCCAGCGTCGCCGGTATAGCGCCATGGTCGAGGATGAATTGGTGGATCAGATCATCCAACGCGCCGGTGGTCACGCCCTCCGTGACATGACCCGCAATCATGTCCAACGTTTCCGCCGCCAGCCGACCCGCGCGGCGCATCGCCTGGAAATCATCGGGCCCGTGGAGCTTGATGCCGTCCTTGGTGCGGTCGACCTTGGTTTCATTCTTGATGGCGCCGAGCGCGGCTTGGTTGCGCATAATCTGCCTCCTGCGTCTCGTACATCAATGATCGACGCGTCGTGATCAAGCCCTAGAGAAAATATCGGCCTGATGATCGCCTCAGATCTGCTCTCCAGGGGTCGTGTCTCGCTGGCGAGGACTACGCTCTCTGTGCGAGCAAACGGCGATGTTTCTTCCAATAAAAGAACATAAAACCCTTGATGCGCGCCAGATGATTACGGCGGCGGCGTCAACGGCATCGCCTCGGCCAAGCAAATCTCCGGCATGCTGGCCTCTGGCGAGCTGATATTGCAGGCGTAAGCGTAGGCCTCGACGCCTCTCGCGGTCGCCCGCTGGAAGCCGGCGGCGTATTTTTTATCGAGATCCGCCGCCAGCTTAAAACGCGCGCAGTCGGTGCGTTGGATGCAATAGAGCATCACGGCGCGATGGCCTTCCTCAGCCATGTCGCCCAGCTCCTCAAGATGCTTGGCCCCGCGCGCGGTGACGCTGTCGGGAAACTCCGCCCAATCCGCCTCCCGCCGCAAATGCACGTTCTTAACCTCAACATAAGCGTCCGGCAGATCAGGCTCGGTCAGCAGAAAATCCACCCGGCTGGCCTTGCCGTACTTCACCTCGCGCCGCAGCCCGCCATACGCCGCCAACGGCTCGATCCCCCTTGCCCGCAGCGCCTCCTCAACAATCCGGTTCGGATGCGCCGTCGACACGCCGCAGAGATGCCCTTCCGGCAATTCCGCCAACTCCCAGGAGTAGGGCAACTTACGTTTGGGATCGCTGGAGCGGCTGAGCCATATGGTCAAGCCAGGATCACACAGGCCCATCAAAGCGCCTGGATTGGCGACATGAGCCGTCAACTCCGTGCCGTCCTCCAGACGCACATCCGCCAGAAACCGCTTATAGCGGCGGAGCAGTGTGGCTTTGACAAGCGGACTAGAGAGGCGCATCAGCTTCGAATACGCGCCTAGCGCGACGGGGGAAAGAGGGTAAAACAGGAGAGCGACGCCGATGTCCGAGCAACCGACAGCCGCCATGATCGTCATCGGCGACGAAATCCTCTCCGGTCGCACCCAGGAGAAAAACGCCCACCACCTTGCGCAAGTGATGGAGCAAATCGGCGTGCGCCTGAGCGAAATCAGAGTGATCTCTGATGATCATGGCGCCATCGTCGCAACCGTTAACGCCCTGCGGGCCGAGGTCGACTATGTGTTCACATCCGGCGGCATCGGCCCGACCCATGATGATATCACCGCCGAGGCTGTCGCCGCCGCCTTCGGCGCCTCGATCGACATCCGGGATGACGCCCGCGCCCTTTTAGCCGCCTACTATCCAGAGGGCGAGTTGAACGACGCCCGATTGCGCATGGCGCGTATCCCCGAGGGCGCGGAGCTGATCAACAACCCAGTCAGCCGCGCGCCGGGTTTCAAGATCGGAAATGTTCACGTGATGGCCGGCGTGCCCTCGATCTTCAACGCCATGCTGGACGGCTTGAAGGACAGCTTGGCCGGCGGCCCTCAAACCCTCACCCGCGTGCTGCGGGCTCAAGCGCCGGAAAGCAAACTCGCCCCTGGCATCGCCGCAATCGACACCGCACGCCCGGAGGTCTCGATCGGCGTATACCCTTATTTTCTCTCCGGGATCGGCCCAGGCGCGACCGTGGTCCTGAGAAGCACCAACTCTGCCGAGCTGGACGCCGCCCTCGCTGAAGCGAGAGAGGTGGCTCGCGCCCTAGGGGTGGAGCCGATTGAAGAGTCGCCCACTTAAATCAGTTATCCGCAAACATATGGGTTCTGTTTCAAGAGAGCCTATTTAAGCCCTTGCGACGGCTTCCATCCGGCCTTTCTCTGCGCTAGGAAGACGCCCCTCCAGCGCATCTGCCCGCGTGATGGAATTGGTAGACATAGCGGACTTAAAATCCGCAGGCGTAAGCCGTACCGGTTCGAGTCCGGTCGCGGGCACCATCATGTTATCATTGCATTCTCGTTTCAGCTTGAAAGAGGACGCAACCGTGCCGCTAACCGCAACCCCCGAGGTTATCGCTGAACTCGCCCCCAATGGCGTAGTCCGTGTCGGGCTGAATATGGCCAATTTCCTCTTGGTCACAGGAGAGGACGCCTTTGGGAACCCTGTCGGGGTGTCGCCGGATATCGGCCGCGCAATCGCCGCCGGGCTCGGCGTCCAGGCGCAGTTTGTGCTTTTTCCGGGTCCTGGCGCAGTGGCGGACACCGCCAATGCCGATGAATGGGACATCGC
The DNA here is from genome assembly GCA_019634215.1 of Paracoccaceae bacterium. Taxonomy (GTDB): domain Bacteria; phylum Pseudomonadota; class Alphaproteobacteria; order Rhodobacterales; family Rhodobacteraceae; genus JAHQVS01. Next base: position 27,841 of record JAHQVS010000102.1, on the reverse strand, counting down.
CAACATCGCCCACGAACCACAGCGCGCCAACGATATCACCTTCTCACCTGCCTATTGCGAGATTGAATCGACCTATCTCGTCCCAGACGGATCACCTTTGCAGCGAATTGAAGACGTCGACCGAGCCGGCGTCCGCATCGCCAGCATGCGGCGGGCAGCCTACACGCTCTGGCTAGAGCAGAATCTGCAGCACGCTGAGCTTGTCCTCGCAGACAGCATCGACGGCTCTTTCGAGTTGTTTGTGTCGCAGAAGCTCGACGCCCTGGCTGGGTTGCGGCCACGTTTGACGGACGACCTCAAACAGTTAGACAATGCGCGGCTGTTCGACGGCAAATTTACCGCCGTGCAACAGGCGATCGGAACTCCGAAGCGTAACACCGCCGGAGCGGCGTGGCTGAAAGCATTCGTCGAGCAAGCCAATGAAGACGGCTTACCCGGCCGATTGATCACCACCCACGGCGCAAAGGGCCTCTCACCGGCGAGCTAAACCACCTACAAAGTCATCAACGCCGCATCCCCTCCCTGAGCCGTCAAATCCACTGACGCGACACGCTCCACTGCGAACCGGGCAAGGTAATGCGGCCCCCCCGCCTTTGGGCCTGTCCCCGACAGCCCCTCACCGCCAAAAGGCTGGCTGCCGACAATGGCGCCGATCTGATTGCGATTAACATAGATGTTACCGACGCGCGCCCGGCGGATGATATGCTGTGCGCGAGCTTCAATGCGGGTGTGAACACCTAGGGTCAGCCCGTACCCGGCGGCGTTGATGGCGTCGATCACTTCGTCTAATTGATCGGAGGCCCAGGTGGCGACATGGAGGATCGGGCCAAAGGTCTCCCCCTGCAACGCCTCTATGCCATCCACACGATAGAGCTGCGGGGCCACCCAAAAGCCGTCGGCGCGCGCATCAGGAGAGAGAGGCGTCTCCGCCAACAGCCGCCCTTGCGCCCTTAAGGCGCCAGCATGCGCATCCAGCGCCTGCTTGGCCTCGACATCGATCACCGGGCCGACGTCGGTCGAGAGCCAAGCCGGGTCGCCGACTCGCAACTCCGCCATCGCCCCCGCCAGCATCTCAATCTGCCGCTCGGCGGTCTCCTCTGGCACGTAGGCGATCCGGGCTGCCGAACAGCGCTGCCCCGCCGACTGAAAAGCCGATGCGATCAGATCACGCGTGACCTGTTCGGGTAAGGCCGAGCTGTCGACAATCATAGCGTTGATGCCGCCAGTCTCGGCGATCAGCGGGATGATCGGCCCATCGCGCGCCGCCAGCTTGCGGTTAATGATCCGCGCCACATCCGTAGAGCCGGTGAAGGCGACCCCACCGAGGTGTGGATCAGCCAGCAGCGCTTCACCCAAGCTTGGCCCATCCCCCGGCAACAAATGCAACGTCTCTCGCGGCACGCCCGCTTGGTGCAGCAGCCGCACCGCCTCATAGGCGATCAACGAGGTCTGCTCTGCGGGCTTAGCCAACACCGCGTTCCCCGCCGCCAGCGCAGCCGCCACCTGCCCGGTGAAAATCGCCAGCGGGAAATTCCACGGCGAAATGCATAGAAAGGCGCCGCGCCCCGACAATTTCAGCGTGTTGCGCTCTCCAGTAGGCCCCGGCAGAACCGTCGGCTCAGCAAACAAGCGACGCGCCTCTGCCGCATAATAACGCAGGAAGTCCACCGCTTCCCGCAGTTCAGCGACAGCGTCCTTCCAGGTCTTACCCGCCTCCCGCACAGCCAATCGCATCAGGGCGACGCCGTTTGCCTCATAGAGGCTCGCCGCTCGCTCCAAAATAGCCGCCCGAGCCTCAGCGCCAGCGCCATCCCAATATGGCTGCGCTTCAATAGCGCGGGCGAGGGCGTCGGCAGCCAATGCCGGAGTGGCGTTCACCAACATCCCTACACGCATTGAGGCGTTGGCCGGATTCGCGATTGCAACTTTGCCTGAAACCGCGCTGTTTCCCTCCGCCGAAGTCAACGGCTCGGCATGTATCTCAACCGCAGCAGCCTCTAGGCCCGCAACTGAGAGCGCCAAATTTTCCGTCACCTCGGGATCGCTCAGATCAACGCCCAGGCTGTTTTCCCTTGGCGCAAACAGCGCCCCCGGAGTCGAAATATGCTCATGTGGCCCAAAGCCGCCTCGCTCGGCTATCGCCACCGGATCGGCGACAATCTCCTCCACTGGCAGCGCATCGTCGACGATCCGGTTGACGAAGCTGGTGTTGGCGCCGTTCTCCAGCAGCCGCCGCACCAGATAGGCCAGTAGGTCCTCGTGGCCGCCGACGGGTGCGTATATCCGGCAGCGCGCGCCCTCTCCCATCAGCGGATCATACAGCGGCGCGCCCATGCCATGCAGGCGCTGGAATTCCCAATCCTCACGCCCAGCCGCCATCTCCGCCACCGCCGCCACGGTGTGAGCGTTGTGGGTAGCGAGCGAAGGGTAGAACCGCGCGCCAGCGGCGAACATCGCCTTGGCGCAGGCCAGATAGGAGACGTCGGTGTGCTCTTTGCGGGTGAACACCGGAAAATCCGACATACCCGCCTCTTGGGCGCGCTTGATCTCGGTGTCCCAATAAGCGCCCTTCACCAGTCGCGCCATAAACCGCCGCCCAGAGATCCCAGCAAGATCTGCGAGCCACTCAATCAATGGCCGCGCCCGGCGCGAGTAGGCCTGAACCGCCAAACCCAAGCCATCCCATCCCTTAAGGCTCGGCTCTTGAGCGAGGCGGGAGAACAGCTCGAGGGAGAGATCCAACCGCTCCATCTCCTCGGCGTCGACGCACAGGCCGATGTCAACATTCGCCGCCGCCTCAGCTGTTTGCAGCAAGCGTGGGTACAACTCGGAAATCACCCGCTCGCGCTGTGCCGGTTCATAGCGCGGATGCAAAGCCGACAACTTCACCGACACACCCGGCGAGGCGACCGGGCCAGCTCCATCGGCCTCAGCCCCCACCGCCGCTATCGCGGTCAGATATGCGTTTAGATAGTTCCGAGCGTCCTTATCCGTGTAAGCGGCTTCCCCGAGCATATCGAAAGAATGGCGATATCCCCGCGCTGCATCCTCTCGCGCCCGCTGTAACGCCTCACCAATATCGCGACCCATGACAAACTGGCGGCCCATGATCCGCATAGCTTGACGGATCGCGGCCCGGATCACCGGTTCGCCGGAATGGTGGATCAGCCGGCCCAACACCGCCGACAGGCCTTCGCCAGCCCCCAGTCGCAACACCCGGCCAGAAATCATCAACCCAAGGGTGGAGGCGTTCACAAACAAACTGTCCGCCTTACCGAAATGCTTCTCCCACTGAGCACCGCCGATCTTATCCTCAATCAGCGCATCGGCTGTGTCGGCGTCAGGGATGCGCAACAACGCCTCGGCCAAACACATTAGCGCCACGCCCTCCTCCGAGGAGAGCGAATACTCATGCATAAACCGATCGATACCGCCTTCATTCTGACGGTTCTCACGTAGATGCCCAACAAGCCTAGACGCCTCGGCCAATACTCGGCGCCCTACAGCCGGATCGAAACGGGCCTCATTGGCGAGCTTGGCGACAATATCGGCCTCTGGCGCTCGATGCGCCGCCCGCACAGCCTGGCGCAACAAGCCCACCCGATCATCAAGAGGGGCTGGCGCCACCGCCAGGCGGCGAGACTCCGAACCGCGTCCCATCGCAGCGGGTTCGCCCCGTTCTTCTTCAAATCTGAACCCGACACCAGCCGCGCCGGTCACTGCCAGACCGTTAGCCCGCAAGGTCTCGACATCCCGGTATATGGTGCGCACCGATACCCTCAATGCCTCCGCCAATGCTTCCGCTGTCATTGGGGCTGAGCGCGCCTGAGCCCTCAACAATTCCGCAAGCTTGAAGACGCGGTCTGTACGGGTGCCCGCTGATGGGGGATCGGAATCGATGCTGGACGACATATGCGGCCTCTGCCTAGCGAGCTATCGCGACAGAAGACATCGCCTCATCACTCCTGTCAATTTCTGACATGAGGCCTCCGAAAGCTCTCTCACATAAGCAGAGCGTTCTCAGCGCCTGCTTACACTGAAATAGCTTAAGCGTATGTTCTATAGACTATTTGTCAGAACAGCTGGCGTGACCCATTAAAAGGTCCATTTTCCGATCACGATTGCGCTCAGCGGAAACCTACCGCCAGACCGCGCACCACTAGCGGACCATCGTGGTCGATAGGCTCAATCTCAATCGCAATCTCACCATAACGCCCCAGTTGGCCCACGGGAAACTCCAGGCGCTCTTTCGGGCAGTCAATCTCAATCGCCTTCTCTCCTACCCCTGTGATCCTGAGGCGCCGCTGATCTCCCTTGGGCAGAATAAACGTCAGCATCGCTTTTTTATAATCGGGGAAAATTGAGCGAGGCGAATACATTAACCGTAGCTCGCCACTCGGCTCCTCCAACCGCATCGCCCCGCCACCACAAGCATCATCTGGGTTTTCCTGGGTTTCATCAATGTTCACCTTGCTCCAGCCCCGCATCGGCGACATTCGTCGGTCCAGCAGGCGAGCGGCAGGAAACTTTCCAACCGGGGCTGGATATCGTGGCCACATCGCCAACATTTCAGCGGCGACGGATGCGACCTCCATTCGGTCGACGTCGCTCGGGGCGGTGGCGTCCCTAAACTCAAATAGCTGCTCACGCCCAAAGAAGCGACGCGCGACACGTTGGTTGCTTTCGGCGTAAAACGCCCGGACTCGCGCCAATTGCTCTGGGTTTAAGAAATATTTCCAACCCTTGCGCAGCATCGACATCACCAAGCCCGCATCTCGCAAGGATCGTCTATCGGCTCCGTCGAGCGCCAACGGGTCTAACAATTGGATTGCAAGCGACGCCTCCAAACTCAGGCTCTCGTTCACATCACCCAGATCACTGAAGTCAGAAGCATCCTCAATGCCGACCGCCTGTAGGAAATCGAGCTTCACATCACGTTTGTGAAGTTGGTTGCGCTCAAACACCCGCAGATCGACACACCCTTCGCCGAAAACAGATTCAAATCGTTCGATGGTCTGATCGTAACAGCGCGTTGCGGCAAACAGATGCGGACAATCAGATGCGACATTGAACAAATCAACATCGCTGAGGGTGTCTTGCTTTAATCTCTGCAACAGACCTGTTTGAACAAGCTCACCCTGTTCACGTATATAAAATACAAATTTAACATCAAACCCCTCAAAATACCCACGTAATTTCTCTAATTTTTCAATGCTAAAATTGTGAACTCCCTCCCATGACAAAATAAATACATCCGCTTCCGACTCAAATTGAGTTAACTCAAGGGAGACTTCGGCCCAAGCTGGATGATCCAAATTGATGAATAAAAACGGATGGCCCGCAGCTTTGCGCAACCCTGCTCGGATAAGCCGCCGCCGTTGCGCCCTTAAGGCGTCCTGGTTGCGAGCAAGGAAATACTGGATGCTGGTGCTCCCAGCCTTATCACTGCCGATATGAATGATCGCTGTCTTCGTCATGGGCCGCAAACTGTTGTGAAATCAAAAGGCGAGGGGCTTCGGGTAGTCGCTCGCCTTGGCTGTGACAAGCGTCATCGCCGCCGCCGAAAGCGACCGGTGCGCTTGCCCTCACTGATGGAGAGTGATAGCCACAGCCCTGGCATTTGGCATACAAAATATCAGAAGGCAGCGCAGGCACCGCTTACGCTAACGCTGCCCACCAGCAAGGAGGATGCGATGCTGATACGCCCGGCGGAATCAGCCTTGATTGTGATCGACATGCAGGAGCGGCTTGTTCCGGCTATGCAAGCCCCCGCTCGCACGATTAAGAACACAAAACTCTTAATCACAGCCGCGCGAGAGATGGGGGCGCCGGTGATTCTCACAGAGCAATACCCGAAAGGGCTCGGCCGCACGGTGAAAGAGATCGCCGAGGCGGCGGGAGACGCCCCTGTACAGGAAAAACTGCACTTCTCCTGCATGGAGGATGCTGGCTTCGCACAAGCCTTCCGTGGCTTTGGCAAACGCCAAGCCGTCATCGCCGGCATGGAGGCGCATATTTGCGTCATGCAAACCGCCGCCAGTCTCATGGAGGAGGGCTACGACGTGTTCGTGGTCTCCGACGCGACCGCCTCCCGGACCCTTGAGAGCGAAAAGGCCTGCATTGAGCGCCTCAGCGCTAGCGGCGCTGGGATCGTCACCACCGAGATGGTCGTGTTCGAGTGGATGGGTCAAGCTGGCGGTGCTGCGTTCAAACGACTTCTTCCCCTCGTAAAATGAGGGCGCAATGACGTATCGTCACGCCGAAAGCGCGCAGGGCAAACGCTTTCACAAAAACAGGAGTGAAGACGGCCAATGAACATCCATGAGCATCAAGCCAAGGCGATCTTACGCGAGTATGGCGCGCCGGTGTCGGAAGGTCGCGTCGCGTTCAACGGCGAGGACGCTTGGCGCGGCGCCGAAGAGCTGGGCGGCCCGGTCTGGGTAGTCAAGAGCCAGATCCACGCTGGCGGACGCGGCAAGGGCACGTTCAAGGAGCCTGAAGCTGGTGAGAAGGGTGGAGTTCGGATCGCCAAATCGGTTGAAGAGGCTTCCGAGTTCGCGCGCCAGATGCTGGGCCGCACTTTGGTGACCCATCAAACCGGCGCCAGCGGGAAGCAGGTCAACCGCGTATATATTGAGGAAGGCGCCGACATTAAGAACGAGATGTATCTCTCGTTACTGGTCGACCGCGTCACCTCCCGCATCTCCTTCGTCGCCTCCACCGAGGGCGGGATGGACATCGAAGAGGTCGCCGCCTCCACACCTGAGAAAATTCTGTCTTTCTCGGTGGACCCAGCCACCGGCGTCAGCGCCTTCCACGGCCGCAAAGTCGCCTATGCGTTGGGCTTGGAGGGCGCACAAGTCAAACAGTGCGTTCAGCTTATCTCCACGCTCTACAAGCTGTTTCTCGAAAAAGACTGCGATCTGATCGAGATCAACCCGCTGATCGTGGACGGCGCCGGCAATTTGAAATGCCTCGACTGCAAGATGAGCTTCGACGGCAACGCCATGTACCGCCATCCGGAACTGGCGGAGCTGCGCGACGAGACCGAGGAAGATCCGAAAGAGCTTCAAGCTTCGAAGTTTGATCTAAACTACATCGCTCTCGACGGCGAGATTGGCTGCATGGTCAACGGCGCCGGCTTGGCGATGGCGACCATGGACATCATCAAGCTCTACGGCTCGGAGCCCGCCAACTTTCTAGATGTCGGCGGCGGCGCCACCGCCGAGAAGGTCACAGAAGCCTTCAAGATCATCACCGCCGACCCGAAGGTGAAGGGCATCCTGGTCAACATCTTCGGCGGCATCATGCGCTGCGACGTCATCGCCCAGGGCGTGATCGAGGCGGTCAAGGAAGTCGGCCTGCAAGTGCCACTGGTGGTCCGCCTGGAAGGCACCAATGTCGAGCTGGGCAAGGAGATCATCAACAACTCTGGCCTGAATGTGATCTCGGGCGACAACCTCGCTGACGGCGCCGAGAAAATCGTGAAGGCGGTTAGAGGCTCCTAAACCTGCAGACCAACGCCCAGCCGTTCTCAGCCAACACAGCCATTGCTTGCTGTCATAGGGCTGACAGATTTTGAGAAAGGAGCGGTCCGTATGGCCGTACTCGTTGACGAAAACACCCGTGTGATCTGTCAGGGCCTCACCGGCTCGCAGGGCACCTTCCACTCTGAGCAAGCCATCGCCTACGGCACCAAAATGGTCGGCGGCGTCACCCCTGGCAAAGGCGGACAGAGCCATATCGGGCTGCCGGTCTTCGACTCAGTCCATGAGGCCAAACGCGCCACTGACTGCAACGCCAGCGTCATCTACGTCCCGCCGCCGTTCGCAGCCGACTCCATTCTTGAGGCGATTGACGCCGAAATCCCGCTGATCGTCTGCATCACCGAGGGCATTCCGGTGATGGACATGATGAAGGTGAAGCGGGCCCTTGACGGCAGCTCTTGCCGCCTGATCGGTCCGAACTGCCCGGGTATCATCACCCCGGAAGCCTGCAAGATCGGCATCATGCCCGGGCACATCCACAAGCGTGGGCGGATTGGCATCGTCTCCCGCTCGGGCACTTTGACCTATGAGGCCGTGCACCAAACCACCGCCGTCGGCCTCGGCCAAAGCACCTGCATCGGCATTGGCGGCGACCCGATCAAGGGCACGGAGCATATCGACGCAATCGACCTGCTGCTGCATGACGACGAGACCCAGGCCATCATCATGATCGGCGAAATCGGCGGTTCCGCCGAAGAGGACGCCGCCGAGTTCGTGAAGAACCACAAGATCAAAAAGCCGATGGCGGGCTTCATCGCGGGCCGCACCGCGCCTCCGGGCCGCCGCATGGGTCACGCAGGCGCGATCATCGCCGGTGGCAAGGGCGGCGCTGAAGATAAGATCGAGGCGATGAAATCCGCCGGCATCGTCGTCGCCGACAGCCCTGCTGGTTTGGGCGAGGCGATCATTAAGGCGATCGGCTGACATTAATAAAATGCGACGGCCACGCCTGTAGTTATCGGGCGTGGCCGTGTATATATTGATACAAACAAACATACTTCATTTTTTGGTGTAAATCATGAGTTTTACTAAAGCAGTGGCAACCTGTTTTCGAAAGTATTTCACATTTTCAGGGCGGGCCACTCGGCTGGAATTCTGGTTCTTCCAAATATTTTTGTGTATCGGTGGAGTCTTGCTGTGGTGGATTGAAGCAATCGCCACCCGATCCAGCCCTCTGATCTTATGGTTGGTGTTCGCAGTGGCGACCCTTCTCCCCAGCTATGCCGCTGCGTGGCGGCGCCTGCATGATATTGGCCGGACGGGATGGTGGAGTTTGAACACAGTGGTCGCCTGGGGCGTTTTCCCATTTCTCGATATTTTACGCCTGACGGACATCCACAGTCTCTCTGGCGTCGCCGCCCAAATCGCTTTCGCCATCATCGTGGCGATCAATCTGATGGTGTTCATCTGGCTGTTGAGCCCAAGCCAACCGGGCGGCAACAAATACGGCCCGGAACCAAAATCAGAAACGTCGTCTCAAAACATCGATCAACAGGCATAGAACATATGATCTCTGGCCCTGCAGATGTTGATCTGCAGGCAAGGGCAAACGGGAAGAGGCTTAAAACACCAGCCCCCGCAACGCCGTCTGCCGTGTCACTCCACAGCAAAAGCAGGCGACGCGAAGCTGCTCCACCGCCACCATGATCGCCTCCGCCGCCTCTTCCGGCCCATCAACCGCCGCCTGCAAAACCCCCGCCGCCTGCCCCGCGAGATCAGCTCCAAGGGCAATCGCCTTGGCGGCGTCGACGCCATGACGCACCCCGCCTGAGGCGATCATCGGGGTCTCCGGCAGCCGCGCCCGGCACGCCCGCAGCGCCTCAACCGTTGGTATCCCCCAATCGCCAAAAGCAGAGGCGACTCGCGCCACGTGATCAGACCCCGCACGAGCGCCCTCCACTTTGGCCCAATTTGATCCGCCCGCTCCGGCGACGTCGATCGCCGCCACACCAGCTGCGGCTAAGTCCCATGCCACAGGCGCCGAAAGTCCGAACCCGACCTCCTTGGCGATAATCGGCGTATCGATCGACGAAGCCAGCACCTCCACCGCCGCCAACACCCCACGCCAATCAGTGTCCCCACCCGGCTGGATCGCCTCCTGCAGTGGATTGAAATGCAAAATCAGCGCGTCCGCCTCGATCATATCGATCACGCGCCGCGCTTGGGCCACGCCATAGCCCTGCGCCAATTGCACCGCGCCAAAATTCGCATAGAGCACGGCAGTCGGCGCCCAGCGGCGAATGTCAGAGGACACTCCGACATCCCCGGCCCCCTCAAGCGCAACCCGCTGCGACCCCACCCCCATGGCGACGCCCAGCGCCTCCGCTGCCTCGGCCAGATTGCGGTTAATCGCCCCGGCCCGGGTTGGGCCGCCGGTCATGGAGCTGATTAGAAACGGCGCCGCCAAGCGCTTTCCAAGAAACTCGGCAGAGAGATCTACTTCCGAGAGCGCAATCTCCGGTGCGGCGCAATGCGGCAACCGTACCCGATCAAACCCGGCGTCGATTCGGTCAAACGCGCCTTCGCCGGCGAGAATAACATCCAGATGGTCAGACTTTCGGCGCAGGATGTCGTCGACATGGTCTTTCATTCTTAACCTCCCAGACGAAAGCGCCGCCTCAAGATTTCAGCAACGCAAGGCCACCGAATCGCGAGATGGCGGCCTATTCGATAATCAAACTCGCCGCACGAGCCGCGCCAGGGACTTCAATGTGAGGCTCCCGCCCTCCACGCAAAATGCTGTTGCCCTCATAAAGTGTTCGCTGGTCGATCGGCGCGGGGTCCTGCCAATCCGACTCGGCCATCTGGCCACTCTGGCCATAAGCGGCGAGGGCGTTGTCATAACAAGCTTTGCGGATTACCTCTTCCGGCACACCATGCTGTTGCGCCAACGCGGCGACCTTCGGCACCCCCAGCGGGTCGGAGATCCCCCAATCGCAAGCACTGTCAACGATGATCCGTTCCGCACCATACTGTTTCAGGATCTCCACCATCCGCGCTGAGCCCATCTTGGTGCTCGGATAAATCGAAAACGCCGCCCAGAACCCGCGCTGCAGCACTTCGGCAACCGTCTCTTCGTTGTTGTGGTCAATGATCACCTTGGTCGGATCGAGGCCGTGCTCCTCGCACGCGTCCATCGACCGCGAGGTGCCGCGCTTCTTGTCGCGATGCGGTGTGTGGATCATGACAGGCAGATCCAGCTCCTTGGCCAGATCCAACTGGAGGCGGAAATACTTATCCTCCAGCGCGGTCTGCTCATCATAGCCGATCTCACCAATCGCCACCACGCCATCCTTCAATGCGAAACGCGGCAGGATCTCCATGACCCCCTCGGCCAATTCCTCATTGTTAGCCTCCTTGGAGTTCAGCCCTACCGTGCAGTAGTGCCGAATGCCGAACTGACCGGCGCGGAACCGTTCGAAGCCGACGATAGTGGAGAGATAGTCGATATAGGTGGCGACATGGGTGCGTGGTTGGCCCAGCCAGAACGCCGGCTCAATCAACGCGACGATACCCGCCTTCGCCATAGCCTCATAATCATCCGTGCTTCGGGAAATCATGTGGGCGTGGGTGTCGATATACATCATGGCTCTCACACTCCAGACGGCGCGGCGTTCGGCAACACGGGTTCACGGGGGAGGGATTGCGCCAACGCATCCGCCTCCTGCGACAAGGTTTCCCAGGTCAGCGCGCCGCTCTTAATATCCGCCGCCAAAATCGGATCGGCGGCCAGCGCAGGATCAGCCAATCGCCATGCACTTGCGGCCAGCCCCAGCGCCGCAGCCTTACGATCAATCGCCGTGGCGCCTGCCCCCTGCGCCTCGAAGGCGCGGGTGAGATCAGCGACGGCTTCCGCGTCTTGCGCGAACGGGCCGACAATCCGCCAAATCTCAAACGGCACCGCCCGACCCGCCGCCCAGCGCTCATGCGCGAAATCACGCATTATACGGGCAAGTTCAGCGTTGGCCCGTGCGTCGAGCCCTTGAATCGGAGCCAACCGGCTGCCGATGAACAGCGCCTTCAGGATCATATGATTCCAACGATGCTCTTCGAACACCTCGCGCGGGTACGGATTGTCGTGCGCGATGGCCTCGAACACACTCTTCATGTTTGAGCGCAATCCCTCGCCCGCCTCCCATTCAAGAGCCTGCGGATCGGGATACAGCGGCAACCCTTGGTACAACGCCAACGTCTCGGCGGCGTCGGCGGTGCGGCGCAGTTGCTTGAACCGATGGGTGAACCCCTCCGATGGCGGCGGCGCCGCCAGCAGCGTTAATGTCCGGGCGGCGGCGTCGACACTCCAAGCTTTCGGCGTCCACCCGGAGCGCGCGGCCTCGGCGGCGGTAAGTTCATCCGGCCCCAGCGCCAAATCGGCTTTCCCCAACCGCCGGGGGATTAGGCCCAACGTGATATGCAGATCCCGCTCAGGCGTTTCCTCGCGATGCAACCGCAGCCGCTCTTCAAACCAAGCCATCGCCTCCGGCGCTACGCGCCGCGCGATCCAGCGTTGCAACAGAGACTTTACGGCCTCAGGATCGTTCGGCATCCGCTCCTCCGAAAAATTGACGCTGTGTTCTGTGCTATTGCCGCATAAAACCGCCAGCGCCAACATTGAAGTCGCGGAATGCGACACCGCCGATCGGAGCTTCCCATGCGTCAGACCCTCGTTCTCCTCGTCGTCGGCCTGGCTCCTGGGCTCGTCGGTCCTCACACCCCAGCGCTCACGAAACTAGCGGCGCGCGGCGGCATGCGGCCTTTGCGGACGGTGACGCCAGCCGTCACCTGCACTTCACAATCTACCCTCGTCACCGGCCTCACACCCAGCGGGCATGGCGCCGTCGCCAACGGATGGTACTTCCGTGACCTTTCGGAAGTGCTGCTATGGCGCCAGCCCAATCAGTTGGTTTCCGGGGAAAAGATCTGGGACGCCGGGAAGAAGCAGGACGCTAACTTCAGCTGCGCCAAGATGTTCTGGTGGTACAATATGTACGCCAGCGCCGATTATTCCGCGACCCCGCGCCCAATGTATCCTGCCGACGGGCGCAAGCTGCCGGACCATTACGCCTTTCCCCCGGCCCTCCATGACGAGTTAGACGCCAAGTTCGGCAAGTTTCCGCTGTTCAAATTCTGGGGGCCGTTAGCGGACATCGAGTCTAGCGCCTGGATCGCCAACGCCACCCGCCATGTGATGGAGACGCGCGATCCTACCCTGACGCTGTGTTATCTTCCGCACCTCGATTATAATCTGCAGCGCCTCGGCCCGGATCTTGACCACCCGCGCCTGCAACAGGATCTGAAAGAGGTCGACGATCTCTGCGCCAGCCTCATCGAATACGCCGACTCACGCGGCATGGCCACATTGGTGGTGTCGGAATACGGCATCACGAAATGCACCGACGCCGTTCATATCAACCGCGCCCTGCGCCGCGCCGGATTGGTGGCGGTGCGGCCCGAAGAGTTTGGCCGGGAAGTCCTCGACCCCGGGGCCTCCGAAGCCTTCGCCATGGCCGACCATCAGATCGCCCATGTCTATATCAAAAATCCCGATCGCATTGCCGAGGTGAAAGCGGTGATCGAAGCCCTCGACGGCGTCGAGCAGGTCTGGGATCTGGAGGGCAAACGCGCCAATGGTCTCGACAATCCGCGCTCCGGCGAGTTGGTGGCGATCTCAGCCCCGGACCGCTGGTTCAGCTATTACTACTGGCTTGATGACGCTTTAGCACCGGATTTCGCCCGCACCGTCGATATCCACCGCAAACCAGGGTATGACCCGGTAGAGCTGTTCTTCGATCCCGCGCTTGCAAACCCAAAAATCTCCGCTGGCTGGCGCCTAGCGAAGCGCAAACTGGGCTTCCGCCAGCCACTCGACGTGATCTCCCTGAAGGACACCCAGCTTGTGAAAGGCGCGCATGGACGCCTTACAGACGACCCTGATGACGGTCCACTGGTCATCAGCTCCGAATCGGATCTGCTCCCGGAAGGACCAGTTGAAGCGACGGCGTTTAAGCAGCTGACGTTGGATCACGTGTTCGGGCGGGGATAGCCCGACCCTTATGACACAGGGACTTCGGCATCGGATGGCAGGAAGCCAGCGAAATGCTCGTAAACGTCGACCTGCTGTTTTGCAGTCAGTCGGCCGACCTCCTCCATTCGGTCTAGCTTATCGATGTCAGCCATCCCCATCTTCAGGGTTTCCCAATCCTTAATTTCCAGCTCCTTCAGCCCGCCAGGAGAGACTTCAGGGTTGTACCGGATATAGCTGAACGCCCGCGTGCCACCGGTCTCCTCGGCGCTACGCTGCATGCGATCATAGAGCAGATCTATTTTCGGTCCAAACACGCAACGCCCAAGCGTGCGGCACATGATGTCGTTTTCCATTGCGTAAGCCGACATCAGATCGCTCGGCACCTTCGCCGCCGTCTTCAGCAGGAAATTGCCCGACTCCTTGACCGAAAACGTGGCTTCCCGCGCCTCGCCGCAACCAACCGAAACCAACAGCATCCGATTCTCACCGGTCGCCCAAGGTGTCCCCTTCGGCGCGGGCACGCGCGCCGGATCCGGCCAATGCGCGCCCCCCGTCCAATGCTCACTCAACGCGGCATGTCGAAACAGTGCGACGGACGGATTGTTATAGGCAGTGACGCCGCCGTCCTCAAAGCTGTCCAAGCGGGGATTGGTCGAGCCTTTCGGCTTCATTACCGGCTCACCGCGCTCATTGCGGATCGGCAGCTTTTGCGGCGCGAAATAGGTTGGCGCGGCGGTGCTGGCGCGGACCACCTCCCACAATTTCAGCTTCCCTAACGGCACCGCGAACGGGTCGCATTCATTGCTGCTCGCGGTCCAGGGTGACGCGGTGGACGCATTGCGCAGCGCGATCAGCAGCATGCAGTGCAAATGCCCACCGTCACGAAGATCCGCAATGGTGTCCTTACCGTCCTTGATTAGCTCTTTTTTCAAGATCTCGACAAACTTGTCGTGATTATAACCCCGCCACATACGCCGGAACATGAAGGTGCGCTTCTCAAAGATGTCCGCCGCCTTGTCCCGATATAGCCTGATCAGCTGATCAACGCTCATGCCCATAGCGAGGCCGGCGGCGATGATACCGCCCGTACTCGTGCCGCCGATATAGTCAAAATAATCGCCGAGCCGAAACTTCTCAGGATCAGGCGCCGTCTGGGCCAACTTGCTCTCGATCTCTTTCAAGATCTGAAGCGACATCATCCCCAAAATGCCGCCGCCGTCTAAGGCCAACAGCTTTTTCTTCTCGGTGGGGGGAACAAAGCCATCCGCCATAGTCACTCTCCGCAAGCACCAACCTGTATTCGGTTAATGGAGCAGATCCACGACTCTTTTGCGACAGCTGCTTCGCGCCAAACACAGTTTGAGTGGAAGAACTAAGTCCCCGACGCCACCCGCTGCAACCACAACGTCGCCCCAAAGCACATCACCGCCAACAACGCCATCACCGGCGCACCAGCAGCGGCCATCAACATGGCGTCATAGAGTGAAATTCCCGCAATCAATCCGACCACGGCGCGGCCAACGTCGCCCGGCAAACGCCGGAACAGGCTGAACACGCAAGCGCTCATCCACGCCACCAATATCAGCCAGTAAGGCAGAGTTGCCCAAGCGACGGTGATCAGCATCGCGCCGAGGATCACTGGGCCCAGTAGCACCAGAAGTGGCCACGCCGACCCGAGACGGTTATAGTCCTCCTGCTTGGCGGCGTATGTCAGACCGATCACATAGATGAACAAGCCGGTGGCGCCGACAAACACTGGCAACCGTGTGGTCTCGGTGATCGCCGAAGCCGCCACGAGATACACCGCGCCCCGGCACAGCCCCATGAACACCGGCGCGAACACAGTTTGCTTGTGGGTGATGTCATAAAGCAGGATCGCCGCCGTCAGCGCGACACCGGCGCCAACCGCGTCTGTATTAAAGCGTGAACAGATCAGCAGGCCTAGGAAGAGCATTCCACCACCGAGCCACATCACCGTCGATTTTGAGACCTCGCCGCGCGGGATTGGGCGATCCTTCCCCATCCGCCGGTCAATCTCGGCGTCAAAGTAGTCGTTCAGGAACATCCCACCGAGATAGAACAGCGACAACGCGATCAACAGCGCCACAAAACCCCAAGTGAAGATTCCATCCGACCCGTTGGCCAACACAACAGCCGCCAAGGCGTTACTCCAGACCGTGGGCAAGTTTGACACCCGCCCCAGTTCCATCGCCGTCTTCAGAGTGATATCGCCAGCGCCAGGGGCCGACAGCCCTCCGTCTCTCATCTCGCCCCCCTTAATACAGGCGACGAGCCACCCAATTCAGCTCTCGGGCGATCGCATCAGCGATCGGCGCGTCTCGAAGCTCGTCAGGCAACACGTCCCACGTATAGGTTTCCACCTCAAGATGTGGAGAGATCGGATCATTTGCATGATGCGCCAGGATCTCGGCCAGAAAATCCTGAGTGGTGTGAAAACGCCGCAAACTGGGGGTCAGTTCAGCCAGGAAAATCGGCACATGAAAATGGACCCGCCATTCCTCGCCGTCGGATACCACTCCCCGCGCCAACGCCTCAGGCAGATCGACATAGCGCGTCAACGCCCCGGCGGCGTCGCGAGCGACCACTTGGTGCAGGTAGGTCGGCTCAACAAAAGCTGACAAGGCGTCGCGCATCACCGCATCGATTTGGGGCAACCGCAGAGCAGCCGAGAGTTGCAGCTTGTGGATGGGCACCCCAGCCTGACGCAACATCGCCACGCTCTCAGCCGGGTCCTCGAACTCCACCGCAGCGTGGCAAACGTCATAGCAGAGACCGAGATGGCGCGGGAGCGCGGCCGCCGCCTCGGCCTTGGACACCCCCGCCAGCTCCGCTACTTTCCCAGCCGCAGCTTCGGAAAACAGATAGTGCGCGAAGAATTCAACCGATTCCTCGATGGTCTCTAGGAAACAGCAAGGCTCCGGCTCCAGCGCCAGGGCGATGGTCTTACCGGTGCGCTCTCTGATCCCAATGTTATGTGCGACCTGAGCAAGAATGGTCTCCGCCATCGCCGCCTCAGCGCCGACACCGTTCGGCTTGAAAGCGCCAGGCACGGTGCTGAGACTCAGAGACTCCCCGTTTGAGGTGCCAAACTCCGCCAGCAGATCCGCCAAATCGTTGGTGTAGGCGAGGCGTTCCGAGGTCCGCCAATCCGGCTCATACACCTGTTGTTTCACCGGCTGGCCATGGAACGGCCCATACGGAAATCCGTTGATCGTCCATAGCTCAAAATTTTGCTCCGCCAGGATATTCCCCAGCTCAGCACGCGCCGCCGGCACCTTCAAAGCCTGCATCGCCTCGGCGGAAACCCTGAGCCCGATGCCCATGGCGGCCCCAGGCGAAACCTGAGTCTTGACCTCGGCAGAGACGCCCCGCAGCGCCGCCGCCAAGGACTCCCAGCTTTCGCCCGCATGAATATTGGTGCAATAACAAAGACGTCCGCGCGCGCTCGCGAGATCCATCGGTCAGCCCTATCACTAGATTTAAGAAGTGGCGCGAGTCTGGAGCCAGTCCACAGCCTGCATCATCAATGCACCGTCGATCTCATGCACTTCGACACCGGTCCCAATTTCGCTCAAGAGCGTGACCGTCAACTGACCGCCCAGATGCTCCTGGAACTCCCGCAACCCGGTGAGCAACGCCGGCTCACCTGAAGCGCCGACCTTATCCAACGCGTCGTGCCACAGGCCAAAACCGAGGCGCTCCATCAACGCGCAAATGCGCTCGTCAAGCCCTGGAGCCAACCGACCACTTAACACCGAGTACCGGCTGTCCAGTGCGATGCCAATAGCAACGGCCTCGCCATGGCGCACCGCATGCTCAGTCATGGCCTCCAGCTTATGCGCCGCCCAATGGCCGAAATCGAGTGGCCTAGCGCTGCCCATCTCGAACGGATCGCCCGCCGCACCAATTTGGCGCATATGCAGCTCAGCACAGCGGCGGATCATGTATTCTGTCTCAGCAGGCTGGAACGCCGCCAACGCATCAGCGTCCTGCTCCAACCGATAGAAAAACGCCGGATCGCGGATCAACGCCACTTTGACAGCTTCGGACACGCCCGACACCTTGTCACGCGGCTCCAGTGTGTCGAGAAAATTGAAATCATTCAGCACGGCCCACGGCGGCGCGAAGGACCCCATGAAATTCTTGACGTTTTTCAGGTTGACCGCGTTCTTGACCCCAACGCCGGAGTCGTTCTGAGACAACACCGTGGTCGGCAGCCGCACATGCCTAACCCCGCGATGAGCCGTCGCCGCCGCCAAACCGATGGCGTCCAACATCGCCCCGCCGCCAATGGCGACGATATAGGAATGTCGATCAATGCGCAGGCGGTGAGTGTCGTCCAACACCGCCTCGACATGCTCAAAGCTTTGCTTAATCCGCTCACCACCGGGCACGACTCGCGGCGCATCCAGCAGCTCAAGGTGGTTGCCATAGGTCGCCACGTACGCAGCGATCTGCTCATTCAGATTTGGCCAAGCTGCGGCGACACCCTCATCAACCACCACATGGAGGCGATGCCGTTTGTCCGCCTCTCGCATTGACAGCATGTCCGCCAAAAGGCTGTTGTCTGGCGCTAAGGCGTTGCGGGTAAAGGCGACGGGGAAACGAAAGGGCACGGAAAACTCCTGCCACAACACCGCTTCCGCATCATCGTCCAGGCGTCCATATGCACCTTGCTCAAGCATGCCACCTTTTCCCACAAACGCCCCCCACTGCTGTTATCTGTGGTTATCACCCTCAAGAGACGGCCACACTGCGCTTGGCGCACTCTCTGCGCAACCTTTCAAAACCAGCCTCTTGGACACAGTATGCATCATGCGGAGTAATAATGTTTAAAGTGAAAAGAAACCTGGAGAGCCGCTCGGGCGATTATAGAGCGGGCATTTTCAGGTGGCTTCAGATCGCCAGAAGCCACGTGATTGCAGCCTAAGCTTCGCCTCCTTCAAGCAATGGCGGCCGGTCCAAGTCGAACCGGTCGCCAGGCACTCTTAGTCTTCACAAAGCACTGACGGCTCGCAGGGCTTTACAAAGTCACTTATCGGCAAAAGGTCAGGATTAAATCTGACCCACGCCTTTCTCATTAGATGAAGACAAAGTCATCAGCAGAGATATTACCGACCTCAATATCGGACAGCGTAATGGAGTTGCCTCCAACACTAATGACAGTGCCGCTGCCGTCCGCAGAGTCTACGGCAGTGATAGTCAGGTCATCGAAAGAGTCTGCGACAGCGAGGTTGATCGCCAAGATGTCGATCCCACTTTCGAAATCGGAAACGACGTCGTCACCAAAGCTATGGAAGAACTGGAACTGATCAACGCCAGCACCGCCAGACAAGGTGTCATTTCCAAATCCGCCATTGACCACATCGTCGCCACTACCACCGGACACGACGTCATCGCCGATATTGCCGAATACCCGGTCGTTTCCAGCGCCGCCGTTGACAATGTCGTCGCCAATGCCGCCGAAGACGCGATCCGTCCCCTCTCCGCCATTCAACGTATCATCGCCACCGCCGCCACGGGCGATGTCATCCCCCGCATCGCCGTTGACAATATCGTCCCGAGCGCCGCCACGAAGATTGTCGGCGCCGTCGCCGCCATGCAGTTCGTCTTCACCAGCGCCGCCCCGCAGAATGTCGTCACCTGCATCGCCAAAGACCTGATCCGCACCGGAGTTCCCGAACAAATCATCATTGCCCGCGCCGCCACGCACAACAT
Organism: Paracoccaceae bacterium; assembly: GCA_019634215.1. Lineage (GTDB taxonomy): Bacteria > Pseudomonadota > Alphaproteobacteria > Rhodobacterales > Rhodobacteraceae > JAHQVS01. The sequence goes on along the minus strand of JAHQVS010000102.1, from coordinate 8,530 downwards.
CATCGCCTGCACCGCCGAAGGCGAGATCATCGCCGGCGCCGCCAAGAACTGTATCCTGACCGCCGGCGCCGCGTAAAATGTCGGCGCCGCCCGCGCCATCAATGACGTCATCACCTCCGCCGGCCCGAAGCTCTTGGGCGGCGTCATCACCCAAAATAAAATCAGCACTCTGGCTGCCAAAACCGGTTCCCGTCACCCCGCTGGCGTCCACACCAGCCGGCACGTCCAGATCCAACGGCAACAGCACGTAATCAATTGCCTGCACCACCCCGTTAGACGCCGGGACATCAGCAATGATGATCTTGGGGTCCAGGCCCTCTGGATCATTATCGCCGATTGCAGCCCCATCAGGAGACAGCTCTGCTCCCGTGAGCAAGGTTGTAACAGAACCTGCTCCAGCGATATCCGCAAAGGTCTTGGCGCCAGGAGAAACGTGATACAGTAAGATATCGGTCAACACCGGGATCGGATCGCCGCCGCCTAGCTCGGTCAAGACCTCAACGATGAAACCGAAAACTGCATCGGTGTCATCAACATCGCCTGTGAACCCAAGCGTTGCCGCCAGACGGCCAAAGGCGGCGTCAGTAGGCGCGAACACAGTTACATCGGCATCAGCGGCGGATAATGCGCCGACAAGATCAGCCGCCGTCAGCGCTTGAGCCAGAATTGTGAAAGAACCATTCGCAACCGCGACATCCACCACGGTGTCCTGAGGCGCATTCCCTGCAACATTCACAGGCAAAAGCACGCGGTCGATCGCTTGTATCACGCCATTGTCCGCTGCGATATCAGGCGCCACGATCGTGGGGTTGGGCAAATCAGGCTCTTTGTCGCTGAGGGTAGCGCCCAATGCCCCAACCGTTGCGCCGGTCAGCAGCGTTTCAATAGAAGCAATTTCAGAGACTTCTGCCGCCGTTTTACCCACAGGCGACACGTGGTAGAGCAACACATCCGTCAGCAACGGAATTGGATCTCCCCCGCCCGACAGGTCAGTCAAAGCCGCGACGATGGCGTCAAATACAGCGTCCTCGTCCGCAGTGTCTCCGGTAAAGCCAAGATCAATCGCTAATTGAGTAAAAGCCGCATCTGTTGGGGCAAATACAGTTAAATCTGTATTTGGATCAGCTACAGCATCAACAAGACCAGCAGCGCCCAAAGCACGCACAAGCAAGTTAAAGTCGTCGTTATTCGACGCAATCTCAGCAATAGTAGACATCTCGTACTCCTCATAACATTACAAAAGCAGATGGTGGCGCAAACGCTCTCCACCTGCTCGACAGAGGATGAGGGAATTTTTCCCACGTCCCCTGTGTTCGTTTTAGAGGCATCCTTAATGTCTTCAAGAGAAAAGTGGGAATATCTCCCTCGCAAAATAGCCTATTGCCAATACATCAATTCACGGTGGCGCCAGCGCATCGCTTCGAGGAGAGATCGAGTTGAAATGACTCGGGAGGCCTTAAGGAGTGGATTGCAATTGGTCGAAATTAGCATTGCGTTTAACCGGCTGATCAAGGACGGGCGCGAAACAACACCTAAGGGCGGCGAGGGGATCATCCTGGAGGGCGCCGAAAAGGATACCGGCGAGAGAAGAGACGGGCGATGCGGCCAGATAAGAACTGGGAAAACCTGAGGGACGGCGTAAACCCGCCAGACCGCTCGGCCGCATTGCTGTCAGCGCTCCGCACCATCATGCGCCCACTGGTCAAGGTAATGGTGGCGCGCGGCGTCACCCTGCCTGCGCTGGTCGATATGCTGAAAAAAGTGTTTGTCGAGGTGGCTGAGGAAGACTTTGGCCTTGAGGGCAAACGCTCCACTGACAGCCGCATCAGCATCTTGACGGGCGTCCACCGCAAGGATGTCCGGACCATACGCGCCGAAACGGCGACCGCTCCAGGTTTGCGTCCGGCCGCAACGGCGATTTGCGCCACCGTGGTCGGACGTTGGCTCGGAGACCCAGAATTTCACAACGCCGATGGTGCGCCTTTGGCGCTACCGAGACAAACCGCGAATGCCAATGCACCCTCATTTGATGGGTTGGTGGCGCGAGTCAGCAAGGATGTCCGCCCTCGCACCATATTGGATGAGCTGTCCCGCCTAGGCATCGTCAAACATCACAGCGAACAGGACCAAGTTCATTTGTTAGAGGACGCCTTTGTTCCCCGAAAAGGCGAAGAAGAGCTTCTGCATTTCTTCAAAATGAACCTGCACGATCACGCCGCCGCCGCCTCTGAGAACCTGTTAAACAACCAGGACACGCCGCCCTTCCTAGAGCGGGTAGTGTATTATTCGCATTTGACGCCACACTCAGTTGACCAACTTGACGCTCACGCCAGGGTTTTGGCCATCAATGCGTTGCGGGAGCTGAATCGCACGGCCCTGGCGTTGCAAAAAGCTGACGCGACAGATCTGCAAGCAACAGAACGTTTCCGTTTTGGCGCCTACTTCTATCACGAAAGCCGCCCTCCAGCGAAAACGGCGGTTAACGACGATATCACCAACGGCGACGTCTTGCCGCCGACATCCGACGAATTATCCAATTCGGAGTGAGCTTGATGCGCCTCCCCTCTTCCCATCTCTCCACTGCCTGGAGACTGTCCAGCGGCGAATGCCCGTTGCAGCCGCCAGGATGGCTTATGGGTGCCCGCACCTGGCTTTCCGGCGCACAACCGAATCGAAAACAGGATCCTGGTGCGCGCTGGTCGAAATCCTACCGGGTGGCCGCCGCCTTGGCGCTCGGCCTCTCCACAACCGCTTGCGGCGGCCTGGAAGACCTCGGGCTCTCTTCCAGCAAACCCTCGGGATTTGAGCTCAAGGCCGCAGCCGATCATAGCACCGATCGCGAGGGCGGCATTGGGGGCACGGGCATCTTTGGCTCTGTCACGGAATTGGGCAGCATCCATGTCAATGGCCAAGACATTGAAATTCCCCGTGATGTCCCGGTGCGCAGTGTGCTCGGTGTGAAAAACGGACGGGACCTTAAGGTCGGAGATGTGGTCGCGGTGTCAGCAGAGTTCGACGATGATGATCTGATCGCCTCACGGGTGACGTTGTTCACCCCACTGATTGGCCCTGTGACTGACCTACAACCGGGTGCGGGTGTGTTAGCGGTCATGGGCACCCAAGTCCTGTTGGAGGCGGACACCGCGATAGTCGACGCCCGCACCAATGCTCCGATCCGCTTGGACGAAGTGCAACTTGGCCAAAACCTCGTCGTGAGCGGCATTTGGCGGCGAGAGCAGGTGTTGGCAACGCGAGTGACGCGCCTCTCCGGCCCACAGATTCCCGTGATTAGTGGTCAAATCTCACGGAATGGCGCGGTTGCTCGGATCGGCGGCACCTCACTCATCGCCTCGGACATCCGCGAAAACCAATTCGCGACCGCCTTCGGCCGATTTGTGAACGGCGGCTTTGTCGCCGCGCGAATAGATTACAATCCTCTGGGTGTGTTCAGAGCCCCAATAGAAACGTTGGTCGTGGAGGGCGTGTTGTCCCAAAACCAAAGTGATCCGGGCTTTCACCTCTCCGGCTTCGGCCTGCCACTTGACCCGCAATCACCCATACCTCGCGACACTGAAACGCGGTCGTTGTTTATCGGCTCGTTTTCAGATGGCTTCTTGATCGAACGCAGCGCCCCATTGCCCAACACGACGGCGGAACGGCGAGAGATGTTGGGACCGCACTAACACAAGCAATCATACGGAAGCTGATCCTCTGAGGATCGGCTTCCGCTCTGAAACACTCAGAAAATAAAGTCATCCGCCGAGATATTGGCGGCGGCATGCGCCTTAATCAGGATCGACAGATCGTCATGGGTCACGCGAGCGCCATTTTGCGCATCCGTTATGATGAGGTCAGAGAACGCCGCGCCGCGTTGGCTAAGATCCAATCGATCGAGACCCTGCTCAAAGTCCCGCACCACATCTGAGCCACCCTCAGCGCCGAACATAAACATATCCGCGCCGACGCCTCCGGCGAGCACATCATCGCCAAAGCCCCCAATCACCTGATCATCGCCGAAGTCGCCAGTGACAATATCATCTCCGAAACCGCCGTGAACGATATCATTATCGGCTCCGCCCCGCAGAACATCGTCTCCTGCTTCGCCCAATAGCTCATCCACACCTCCGCCGCCGATCAGCAGATCGTCGCCCTCGCCGCCAAACAGTATGTCGCTCCCTGAGCGGCCCGCCAATTTGTCATTTCCGGCGCCGCCTACTAGCGCGTCATCACCGCCTTGACCGACCAGGAAATCGTCGCCAATGCCCCCAAACAGCTCATCGTCGCCAGAGCCGCCATAGAGTTCATCCGCTCCGTCATCTCCCATGAGCATGTCGTCGCCGCTGTTGCCAAACAGCGTATCACCACCCTCGCCGCCATGGATTTCATCACTATCAGCGCCGCCATACACCTGATCATCGCCACCAAGGGCGGTGATCAGGTCATCCCCAGCTCTTCCATATATGGCCTCCGCCGCCTCAGAGCCGGCGATCTCGTCGGCACCAGCGCCAGCAGGCAACGGAGACGGCTCGGGAACAAGCGGCATGGGCGCCGGCTCGGGTGGTGTCGGAAGCGGATCAACCGGCTCTGGTTCCGGTATAATCGGCTCAACACCCGCATCCTCAAAGACGTCAAGCTTTACATTATCCTGGCCTACCGTAACCGTGCGCGTAGCGACGCCATCCAGGTCCCCGCCCTCAAATTGGACGGTGTAGGTTCCCGGTGTCAGCTCCAGGCTGTAGCCGCCCGCCTCCCAGGTGATGGCCCCATAAACACCATCCTCATTCCAGGCCGTGATGCGGACATCTCCTTGACCTTCGCCGACATCATAAAAGGCGTCACCGTCGAGGTCGTCGATCACCACGCCCGTGAGGTAAACCTTGCCACGATCCCCGAATTTCTGGGTCATGGTCGAAGAGGTGTTGTAGCTACGCCCATCCAGCGTCATCGGCCCGGTGACGACGCCCATTCCGATTTCTGAGAAACCGCTATTCATAAAGTTTCGCTGATGGCCGTCAGATTCCCACAAGCCATCATGGTGCCGTTGAATTTGCGCGGGTGAGTTGGTGTCCCGGTATCCCGCCGCCCAGGCGATATTCTCACCTGCAGCACGATAACGGTAACCGACAGCGTCCATACGGTCGAACGGGCTCTGGCCATCCGGGTTGTCATGCGAGAAAAACCCGCGTTGGTTCATATCCAACGAGTGAGCGACCGCCGCGATCTGCAACTCGCCCACAACCGCCAACGGCTGGCTCGGGTTGGTGGAGACGCCCGAGGCGAACCCATCATCCTGCCGCCCCAGCTCGTCCAAAGGATTGGCGCGGGCGCGGTTAACCAACTCAATCGCAAACTGCTCTTGAGCGGTAGGGCCGGTGAAGTCCAAGCTGTAGGCGCTTTCCGGGGCGACTGGCGCCTGAGTGAGGGTGTTCACAACACAACTCCAGCTGTAGAACGTAAAACTGATACAGCCCCTGATATCATTACACTCGTGGCGACGGCGGGGCGGATTTGCGGAGTTTAGGGGCTCTGAACACGGCGATATGGCGCTGCACTCGCCAAATCTTGGTCTCAGGCCTCAAACCGGCCTTGATCCCACACGCCAGTGGCTCTTTACGAGCATCGTCATTTGCCCCAACGCTGGGTTAAACCGATGTTGCGCCCGTGACCCATAACAATAGATCTAAGGAGGCTGTCTCATGGAGCTGTCCGACGAAATTCGCATTCAGGCCCCGCGTGAACGGGTCTATGAAGCGCTCAACGACCCGGAAGTGCTCCGGCAATGCATCCCGGGCTGTGAAAGCCTGGAAAAGAAATCCGACACCGAACTAGATGCGACGGTTGTATTGAAGGTCGGCCCCGTGAAAGCCCGCTTCACCGGGGCCGTCCGGCTTGAAAACCTCAATCCACCCATTGGCTACACTTTGGTTGGTGAAGGCTCTGGCGGCGTCGCCGGCTTCGCCAAGGGCTCAGGCGATGTCGAATTGATCGACGAGGGCGGCGAGACCTTGATGAAGTATGACGTCAAGGCCGACATCGGCGGCAAGCTCGCTCAACTTGGGAGCCGCCTGATCGCGGGCACAGCTAAGCGGCTCGCCGGGCAGTTCTTTGAAAAATTCGCGGAAGTCGTTGGCACGCCGCCTGAGGAAGGAAGCTCCACGGCTTAGGAGAAAAACTCTTCGCCCTCGGGAACCCCGAGGGCGACAATGTTAACCGCCGCGCTTGAAGAGCTGACGATAAAAATCATACACCGCCATCAGCACACAGACCACGATCACCGTGATCAGATCTGGCTCTCTCACGAACCACGCCATGACGGCGACGAACCCAGTGAACCCCAACAGGGCGAGGGCGGCCATCACCTTGTCCAACATCACGCAGCTCCTTCCTGTAAGCGTTCGATCAACCAGCGCGCAGTGCGCAGTAAGCGTGCGTCGTCGCCCACTGGACCAACCAACTGCACCCCAATCGGCATATCGTTCGGCCCTGTCATCAACGGCAAAGTGATCGCCGGCGTCCCGCAATAGCTCCAAAGCGTGCAGAAGGCCGGGTCGCCGGTGGCGTCGAGCCCCATTGGCGCCTCCCCCGGCGCAGCGGGAGTTACAATGGCGTCGTAGCGTTCAAACAGCTGTTCAAGCCCAGCGTTGAATACCGGTCGAGCCGCCACTGCCCGTTGATAGTCTAGTGCGCTGACCCCACGGCCCTCCTCAATCAGCTGGGTGAGCTGCGCACTGATCAGTTCTGGCGCTTTATCGAGATACCCCCCTAGGCCAAACGCCATTTCCGCCGCCATAACGGTGCGTTGGTTGGCGACGCCCTCTTCAAACACGCTGGGTAATGGAACCTCGTCCACCCCATCACCCAAGGCTGAGACCAGTTCAGCGAAGGCCTCGGCCATATAAGACTCAGCTCGACCCCAAGTTGGCCCCTTCACAAATGCAAGCTGCGGGCGCACTGGCGAGCTTGACGTGGCGACGTCAAACAGACCCGCCCCAGTGGTATGGCCAACCGACTCGTCGACGCCATCTGGAGCGATCAACACCTCCGCCACCAAAGCAACATCCTCGATCGTGGTCCCAAACACACCAACCTGATCAAGCGTCTTTGACAGCGGTAGCAACCCATTACGAGGAATGCGGCCATAGCTGGGTTTGAAGCCGACCACGCCACAAAATGAAGCCGGCCGGATCACCGAACCGTTGGTTTGGGTCCCGATCGCAACCTGAACCATGCCCGCCGCCACCGCCGCCGCCGAGCCGGAGGACGAACCGCCGGGTGTGCGAGCCGGGTTATGGGGGTTTCGGGTCGGGCCAGGCGAGAAGTAAGCGCACTCGGTGGTGTGGGTCTTGCCCAGTACAACCGCGCCTGCCGCTAGCAGCCGCCGCACCAGAGTCGCGTCCTGGCGAGGGCGCCTGCCCTTATCAACCACCGTGCCGTTCTCCGTGGGCATATCGGCGGTATCGATAATGTCCTTCACGCCTATCGGCAGACCATGCAACGGTCCAAGCGGTGCGCCGCTCTGCCGATGCGCCTTCAGCGAAAGCGCCTTGCGCTCCACCAACACCCGGTCCGTGAAGGACCACGCCTGCAGCGCCCCATCCTCCGCCTCAATCTTGTCCAAGCGCTCCTGGGCGGCGGCTTCGGAGGAGACTTCCCCCGAAGCAATCGCCTTGACCAGTTTGGCCGCGGTCATGCTCATATGCTGAGTTTTGCTCATTACTCACCATATAGCGTGTTCGGCAGCCAAAACGCGATCTCAGGAAACACGTACAGAAGCACCATCGACAGGAAGATCATCGACAGGAATGGCATCACGCCCGAGAAGATCTGCGTCAACTGCACTGTCGGCGGCGCCACTCCCTTTAAGTAGTAGGCCGCCATCGCCATTGGCGGCGTCAGGAAAGACGATTGCAAATTGAGTGCGATCAGGATGCCGAAGAACAGTGGATCAATGTCGAAGTAAGGCAGCAGCGGCAGGAAGATTGGCACGAAGATGATGATGATCTCCGACCATTCCAGCGGCCAGCCCAAAAAGAAGATGATCAACTGCGCCATAATCAAAAACATGAGCGGTGTCAGATCCAGACTGAGCACGAACTCTTCGATCAGCTTCTCTCCGCCAAGATAGCTGAACACCGAGGAGAACACCCAGGAGCCGACGAACATCCAGCACACCATCGCCGAGGTGCGCGCCGTTAGATAGACCGCCTCACTCAACCGATCCCAGGTCAGGGATCGATAGGCCGCCGCCAGCACCAAGCCTCCCATCGCACCCACCGACGCTGCTTCTGACGGTGTCGCCAGGCCAGCAAGGATCGCCCCAAGTACAGACAAAACCAGGATTGCCAGTGGGAAGAACGACGTGACCAACAGATAAATCATATGCCCGGTGGAAAGGTCGTCGGTGATATCTTCGTCTAGCGGCTTCGGCGCCAAACTCGGATTGAGATAGGCCCTCCCCACAACATAGATCATGTACAGACCGGCCAACATAAAGCCCGGGATGATCGCCCCCGCATAGAGCTTCACGATC
>JAHQVS010000101.1 GCA_019634215.1 Paracoccaceae bacterium | reverse complement strand
GGCAATCAAAGCCGTGCCCCTGCCCCTGCGAGGCCCGCGTCCCATCGCCGAAGCGATCTCCTCCGCCGGCGGCGTGCGCTGGGACGCGTTGGATGATCGCCTGATGCTCCATAACAGCCCCGGCCTGTTCTGCGCCGGGGAAATGATTGACTGGGACGCCCCCACCGGCGGCTATCTGCTCTCCGCCTGCCTCGCCACCGGCTGGCGAGCAGGCGCGGCGGCGGCGGAGTGGGCAGAAACGTCATCAGCGGCGGCCATTAGGAAAGATTCCCCCAATGCTTGACGCCCGCATCCGGCCATTGATTGACCCGCCCCTGAACGCCCTAGGGCGCCGTCTGGCCAACGCTGGCGTTTCTGCTGACGCCGTCACCTGGGCAGGCTTCATCTGGGGGATCGCCGGCTGCGCCATGGCGGCGATAGGTTGGTTCACCGGCGCGTTATGCCTGATCCTGATCAGCCGCCTCGCCGACGGCCTGGACGGCGCCGTCGCCCGCGCCACCCGCAAAACCGATCGCGGCGGCTTTCTCGACATTGTGCTGGATTTTATCTTCTACGGCGCGGCGCCGCTCGCCTTCGCGATTTACGACCCGGCCAACAACGCCTTGGCGGCGGCGGTGCTGCTGCTGACCTACTTCGCCAACGGCTCAGCGTTTTTGGCCTATGCAATCATGGCGGCCAAACGCGGCGAGGAGACGGCGGCTCAAGGCGAGAAGTCGCTCTACTATCTTTCTGGGCTGGCCGAGGGGTTCGAAACCATCCTGGTCACCTGCATCTGGTGCTTATTCCCCAGTTGGTTTGCGCCGTTGGCCTATCTCTACGCTGGGGTCGTCGGCCTGTCAGCTGGAGCTAGAATTGCGCAAGCCGCCCAAAGCTTGGATTAGGAACATCGTTTCAAGGAATGGGTTTTGGCAGGTCAGCCGCCGTGTCCACGTCGTGCAACACAGCCAGATGAGTCACCCGTAAGCCCTTCAGGCTCGCCTCAGTATCGGCACGAGCATGGCGGGACGACCAGCGCACCCCCTCGAACAACCGCGCAGACCGTCGGCGCGGGCTGCGAAGAAATCCAATCAGCCAGAACCCACCATCCGCTGCTGGGCCGATCGCCACATCAGCCTGGCCCAACGCCTGAAACCCACTCCAGATGTGATCCCGTGACAGTTCAGGAATATCACCGCCGATGATGATTAACGGACCTGGAGGAAACTGGTCCACGGCCCGAGCCATACGATCACCAAGATCTCCCCGCCCTTGCGGCCAGCGCCGCACGCCAGTGGGCCAGACCCGACTTTCCAACCCGCTGCGATCCGGCGACACCGCGATCCAGGTCTCCCAACGCGGATCGGCGGACAGAGACCTGATCTGCGCGCAGGATTGATGTCGAAACCACATCGCCGCCGACACCATGCCAACATCGCGCCCCAAGCGGGTCTTGACCCGTCCGGGAACTGGCTCTTTCACAAAGACCAGCACACGCCGTCTCACACACCAGCCCCATGGAATCTCAACTCGAACCTCTGCTCGCGCACCGGCGTTCCCCAGGTAGCAGGCGCGTTCGAGTCAGGCGCACGCTCCTCCACCAACTGAAACCCTGCTCGCTCATACAATTTGCGCGCCGCCTCTAACCCAGCGAATGTTTCCAACATGACTCCACCCGCGTCAGATTCGCGGACAGTCGCAATCGCGCGCTCCAGCAAAGCAGCGCCCACCCCGCGCCCCTGCGCCAAGGGAGCGACGATAAACCAGCGCAGCTTCGCCAAGGCGCCCACACCGCTTGAGTGATCGACAACGACTGAGCCGAGCCAATCCTCGCCATCAACCGCTAGAAAAAACCCACAGCCCGGCTGATCGCGCCGTGGCAGAAACGCCGCTGCCTCCGAAGCAATCTTGGCCTCGAAAAAATCATTAAACCCCACCGCATCGGCATAATACTGAGCTTGGGTCTGCACCGCCCACCCCAGCGCACCCGGACGATACCCAACAATGTCAAAATCAGAGGCGGGGGAACTGTTCACTTATATTTCTCCAGAATCTTCTCCGGCGCGACGCCTAGAAAATACAGGCCGAGGCATCGCCAGTTCTTCAACCCTCGCAGGAGCCAGCCCTCACGTTGATAGCGCTCCGCCGAAGTGACCGCCATCACCGGCAACCGCCGCAGCCGCTTTCGGCCCAAGGCGCGAATGATGGCGACATCCTCCATCAGCGGAATGTCGCGATAGCCCCCGACCGCATCATAGAGCCTGCGGCTGATCAACAACCCCTGATCACCATAAGGCATGGCGAGCAGCCCGCTGCGCGTATTGGCCCATCCCGCGACCCAGCGAGCGGCGAAGCTATTATCATGAAAGGCGAGATGGAAAAAACCAGCGCGTTCCGCCCCTACCTCAGCAATATGACGCGCCACGACAGCTTCCCACCCAGGCGCCAAAGCGGTGTCAGCGTGTAGGAATATCAACCAGTCTCCGCGCGCCGCTGCAGCTCCGCGCCGTAACTGACCGCCCCGGCCAGGCGGACCAAGCACAAACTCAGCCCCCACGCCCTCAGCCACGGCGACGATCTCATCCTCCGACCCACCGTCGGACAGGATCAGCTCCTGGATCACCCCTTCGACCACCCCAGGCATCAGCGCCGCCAAGGTAGGTCCGAGACGGTCAGCTGCGTTGAGGGTTGGGATCACAATCGAGATCGGCGCGCTCAGCCCAGCCACCCTTCCTGGAACCGAACAGGTTGGCCACCCGCTGGGCTGGAGATCTCATCCTCCCACATCACCCGCCGCCCGCGAATAACAGTCCCCACCGGCCAGCCCGCCACCCTCATTCCTGCATAGGGCGTCCAACCACAGCGCGAGGCGATCCAATCATTGCTGATGTCGCGCTGCGCCTTCAAGTCGACGATGGTCAGATCAGCGTCATACCCCACCGCCAACCGCCCTTTACCAGCGATCCCGAATATCCTCTGTGGGCCATGGGCGGTCAGATCGACAAAACGTTGCAAAGTGAGCCGACCGCTGGCGACATGATCCAGCATCACGGGAACCAACGTCTGAACGCCGGGCATGCCTGAGGGGCTTTGCGGATAGATCGCCCCTTTTTCCTCCAAGGTGTGGGGCGCATGATCGGAGCCAAGCACGTCGATCACACCTGCGCGCAGAGCGGCAAAGATAGCGTCCCGATGCGCGGCGTTCCGCACCGGCGGATTCATCTGCACCAGCGCCCCCAAACGCGGATACGCCTCGTCGCCGTCAAATGTGAGGTGATGCGGGGTCGCCTCGGCGGTGATCAAATCCTTGTTGGCGGCGAGCATGGGCAACTCGTCAGCGGTGCTGATATGGAGCACATGCACCCGTCGCAGGGTCTCACGCGCCAGCCGTATCAATCGCTCGGTGTTGAGCCGCGCCGCCTCCGGATCGCGCCACTCCGGGTGCGAGCTGGGGTCGCCCGAACGGCGCAGATCGGCGCGCTCCCGCAACCGAGCCTCATCCTCGGAATGCACGGCCACTCGGCGGCGGCCATGGGCGAGCACCCGCCGCACCGCCTCGGTCTCATCCACCAACAAATCGCCAGTGCTGGACCCCATAAACAGCTTGATCCCGGCGCAACCCTCCAACCGCTCGGCCTCGGCCAAGCTCTCGGCGTTGTCGGCGGAAGCGCCATAATAGAACGCGAAATCACAATCCATGCGGTTGCGAGCGCGGGAGACCTTGTCGGCCAAAGCCTCCGGAGTTGTGGTGGTCGGATTGGTGTTCGGCATCTCAAACACCGAGGTCACACCGCCCATCACAGCCGCGCGGCTTCCGGTTTGGAGATCTTCCTTCAGCTCCGCCCCCGGCTCACGAAAATGCACTTGGCTGTCGATCACTCCGGGCAACAAATGCAGCCCCCGGCAATGCACCACTTCGCCCGCTGACGCCCCACCCAGGCCCCCAAGGGCGGCAATGTGTCCGTCAATCACACCAATATCGCCCGGCCCAACCCCATCAGGCGTCGCCAGGGTCCCACCCTGAAAGATGATATCGAAATTTCGCGGCATGGGCGGCCCTCCTCCGTCGATGCGAAACCGGAGCTAATCGTCTAGATGTAGGGAACACAAGGAGAAGCGCGATGACCTCAGGATTTCTTGACGACAGCCGATCCGTAATCATGATCGAAGGGCCGGACGCTGAGAATTTTCTCCAGGGTCTGCTCACCAACGACATCAGCCGCGCCTCAGCAAACGAAGCCATTTACGCAGCGATGCTGAGCCCGCAAGGTAAATTTCTTTTCGACACGATCCTGTATCGCCCCGCGCCTGAGCGGTTTCTGGCCGATGTCGTCAAGGAGAGGGCCCAGGCATTGATCACCAGACTAAGCATGTACAAGCTTCGCGCCAAGGTGGAGATCAAGGCGGCGGGCGATCTCTCTGTCTGGGTGATCCAGGGCGAGAGAAGCGGGGTCGAGGCAATCGAAACGGCCGCGATAGCCCCGGACCCTCGGCAGCCGGCGCTCGGATGGCGCGCGATATGCTCAGAGCCCCCCACGGCTCTCCCCCTCGGCGATCCGGAAGCCTACGCCCGCGCCTGCATTTCCCTCGGCGTCCCCCTCAGCGGCGCCGATCTGAAGCCCGATGACAGCTTCCCCCTAGACGCTGATTTCGAGCGTCTGAACGGCGTTGATTTCCAGAAGGGTTGTTATGTCGGTCAGGAGGTGACGGCGCGAATGAAGCATAAAACCGAACGGCGCAAACGGCTCTATCGTATCGAGGCCGATCCGTCGGCGCTGGCGCCTGGGGCGGTGATCACCTCAAATGGCAAAGACTCCGGCTTCATTGGCTCAACCGCCGATGGCGCCGCCCTCGCGGTGATGCGAGTGGATAGGGCAGAAAACAGCGATCTTAGCGTCGGCGGCTCTCCCGCCACCGCGACAGCGTTTGACTGAACGCCGCATAAAAAATGGGGCGCGCCGCAGCGCGCCCCATGGTGACTTCCTTACAAGCTCAAAGCTTAGAAGATGAAGTCGTCCGCCGCCAAATCATCGGCGTCGACACTGTTCAGGATCACACTGCGGTTGGCGTCAACAGTGACGATGGTGTTGTCGCCGTTTTGAGTCAGGGTCAAATCATCGAACGATGAGACGCCGCCGATCATAAGTTGATCGACCCCTGCATCGAAGTCGCGCACGACATCGGTCTCGAACGGGCCGACGAACACGAAGGTGTCTGCGCCTTCGCCGCCCGAAAGCCGGTCGACACCCAAGCCGCCGTTCAACACGTCATCGCCGGCGCCGCCGTCGAGAATGTCGTCGCCCGCATTACCGAGTATTTCGTCATTCCCGGCATTGCCGCGCAGGATATCGTCGCCCGCACCGCCAAAGATGGCGTCGTCGCCTTCACCGCCCCGGATGACATCATTGCCCAGCGAACCGCGCAACTCATCATCACCAGCGCCACCGAGAACACGATCATCACCCGCACCGGCGAAGACAGCGTCGTCCCCGCCGCCTGCGCCGATGGAGTCGTCGCCACCGCCTGCGATGATCTGATCCTCAGCTTCCCCCGCCACCATACGATCCCGGAAACTGGAGCCGGTGAAGAGACCGCCATCGACGGCGCCCTTGATCACCACACCCTCACCATCGCCAAGCGCATATACGGCGGTCGTGCCGGAGACCTCGTAGGACACCACCAGGACCGGCGCACCTGTCGGGCTATCCTCGGCGGACACAAACTGGATGCCCTCCGGGCTGACGTCGCCGCTGGTGTCCGAGCCATTGAAGTACTCAACGAACTCCGGGCTCTTCGGGTTAGAGATGTCCATCACCACTATGCCGCTGTCGCGCTCCAGCCCAACAAACGCGTAGGTGCGGCCACCGACCACGCCCACGGCGACCGACTCCGGCTCAACACCGGCGTCGTCGGAACGACCGTCGAAATCGCCGTCATTCGCCTGAAACTCGTCCTCGTTCAGCGTCGCAGCGATCTTGGCGAACAGGCCGCCAGTGTCCGAGACCAGATTGCCTGCGGCGTCGAAGATCGAGACCGAACGGCCACCGAAAGCGAAGATCTGATCGACGTCGCCATCGCCATCCGTATCGCCATCAATGGTCGAGGTCTCCAGGCGGCCAAGATTCTCGTCCTGCTGCAACTCCTCGGCGTCCGGGAACGCGGTCAGGTCGAGAGTGAGGTCGCCGACGCGGGTGAGATCCAGGATCTCGCCGCCTTCGAACGCCACACCCTCTTCCTCAACGGTGTACTCGCGCGCATCGCCTTCGTTGGCGGTGATAAAGTATGTCTCACCATTGATTTCGAAGCTCGCCATCCCATCGGCCATGCGGAAGCCTTCCGCCGGCCAATTTTGGATGTTGATGCCGTCGTCCCGGTTGGAGACGTCAGCCTCATTGCCTGCTTCGCTGAAGTCTACCGTGCCCTGGCTGATGACCTCGGTCAGTGTGCCACTCTCGATGTCGATCAACGCGAAGGCGTTGTTCTCCTGGAGCGTAACATAGGCAGTCGTCCCATCCGGAGAAACGGCGATGAACTCAGGCTCCAAATCCTCGGCGGCGGTGAAGCCTGGGAAGATCCGGATGCCGTCGGCGCGGAGCTGATCCTCAGTGCCGTTCAGTGACGCGAAGGAGATTTCCTGCACCGCCGCGTTTTCCGCACCGTTGGCCAAGTCGATGATGCTGACCGAGCCAACCGGATTGCTGTTCGCCGACACCGGCTCGCCTTCGTTCGCGACCAGCACTTTGGAGCCGTCCGGCGTGAAGGTGACCATGTCCGGCAAGTTGCCGGCTTCGACGGTGTTGATCAGGGTCGGAGTGGCCCCAGACACGTCGTAAAACGCCACTTGGCCGTTCTCAGCGCCTTCGCCCGCAATCGCTACCGCCAGCAGTTCGTCCTTAACGTCGAGCGAGTTGACGCCGTCATAGCCATCGATGGTGGTCAGATCAATCGAGGTGATTTTGGAACCGCCGAGCACATCAAACAGGTCAACCGCGTCCGCTTCACCATTGGTGACATAGAGCACGCCGTCTTCATGCTTGACGATCTCGGCGCCGCCCTCGCCCACACCACTGTCAAAGCGCGCGATCTCGCTGATGGAGAGCGTGCTGGTCTTCTCCGGCGCAGCGGCTAGATCGAGGCGAGCATCAAGCTGCTGGATGCGTGTATCGAAAGCGGCGGAAGTTTCCGGCGCATCAAAGCTGGCGTCGCCGTCAACCGGAAAGTTCTCTGCAAGAAACTCTTGCAGAGCCTGCTGCTCGCCAAGGATCTCCGGCTGATCTTCTTCCGGCAGCGCGTAGAAGGCTTCCTGCGAGATGCTGGAGCCATCCGCCAAGGTGATGACGAAATCTTCGCCCAGCTCTTGGAACGGATACCCATCGCCGCCATCGGCGAGGAAGTTCAGAGTGACAAGGCGGATCGACTCCGGCGCGCCCTCTACGACCTCGCCATCGCGAACGATCGTCAGCAGCCCGTCCTCGGTCTCCAGCGACACAGTCTTCACCCGCTCACCAGAGGTGGCCACTGAGCCGTCATCGTTCAGAACTTGCGCCGTCTCGGACGCATCAAAGGAGAAACGCAAACCGCCGACCTGCGGGAACTGACCAGGTGTGCTGCCTGGTCCGCTAGAAGCGACCGCGTGCTCAAGGATGACCTTGAGATCCTCCGAGGACAAGGTCAGCAGCGTCAGACCGTTGTTGAAACGCAGCGCGTTCTGGATGTCTAGTTCTGAGATCTCGCCAGCTTCCTTGCCCGAGGCCGGGTTATCCACGGTAGGCAACAGTTCGCCGGTGTCGCCGTTGATCTCACCGATCGGGGCGCGAATGCCGCCGCCGTTCTTAAGCGACACCACAACCGACGTATCGACTGACTTGGCTGCGGCGAGGTTAGCGTCTGCGGTCAAGTTGCCAAAGTTCGACTCTTCGGTTCGCACGGTTTCACGTCGGCCATCGAGGAAAACGCTGGTCTCGCCAAACACGACACCGTCGCTCTCGGTCACCAGGTCCTGCACCGCTGTGGTCAGGTTGTCGACCAGGGTCGCCTTTTCGGAAGCCGAAATCGCATCGGCCAGAGTGGCTGCGCCAGTGACGTCCAACACGCCCTGCTCGTCTGTGGCGTAAGCGCCGGAGACGTCGGCGTCGATTGAGGCCGGGAGGATGAAGCCGTCCTCATCAAACTCGATCACGAGGCGGCCGACATAGCTGTATTCGCCATCGGTAGACACCACCACGACCGGATTGCCGTCGGCGTCGTTGAACAGCGCCGGATAGGGCTGCTCAGCGACATCGCCTTCGCGGAGACGATCCTGATCATCAGCGGAGCGGGTGTCAGAGCCGCCGGCGATGATCACATCGACATCGGTCAGCAGCGTCGCCAACTCGGCTTCAAGATTGAAGTCCTGCAAGTGCGAGACCAAAACGATCTTGTCGAGACCTTGTGCGACCAGGGCGTCGATATCCGGCTGAATGTCAGCCGCTAGCGCCGCCATGTCGTCTACGGTTCCAGCAGTCGACTCGACGCCGCCGGTGGAGGAGATGGTGGAGACCCGCTGAGTTGTGGCGCCAACCACGCCGATCTGCTGGCCATCAGCTTCGACAATGGTAGAGGCGGCGAGCTTGAACGGGTTGGCGCCGCCATCCTCCAGCAAACTGTCCGGGACGGTGCGGTAATCCGACGACGGCAGGATGTTGTCGGTAAACAGGTTGGCCAGGTTCGGCTCATTCGAGAAGTCGAGGTTGGCTGAGAGATATGGGAACTGAACGCCGAAATGCTCGATGTCCGCGATCGACGCGCCGAACACGTCCTCGATGGTGTTGTCGTCGAGCGCTTCCTCAATCAGAGTCTCGAACGCGTCTGGACCGCTGTCAAACTCGTGGTTGCCAACCGCCGAAGCGTCGAACCCGAGAATGTTCATGATGGCGATGTCGGTAAAGCCGCGACCATCGCCGACGCTGGTCAAAAGCTCGCCGTCGAGTTCCTCAGCGAAGATGGCATTATAAGTATCGGTGAAAATCTGGTCGCCGATAAACTGCGAGGCGTTGAAGAATGGGCCGGGGATCACGTTATCGCCAGCCGACAACAGGATCGAGCTGAACCCAGTGGTGGCCGCATCAGTCTCAAGCGCATCCACTACAGCGGCGAAATTCGGCGCGTTCGCAATTGCGTCGACGCCGCCCTCAAGATCCGAAGCATGCAAAATCTGAAGTGTAAAAGTGGCCATGTCGTCCCTCCCATCTCGAATCGCGAAGCGACAGGCCAGCGGTTTCCGCCTTAGGGAGGATCAAGTTTCACCAAACAAAGAATCACGCAGCGCTTGCGCCCCAGCGGCAAGTTCAGCCGCTTCTCCCCCGCACCCATCCAGCTCGACAGCCGTCCTTCGCTAGATCAGGCTGACCTACAGGAGATTTTTAACAGTTTGCCTCAATTGGGATGTCAAATGCATGACAGTTCAACAACAGCTCCCAATCCGCGAAATAGCCGCGCCATAATTACAAAATAATGCAATGATCAAACGACCAATACATAAAATCAATAATGGGGAGTTCTGTTCCAGCCACGGAGTGCGAGGGATGGTACCACCTCCCGGGCTCGAACCGGGGACCTCTAGATCCACAATCTAGCGCTCTAACCAACTGAGCTAAGGCGGCTTCGCCGTTGACGTACTGACTGTCGAACGTCATTGCAAGACCCGCGACGCCTCTAACGTAGTGAAGAATCACAGCGTTATCCCAAAAATTTGGCGTCGCGCTGCAACCTTAGCGGAGAGCAGGCTCACATGCGAAAAAAATCCCCCGCCCCGCGCGAGGCGCTTATGGCGGAACTTGGCGATGACGACGCCGGAGGGCTGCAAATTGGCGTCACCGATCATGACATGGTTCGTCTGATCATCACCAACCGCAACGGTGTGATCGAGTTGGACTATGAGGTCGAGGACGCAATCGAGATCGCCGACGAAATCCGCGCCGCCGCCGAGAGGCTTTCCACCAAACGCTCCGCAAAATAATTTCCCCCCTCACTCACCTGCGTTCGGCACGGGCCTTGCTTTGTTCAGCCCAAATCGAGGCAACCGGCGGATAGGAGAGAACGGTGCGGGGCGAGCAGCAGAGAAATATCGATCAAAACGCAACAACACGGACCATCACCCAGAACCGTCTGATGTTGGACGCCAGAGGCTGCATTGTCGGTGGTGACGCGATCTCCTTCAAACTGCTCGGACAATCTCCGCGCGAGGCCATGGGCCGCCCGTTAACTTCCCTCCTGGACGATTCGACCGCAACGAAGCTCTCCGAGACAGCCCGAAACATGACGGCCAAGGGAATGATCGAGTTTGAGCAACCTATCTCCGGCCACGTGACCCAAAGCTGCGGCGGCGCGCCCGTGACCCTGCGTATGGCGCCTGCGCCCCCGTCCCGCGCACAGCAATCATCTCGTAAGGCGGCGTCAAAGGTGCGGTATGTGGTTCTGATCATGCCGCAGGAAGAGACGGATCTAACACCAAAAACCGCCACCCGCTTTCCAAGCGAGGGCGATTATGACGCCAATCACCTGCTACGCACCCACCTCAACACAATTCTCGGATATGCCGAGCTGGCCCAAGAGGAATGCACGCAAGACAATCCTCGTCGCCGCGAACAGCTAGCAGCCATCACTTCAGCCGGGCGCGCACTTGCGGCGGCGAGCACCCGTGACGCCAAATTCGCCAGCGTGATGCATGCGTCTGTAGAGCCTGCCAATAACGCCCCTGACACAACAGCACCGACCTCGAGCCTAGACTCTGTCTCTCCCTGCTGGATTGATCTTTCCAACACCCTGTCCGAAACCCGAATTACATCCCTGAAGATGCGCGCCATGCATCATCGCGCGCGGCTGACGGTCGACCTACAGGACGCCCCGCGCCGGGTTATCGCCGGGCGCGCGCGCTTGAAGACAGCGATTGAAACGCTGTGCCAATTTGCCATCGACACCGTTGGCGGCGGCGGGCGGGTGTTGCTGCATGTGGTTCAGTTGGATGATGGCGGCGTGGCGATTGACATCGTCGATGACGGTCCTGGCTGGCGGCTATCTCCCAACACCCCTTTGCCAAGCCGGTTGAAAAACCTGCTGTCTAAGGTCCGCACCATCATGGCGGTGGACAACGCCCGTGTGGAGTTCCAATCCATCCCTGGCGCTGGTTCAACAGCCAGGATCGCGTTTTTGCCGGAGAGCGTGATCAGTTGACGCGCCTGCCAAGTAGCATGAATTCTAGAGCATGTTGGATTCGACTCAGCTCACTCCACCAGCTCTAGGATTCTGTTTCTCTTTAGTTTTCCCAATTGGATCATTGTGCGTCGGCGTGACCCCCGCTGGGGTCCTCCAACCGCTGCAGACGGCGAGCTGCGTCGCGCGCGAATCTCAGAGATAAGCTTCGGCGACGTGCAGCCGCCAACTTACCCTCCGGCGCGTCGCGCACCACCTCAGCCCCAAAACCATCCGCCCGCATTACCCCTGGTTCGGGCGGCAGCGCCTCCAGGGGGAAAGCGAGATCGACGCAAAAATAGAATTTATCGCACCAGCAGAGATAATCGGGCCATTTCCGGTCGGCCCGCAGATCCTCCAAACCGGACTTCACCTCGAGAATAACCATTTCACCCCGTTTGGAGAGACCAAACAGATCCACACGCAGCCCTGGCGTGGGCGAGAACTCCTGTAGTGAAGCATAATCCCGTGACGCCAGTGCCCTTCGCGCTCCTCGGGTGAGTTGGGTAGTGATTTCGGGTCTTTCCATACAACCTCAAGTTAACTGAGAAACTTGGGCAATATTAACTAATTCAAAACCATAACAACAAGTAAATAGGGATTATTAACGTACAAAAACCACGCATAAACAGAATTGAAAGCTTTTCATCTCAATAATGGCTCTTGTCGCGGTGGAGAGCGACGGCGATACGCCAAGATGGAGAGAGATGTAATGCTTGTGAAATTCTGGAAGGACGAGTCGGGCGCGACCGCCATCGAGTACACGCTGATTGCAGCGTTGATCGGTGTGGCGCTGATCGGCGCACTGGGCACTCTGCGTGGAAATATTGAAGGCATGATGACCACTGCGGGCAGCTCCATCAGCGGCGCTGGCGGCGGCGGCGGCGGCGGCGGCGGTGGCACCTAATATCTTCAATGCTTGATGAGGCCGCCTCATCAGGTTCGAACCAGCGCTCCCGGCTCGCAGACAAGCGCCGGGGCCAGGCGCAATTGCGATTGATCCAGTGGGTCAATCGCGACGGCGCGCGCTGGTCAACATCACAGCGCATGGGGCTCAAACCTGTGTCCCCCACGGATGGAATACTTCGGCGATGACAGCCATTTTAGCGCCAACTGCTGCCCTGGCTCTGCCGTTTTTCCTAATCCTCGCTGCGCTTTCCGACGCGCGCCGCTTCATCATTCCCAATTGGACCTCACTTGGCTTGATTGGCGGATTTGCGCTGTTCACCCTTCTAGCCCAACCGTCACTAGAGAGCATCCTAGAGCATCTCATGGTCGGCACAGCGGCGCTCGGAATCGGCTTCACGCTATTTTGCCTCGGCTTTTGGGGCGGTGGCGACGGCAAGCTCCTGGCGGCGGCGGCGCTCTGGTTCGATAGCGCCGGTGCACTCAATTTCGCCCTGCACACCACCATGGCCGGTGGAACCCTGGGCGTGATGGCGCTGATGGCGATATGCTTTCATCAGAGAGTGGGCATTGTGTTTGGCCTGGACAGCCCCGCCCTCGGCCGGTTTCGAGAAGCGACCCCGTATGGCGTAGCGATCACGATCGGCGCGCTGACCGCTTGGCCACATTCCGACCTGTTCAGGCTGATCTTCCTCTGAACTTTTAAATAGACGCTAGAGCCTTTTCCATGAATTCCCGTTCACTCCAAAGGCTGTAATTCCTTGTTTTGTCGCAATTTAGAACTGCAAAACCGTACACGCTTTTGCTAAAAATACTCTAGGGAAGACGCTTTAGCTCAAGCGATCCGCCTAGTCGGCGATTGCTTCGCTCCCGTGCGTCTCCAGGTTGAAGGCCGCCGCCATTAACGCCTTGGTATAGTCATGGTTCGGGGCGGATACGATCTGCTCCACCTGTCCCGCCTCAACGATCTCGCCAGCGCGCATCACCATGATCCGGTGAGACATCGCCCGCACCACCCGCAAATCATGGCTGATAAACAGATAGGACAGGCCATACTTGCGCTGCAGCTCTCTTAACAATTCAACGATTTGGACCTGTACCGTCATATCCAACGCCGATGTCGGCTCATCCAGCACCATGAATTTAGGTTTCAAAATCATCGCCCGTGCAATCGCCACCCGCTGACGCTGGCCGCCGGAGAATTCGTGCGGATAGCGGTCCATAGATTCCGGGTCGAGGCCAACCTCCTCCAGCGCCTCAGTGATTACCGCGCGCCGGTCCTCCCCCTTGGTGGCGAGACCATGGACATCCAGACCCTCGCCGATGATTTGCGCGATCGACATACGCGGGCTGAGAGACCCGTAAGGGTCTTGAAACACGATCTGCATATCCCGCCGCAGCGGGCGCATCGCGTTAGTTCCCAGGCCCTGCAGTTCTTGCCCCAGGGCAGTGATCCGCCCTTCTGAGCGGATTAAGCGCAAAATCGCCAAACCGAGAGTGGTTTTGCCTGAGCCGGATTCGCCAACCACCCCAAGGGTTTCCCCCGCCCGCAACGTCAAATCCGCCTCTAGCACCGCCTTAACATGGCCGACGGTGGTGCGCATCAGACCGCGCTTGATGGGAAACCACACCTTGAGTTTCTCAACGTTGAGAATTTCCTGTGCATCTTCCGGCAACGGATCGGCGCGACCCTTGGGCTCGGCGCCGAGCAAAAGCTTGGAATAGGGGTGCTGAGGCGCGTCGAACAGCTGGGCGGTCGGCCCTGTCTCGACGATCTCACCGCCCTGCATGACGCAAACCTTGTCAGCGATTTTGCGTACGATCCCAAGATCATGCGTAATGAACAGCATCGCCATGCCGCGTTCGCGCTGGAGGTCTTTTAGCAGGACGAGAATCTGCGCCTGAATGGTGACATCGAGCGCGGTTGTCGGCTCATCCGCGATCAGCAGCTTGGGGTTATTGGCCAGCGCCATGGCGATCATCACCCGCTGACGCTGGCCGCCAGAGAGTTGATGCGGATAGGCGCCCAGCCGGCTTTCAGCGTCCCGCAGGCCCACCTGATTGAGCAGCTCCAACACCCGTTCCCGCGCCGGCGCACCGCTCAATCCCTGGTGTAATTCCAGGCTCTCCGTCACCTGCTTCTCCACCGTATGCAAGGGATTCAGCGAGGTCATCGGCTCTTGGAAGATCATCGAGATATCGTCGCCGCGTATCCCCCGCAATGTCGGCTCGTCAGCCTCGAACACCTCAGCGTCCTGGTAGCGAACCGAGCCTTCATACTCCGCTGACCCTGGCAGCAGCCGCAGCGTGGAGAGCGCTGTCACTGATTTCCCAGAACCAGACTCCCCCACCAAAGCAACCGTCTCGCCAGGATGGATGTCGAACGACACCTTGCTCACCGCCAGAGTTTCGGTCTCGGCCGAGCGAAAGGTCACGGAGAGATCGCGCACGCTTAACAACGGCGCGGCGGCGTCTGGCTCAGAAGCCGGGTGCATCCGGATGTCGGGTTGCTTTTGGTCCGGCGCCGTCATTGGAAGGTCTTCCTCGGATCAAACGCGTCCCGCACCGCCTCAAAGATGAACACCAGTAGAGACAGCATGATCGACAGGGTGAAGAACGCCGTCAGCCCAAGCCATGGCGCCTGGAGATTGTTTTTGGCCTGAAGGCCGATCTCACCCAGCGAGGGGTAACTTTCGCTCAGGCCGAAACCGAGAAAATCTAGGATCGCCAGGGTCGAGATCGCGCCGGTCAGTACAAAGGGCAGCATGGTCAGGGTTGCGACCATGGCGTTTGGCAGCAGGTGCCGCACCATGATCACCCAATCATTCACCCCCAGCGCTCGCGCCGCCGCTACATACTCGAAATTGCGCGCCCTGAGAAACTCGGCTCGCGCTACGCCGACGAAACTGGTCCAGGTGAATAGCGCCACGATCGCGGTCAACATCAGGAAGTTGGGCGGGAATATCGAAGACATGATCATTACGATGTAGAGGAACGGAATCGCCGCCCACACCTCAATAAATCGCTGGAACACCAGATCGACCATACCACCGAAATAGCCTTGCGCGGCGCCTGACAGCACCCCGATCACCGCCGCGAACCCGGTGACGATCAATCCGAATGTGACCGAGAGGCGGAAGCCGTAAATCGTCAGAGCCAGCAAATCCCGGCCGCGATCATCGGTGCCCAGCCAATTATTGCCCGAGGGCGGCGCGGGCAGCCGGGGCGCGGCTTTATTAATGGTGTCATGGTACCAGGGGATCAGTGGCCAGAGCATCCACCCCTTGGGCTCCTGCAGCTCCTCCAAAATCGCTTCTGGCTCGTCGAGGCATTCCTCAACGCCGCCAGTGCGGATCAGGCACTGAACAGCGATATCCTTATAATCCGCCTCCGTCTTGAACTCACCGCCAAACCGCGTTTCGGCGTAGGAGGCCACGACTGGCGACAGCCACTCGCCGTTGTAGGACACCAACAATGGCCTGTCATTGGCAATCACCACAGCGACCAGCGACAGCGCATAGAGCGCAAGGAAGATCCTCAACGACCAGAAACCGCGCTTGTTGGCTCGAAAATTGTCCCACCGCCGCTGCGCAATCGGATCGAGCTTGAGCCAGGGGGAACGGACGAATTTCAGCATCATCGCGTCGCCTTCCTCATGTCGACCGGCTCTCAAAATCAATCCTAGGATCGATGAGGGTGTAAGTGATGTCCGTGAGCAGGTGGGCCGCCAAACCAATCAGCGAGAAGATAAACAGGGTGCCGAACACAATCGGGTAGTCCCGCTGAATGACCGCCTCGTAGCCGAGCAACCCCAAGCCGTCGAGCGAGAAAACCGTCTCGATCAGCAGGGACCCGCCGAAGAAAATACCGATCACCGCCGCCGGAAAGCCAGCGATCACAATCAGCATGGCGTTGCGGAATACATGGCCATAGAGCACCCGATTCTCGGTCAAGCCCTTGGCGCGGGCGGTGATCACGTACTGTTTCTTGATCTCATCAAGGAATGAGTTCTTGGTCAGCAACGTCAGGGTGGCGAAGCCGCCAACCGCCAGGGCGGTGATCGGCAAAACGATATGCCAGATATAGTCCAGGAGCTGGCCGATCAGGCTGAAATCCTCCCATCCGTCCGAGTGTAGGCCGCGCAGAGGAAAGAACTGGAAGTAGGACCCGCCAGCGAAGAAAATCAGCAGCATGATCCCCAACAAAAAGTTCGGGATGGCGTAGCCGACGATAATCACTCCGGAGGTCCAGGCGTCGAACGGCGTCCCGTCTCTCACCGCCTTGCGGATGCCGAGCGGGATTGAGATGCCGTAGGAGAGCGCGAAGGTCCAGAAACCGAGAGTTAGTGAAACCGGCAGCTTGTCCCAGATCAGCTCGGTGACGGATTTGCCCTTGAAGAAACTCTCGCCGAAATCAAACGTCAGATAGTTTCCGACCATGATCAGGAATTGCTCATAGGAAGGGATCTCTTCCGACTTGCAGGTCTCGGCCGAAAGGCTCGGCTCGCCTTGATGCCCATCTTCACACACGATGCGGGCGAACCCGAATTGCACCTGAAGACGCGACACTAGCTCCGGATCAAGCCCTTGCGAGCCGCGATAACTCGATTCTCCAGTCTGAGAGGCTGCCGCGCCATCACCACCCCCACCGGTGAAACGGTCGGTGGCTCCCGAGCCGCCGCCGAGATCCTGAAGCTCGCTCAGCGCCTGCTCAACAGGGCCGCCCGGGGCGAACTGCACGACAATGAAGTTCACCAGAATGATGCCGAGCAAG
Organism: Paracoccaceae bacterium; assembly: GCA_019634215.1. Lineage (GTDB taxonomy): Bacteria > Pseudomonadota > Alphaproteobacteria > Rhodobacterales > Rhodobacteraceae > JAHQVS01. The sequence continues at coordinate 51,900 of JAHQVS010000101.1, read as the reverse complement.
GTCGGAATGATCAGCAACAGACGTCGGAGGATGTAGGCGCCCATCAGATCTCCTTAAGCAGCCCGTCCGGTCCGCCCCAGCGCCGCCAAGGGGGCGGCGGCGCAGCCAATGTTGGTCCAAATCGTCACTTGCCGCGTTTCTCAGCCAACGCCGCCGCCTTGGCCTCGTCATACCACCAGGTCAGGCGCACGCCGCGCCAATAGCGCGGTTTCTCAACGCCTCGGTCCTCTGGGCGTCCGAACATGTCCCAATAGGCCAGCCGGTGCGTGCCGCTATACCATTGCGGCACCCAGTAGCGCCCAGCGCGGTACACCCGATCAAGCGCCCGCGCCGCTGCCCGCAGTTCATCGCGAGAGGCGGCGTTATTCACTTTCTCAATCAACGCATCGATCACCGGCGAGTTTACCCCAGCAAGGTTAAAGGAGCCGTTTTGACCGGCGCTGGCGGAGGAGAGAAAGCCGCGCAATTCAGTCCCTGGAGTTGGCGGCGGCACGAAGCGGCCTGTGACGATGTCATAATCGAACGACTTCTGGCGGAGCTCATATTGCGCCGGGTCCACCTGCCGTTGCATCGCCTCGATGCCAAGTGTTTTCAGGTTGGCGATGTATGGATCGAGGACGGAGCCAAACCGCCCCCCCACCCGATCCAGAAATTCGATGGTGAGAGCCTCCCCCGCTGCGTTCTTGCGCACGCCGTCCTGAATGGTCCAACCGGCCTCATCAAGCAGTTTGCGGGCTCGGCGCAGGTTACGGCGGATTACCCCGTCCCCTTTGGTGACGGGGGGAAGATAGGCGTCCTCTTCGAACACCGTGGCCGGCAATTGACCGCGAAAAGGCTCCAGGAGGGCCAACTCCTCAGACGAAGGCGGACCGGAGGCTTGGAGATCCTCCGAGTTTTCGAAGAAGCTGTCGGTGCGCTCATATTGACCGTAGAATACCCGATCGCGGGTCCATTCGAAATCAAACGCCCAATCCAGCGCTTCGCGCACCCGGGGGTCGGAGAATTTCTCCTTGCGGGTGTTGATCCAGAAGCCCTGAGTGCCGGAAGGACGGCCGTCCTGGATGTGCTCTTTGATCACCCAGCCCTTTTGGATCGCTGGAAAATCATATTGCAGCGCCCAATTCTTAGAGCTGTAGATTTCATTGAAATCAAATGCCCCGGCCTTAAACGCCTCTAGCGCGACATCATGGTCTCGAAAATATTCGTAAACGATCTGATCAAAATTATACGCGCCTTGACGGACCGGCAAATCCTTCGCCCAATAATCCTCGCGGCGCTCATACGTGACAGTGCGGCCTGCGTTGACCTTGCCGACCTGGTAAGGCCCAGAACCGAGCGGGGGCGTCAGCTCAGGCTGTTCAAAGTCCCGCCCCTCGAAATGCGCTTTGGAAAAAATCGGCGCTTGCGCCACCCGCGCCGCCTGATCGCGCATCGCCGCGCCCTCGGCGAAATCAAACCGCACCCTGCGCTGATCCAGCACCTTGGCCGAAGCGATGTCACGGTAGGACAGGCGATACACCGGGCGGCTCTTGTCGCGCAGGGTCTCAATCGACCAAGCGACATCTTCCGCAGTCACGGGTGAGCCGTCCGCGAATTTGGCTTCCGGGCGCAGAGTGAAGATGGCGTAGGAGCGGTCGGCGGGCAATTCGACGCTCTCAGCCAACAGCCCATACAGCGCGTCCGGCTCGTCATACGCCCGCGCCATCAAGCTGTCGAACAACAGGTCTGTGCCGTCGGCAGCGTCGCCCTTCAAGATATAGAGGTTGAAGTTGTCGAAGGTGCGGTTCGCCACCGTGGGGCGGAGCCGGATACGCCCTCCCTTGGGGGCGTCGGGGACGACGTAATCGAAATGCGTGAAATCGGAAGGATATTTCAACTCACCGAAGGCGGAGAGGCCATGAGTAACGGTGGTCTCGGTCGCTTTAGCGGCTTCGCCGCTTATACCCCAGCCAACCGCCACCGCCGCCGCGATCATCGTCGATATACGCCAGCGCATGCGACGCTCCTTCTTGATCATGCCCGTTTCCCGCCCCTCACGCTCACAACACAGCCCGCCGCTCAAATCTTGGCGGCCTTCTCGGCGTCCCACCACCAGACATTCGGAAAGCCGACAGCACGGGGCGGATAGGGCTCGGGGTGTCCGAAACGGTCCCAATAAGCGACGCGCTCATAAGGGGTATACAGCTCGGAGATCATATAGTGCTCCCACAATAGCACACGATCGAGCGCCCGGCTGGCGGCTTCCAAAGCGGAACGTTCAGGAGCATTGATGATGACCTCGATCAAGCTGTTGACAATCGGGTTATCCACACCCGAGACATTCCGGCTGCCCTCGACGTTGGCCGCCTTCGAGCCCCAGAATTCGCGCTGCTCATTTCCCGGGCTCTCGGAGTTTGCGACACCAGCGAGGATCATGTCGAAATCATAACTGCGCCGCCGCCTGACATATTGCGCTGAGTCAACGCTGCGCAGTGTGGCCTCGACGCCAAGTTTTGCCAGATTGTCGAGAAAGGGCTGCACCACCTTCTCCTGCGAACTCGCCTGGGTCAGCAGGAATTCAAGCGTCAACGGGGTCCCTTCGGCGTTGACCAAGCGCTGATCTTGAATCGTCCAACCAGCCTCCTCCAACAACTTCCGCGCTCTTCGCAGGCCGCGCCGATTACTGCCTGAGCCGTCGGTCTCCAGGTTCTTAAACGGCTTTTCGAACAGCTCCGCAGGCAATTGATCGCGATAGGGCTCCAACAACGCCAACTCATCCCCTTCGGGAACACCAAGCGCCATCAAACCTTCGGAGCCTTGGAAATAGCTATAGGGACGAGCGTATTGGTCGAAGAAAACCGCCTTGTTGGACCACTCGAAATCAAACGCCAGACCCAAGGCGGCACGCACGCGGCGATCAGCGAATTGCGGACGGCGAAGGTTGAAGGCGAAGCTCTGGATCGTCTTCGGCCCCTCTAACTTGGGCTCATCCTTGACCACATGCCCCTTGCGCAGCGCAGGGAAATCAAAGCGCTCCGCCCAACGTTGGGCGCTGTTCTCTTCCCAATAATCGACGTCGCCCTTCTTAAAGGCCTCAAAGGCGGTGTCACGATCGAGGAAATGCTCAAAACGAAGCGTCTCAAAGTTATTTGATCCGACCCGTACCGGCAGATCAGCGCCCCAATAATCCTCGACCCGGCTCATCTCCACGAAACGGCCTTCCTCGAACCTGCTGATACGGTAGGGACCCGAACCAAGCGGCGACTCCAATGTGGGTTGATCGAAGGCGCGGCTCTCCCAAAAATGTGCGGGAAAGACGTTGAGCTGTCCGAGAATATGCGGCAATTCGCGATTTTCGGTGGTGCTGAATTTAAACAGAACGATGCGGTCGCCCTCATCGATCACTTCCGACACATCACCGTAATAGTAGCGGTACAGAGGGTTGCCCTGAGTGGTCAGCAACTCAAAGCTCTTCTGAACGTCAGCGACCGTGACAGGCTCACCGTCATGCCAACGAGCGCCGTCGCGCAGACGGAACGCCGCCCAATCACCGCCTTTAGTGAACTCCATCCACTCAGCCAATAGGCCATAATGGGTCGAGCCCTCGTCCATAGGCGGCGTCATCAGGCTTTCATACACCAGAGTACTCACGCCGGAGGCCGCTTGGCCCTTGGCGTTGAAGGGATTGAAGCTGTCATAAGGCGTGCCGACCGACAATTTAGCGGTCCCACCCTTTGGCGCGTCCGGGTTCACATAATCAAAATGCTTGAAATCAGGGCCGTATTTCAGCGCGCCGAGCAGGGACTCGCCATGAGAGCGCACGCCGCCGCCAGACCATTCCGCAAATGCGGGAGCGGCGCTAAGCACCGGCGCGCCAGCCAGGGTCGCCGCAGCAGTGGAGGATTGTATAAACTTCCGTCGGTCGATGCGCATTCGGCCCTTCCCTGAACGATCCGCGCCGTAACTTTATGTCGGGCGCGGAAACCACGTTACAGTAAGGGGTAGGGGCGTCCCAGGTCCGCATCAAGGGCAGACCGCCGTAAACCCGCGCAAATCAACGCGAGGCCGAGGCGGCGCCGGAGCGGCCTTCCGTGGATTACTCCGCCGGAAGAGCAATCGGCGCTTCGCTTTGCGCGTTGAGGTAAGCCATAAGGTTGGCCCGGTCTTCGGACTTTTTCAGACCGGCGAAATTCATCTTGGTGCCATCAGCCCACTCTTTCGGTTTGGTCAAGAAGCCGTTCATCTCCTCCCAGCCCCAACCGCCGTCCATATCGGCGAGAACCGCAGAATAGCCGAAATCCATGCTGGCGATGTCGCGGCCCATAACGCCATACAAGGCCGGTCCGGTCTTGTTGCCACCGCCCACTTCGACGTTGTGGCAAGCCGAACATTTTTTGAAGACCTTCTCGCCTTTGGCGACATCGGCCTCGGAAAGCAGCGCCGCGAGCGAGATTTCTTCCACAACCTCCTTTTGATCTCCATGCCCATCGGCTTCCTCGATCTCGAGGCTGTAAGCCAACTTCTCATGCCCATGGCCGCCGCCATGGCCACCGGTGTGGTAGATACCCTCGGTCACGAAGCTGACGCCCAGGAACACCACCAAGGCCCCGGTCAACGCACCGAAGATTTTGTTAAGCTCAAAAGCGTCCATTTCTCTATCCGCAGTTGTCTGATCGCACTTTCACGCGCGGCAATATCGGCTTATCGGGTAAACCTTCAAATCCTATCACCGCGATTTATCGCCAATTGCGCGGTGTGTCGAATGCAACACGCCGCATTTTGGGTCCTAGAGGCTCCTGCGGCCCAGGAGACTCACATGTCTGAGGACAAAATCGCTTTCCAGGGCGAGCCCGGCGCCTATTCGCACCAAGCCTGCCGCGACGTTTACCCAGACATGACCGCCATGCCCTGCGCGACTTTCGAGGAGGCGATCGGCGCGGTGCAACGCGGCGAGGCCAAGCTGGCGATGTTGCCAGTGGAAAACTCACTCTATGGCCGGGTGGCGGACGTCCACCATCTGCTGCCGGGCAGTGGCCTGTATATTATCGGCGAGCATTTCCTGCCGATCCGCCTGCAATTGCTTGGCGTGAAGGACGCCACGATCGACGAGATCGACACGGTGCAAAGCCATGTGGTCGCGCTCGGGCAGTGCCGGGTTTTTATCCAATCTCATAAGCTCAACGCCGTTGTCGGCGCCGACACCGCCGGGTCGGCGAAAGAGATCGCCGCCGCCGAGAATATCAGCCGCGCGGCGATCGCCTCGACCCTGGCGGCGGAGATTTATGGGCTGAAGGCGCTCGCCACCAATATCGAGGATGCGGCGCACAACACCACCCGCTTCCTGGTGGCTTCACGGCAGAAGATCGAGGCCGACCGGCTGAACGGCCCCTCGATCACCACCTTTGTGTTCCGGGTCCGCAACCTGCCATCGGCGCTCTACAAGGCGATGGGCGGGTTCGCGACCAATGGCGTCAATATGGTGAAGCTTGAGAGCTATATGGTCGACGGCCAATTCACCGCGACACAATTCTACGCCGACATTGAAGGCCATCCTGACGACCCCGCCGTGGCGCGCGCGCTGGAGGAACTTCATTTTTTCACCAGCTCGACCAAGATCTTAGGCGTCTACCCCGCAAGTGCGGCGCGGGCGGATCGGTAGGGCCAGATCAAAGAAGCATGAGTTGGTCGGTCGCCCACGCCTCGGTCAACACCCGGGCGATGGCGTCACGGCGGGGGGCATCAAACACCGGATGCTCCCCGGCTAAGGCAGCGCGCATCTCAGCCTTGTCAGCCCAGCGCGCTGTCTCCAGCTCATGCTGATCCACGGTCAAATCGGCGTTCATCGCCCTGCCCCAACAGCCGATCATTAAGGTGGAGGGGAACGGCCAGGGTTGCGAGGCGAGGTAACCGACCTCATCGACCTTGACGCCCGCCTCCTCCCAGGTTTCACGCCGCACCGCTTCCTCGACGGTCTCCCCCGGCTCAATGTAGCCAGCGAGCAGGGAATGCATTCGAGGCGGCCAATTGGGTTGGCGACCGATCAATACCCGCTCCAGGCCGTCGTCCCCGCGATGCACCACCAACATGATCACCACGGGGTCGGTCCGGGGGAAATGCTTGCCGCCGCACGCGCCGCAATCGCGCCGCCACCCGCCCTCCGAAGATTGCGATGTGGCGCCGCACCGGCTGCATTTCCGGTGATTGGCGTGCCATTCCAACAAGGATTTCGCCTCCGCCCAAACTGCCGGCTCCGTGGCCGGCAGCTCTGAAGCGATCGAGCGTAGGTCGATAAACTTCACCGCGCCGCCGAAACGAGACGCAATCTCTGGGAGGTTTTCCTCTTCAACACTTGAAATATCAGCGGCAAATCGAGCCGGAAGCTGATCGCCCTCATCCAGAGCCCGCCCCAGGAAAACCGCAGCTTCAGCGCTGATCTTAAGGATATCTTCTGACATTGGGATCCAGGCCAAACGCGGCCCAGCCGAATCGCTCAGATCAATCGGGGCTTTTCCGCGCCACAGTGGCAGGAGACGCGCCAAGTCCGCTGACGCCAACGCCGACAGTGCAGCTGGGTCGGGACGCAATTGCGCCGCGCGATCCAACGCGCCGCCGGTCAACGGCACTGACAGGGGAAACCGCATCTTTTCTCGCTTGCACGCCCTCATAAGCCTCACGAGCACCGTGCCTGAGGGCGCGCCAAGACGCAAATGCTCTCACTCAGCGCGCCCTAACGATCAGGTTATTCTGCGGGCGCCGCCGCCACAGCCGCCGCCCCGGCCTTCACCGGAACTCCTTCCCCTGACAACGCCAACCGCAACAGCGCCGGAACCAACAATAAGGTCAGCAACGCCGACATCGACAATCCGCCGACCACCACCGAGCCAAGACCGCGATACAACTCCGAGCCGGCGCCAGGGAACACCACCAGCGGCAACATGCCGAAGACGCTTGTCAGCGTGCTCATAAAGATCGGCCGGATACGGTTGCGGCTCGCCTCCTGGATCGCCGCCTGCGGGCTCATACCCTCCTCGCGCAAGTGATAGAGCGATTGGTGAACGATTAGGATGGCGTTGTTCACCACGATGCCGATCAGAATCACGAACCCAAGCAGTGTCAGCATGTCGAGCGGTTGGGGCTGATACAGGTTGAGCACCGCCAAGCCAGCGACGCCGCCCGCTCCGGCCACTGGCACAGACACCATGATCACCAGCGGCAGGATAAAGCTCTCGAACAGCACCGCCATCGCCAAGAACACGATCACCATCGCTAGCAGCAGGTTAATCTGCAACGCCGCCCAGGTCTTGCTCAACTCATCAGCCGCACCGGAGAGGCTCATGTTCACGCCCATCTGCGCCGCCTCCTCTTCAAGCGGCTGCATCACTTCGGTGCGCATGATCTCCAGGGCGGTTTCCAATGGGATCGCCGCCGAGGGGCGCAATTCCAAGGTGACGGTTCGGAAGCGCTCACGGTGACGGATTTCAGTCGGACCGGCGGTCAGCACCACTTCCGCCAGGCGCGAGGCTGGGACGATGCGGCCGCTGGGAGTAACCACCGGGAACTCGCCGATATCCTGCGTCCGCAACCCGCTGCCATCCGCATCCAGGCTGGCTTCGCCCTTCAGCATCAAATCCAGCCGATCCGCTCCAACCGTGATCTCGTCCACCCGCAGGCCATCGTTAAAGGCGTCCACGGTTAAGGCTAAGGTCTGGGCGTCAACGCCCGCATCCGCGAGGCGCACTCGGTCCGGCGCCAGCCGCACCTCCGGCGAGCCTAGCTCCAGGCCCGGTTGCGGGCGGAACTGGTTGCCTTCCTGACGTGGGAACACCGCCCCAATCCGTCCCGCAGCACGCAGCGCGACCCCCAGAATATCCTCCAACTTGTCGCCCGAGACATTCAGCTCAATCGCCCGCCCACCGCCGATGCCGCGCCCGAACAAAGAGCGTTGATTGATAAAGCCGAAGGTGCCCGGCTCGGAGAAGATAGGGGTCGAGAGCACCGGAATCAGCTCAGCGACCCGGCTCGGGTCCTGTGAGGAGCCACCGAGGAACGTGTTGCCGCGAAAGGCGACGAAGAAGAAATTATCCATTGCAGGCGGTTCGCTGGGGTCGCCGTTCTCCTCCTTCTCCCACAGCGGGCGGGCGACATTCTCGATGTTCTCGGCGATGCCGGTCATGGTGTCGAGATTGTAGCCCGGCGGCGGGACGATGATGCCGAACACCAGGTTGCGATTGCCCTCAGGCAGATACTCCAGTTTCGGCAGGAAGGTGATCGCCCCCCAGATCGCCGCCCCGGTCATCGCCGCCGCCAGCGAAAAGCCAAGCAGACGATATTGCGTCGTCGCCACCACATAGCGCTGCACCAGCCACGAGAAGCCGCGTCCAATCGGGTCGATAATCGGCAGCGGCATCACCGATAATTTTGCGCTCCCCCGCCCGCCCAATAAGCGACTCGACAACGCTGGAATCACGGTCATGGCGACCACCAACGACAACATGACCGACACCGAAATCGCCACCGCGATGTCGCGGAACAGTTGCCCAGCCTCCAGATCCATCATCAGGATCGGCGCAAACACCAGCACCGTGGTCAAAGCGGACACCAAGATAGCGCCCCACACCTGCCGCGCGCCCTCATAGGCGGCGCGAGCGGGCGGCATGCCCTGTTGGCGAAGGCGGTAAATATTCTCCAGCACCACAATCGCGGCGTCGACCACCATACCCACCGCGAAGGCGATGCCAGCGAGGGAGATCACGTTCAACGTCCGCCCCAACGCCGCCATCGCCACAAAAGAGGCGATGATCGACACTGGAATCGCCAGGGAGATCACCAGCGTGGCGCGTGGGGAGCGCAGGAACAGCAGTAGCACGCCCGCCGCCATTAAACCGCCGATCCAAATATTCTGGATCACCAACTCGATCGCGCCATCGATATAAACGGTCTCGTCATAGACCTGGGTGACCGTCAAATTCTCACGCGGCAGCGCCTCAACGCGCAGCTCTTCCAGGGCCGTACGCAGGCCACGCATGGTCTCGATTACATTCGCGCCAGTGTCGCGCACGGCGTTGAAGGCGATCGCCGCCTCTCCGCTCTGTCGAATGCGCGCCGTCGGCTCCTTATGGCCGAACCGCACCTCGGCGATGTCGCTCACCAGCACCCGGCCAAACCCGTCATCTGCAGCGCTGCTGCGCAGCACGACATTCTCCACCGCCTCGACGGTATTCAACTCGCCCTCGGCCCGGACCACATAGCGGCGTTTGCCTTCATCGACGTCGCCAGCGGAAACGGAGATGTTCTCAACCCGCAGGCGATTCACGATCTCTGGGATGGTCAGCCGCACCTTGGCGAGGCGCTCGGGCGAGACAATCACCTGCAACTCGCGCTCAACGCCGCCATACACATTGACGGTGGCGATGCCCTGTACGCGTTCAAGACGCTCCTTGACGACATCATTCACAAAATCGCCGAACTGCTCGATCGGCGTCTCATTGCCTGGCTCGCGCTTCAGAATCATCCAAGCGATCGGATTGTCGTCCGAGCCTGAGGTGTCGAGCGTGGGCTCGTCGGCCTCCTCGGGGTAACCCGACACCCGGTCCAGCCGGTTGGAGACCAACAACAGCGAGCGGTCCATATTGGTGCCGATCGCAAACTCCAGGGTGATACGGGCCGTACCGGTTTGGGCGCTGGAGATCATCGTCTCCAGCCCCTCCAAGCCCTTCAGCTCATCCTCTTGCGGAATGACGATCTCGCGCTCAACCTCCACCGGGGCGACGCCGCCCCAGTTGGTGGTGACCTCGATCACCGGCTTGCGCACATCAGGCGTGAGTTGGATCGGAATCCGAGCCAAGGACAAAGCGCCGAACATAACAGCCATAAGCACCGCCGCGATCACGGCGATCGGGCGCTCAATGGCGATGCGAATGATATCCATGAGTTAACCCTGGCTTTTGCTCGCCGCCGTCGCGGGGCTGGCGCCGCCTCGCTCCGAGGCCTGACGCGGCGTCACCGGCTGACCCGGCCGCAACCGCTCGTTGCCGCGCACCACCACCATGTCACCCGGCTGCAAACCAGAGCGAATCTCCACCCGGTCCGCCGCCGGCGCGCCGACGGTAACCGGACGCGACGCCGCTTTGCCGTCTTCGACCACGAACACCACCCAACCGCCGACCGCATTCACCAAAGCGTCCTTCGGGGCGGTGATCACCGATCGCGCTGGCCCAGCGGGAAGATACACCGTCACCGCCTCACCGTCGGCCAAGCGCGACGCATCGATCGCCGATAAATCCAAGGAAAAGCGCACGGGACGGGTGCGGGTCGACAGCGCCGCTTGCGGCACCGCCGCCCTCATGATGGCGGACCCGCCACCCCCAGCCTCGAAGGCGATCTCAAACTCGGCGCCAACCTCCAAACCACCGATCAGATCGGTCGGGACATCAGCTTCGATCTCCAGCCCGCCCAAATCCAGCAGGGTCGCGGTGGCGTCTCCGACCGAGATATATTGGCCAGGCTGCGCCATCTTCTCCAACACCACCCCATCAAACGGCGCGGTGATCTTGGTGCGTGCTAGATCATAGTCAGCCCGCGCCAACGCGGCCCGCGACGATTCAACCGCCGCATACGCCCGGAGCCGCGCCGCCGACGCCTCAGCCACCCGCGCTTCGTCGTCTTCAAACGAGCTTTGATTAAAAGCTGTGGAGTCCTTCAGACGATCCATGCGCTTCAGCGCTTGTTCGGCCAAGCGCAATTGCGCATTGGCGACATACGCGCCGGCCTCAGCCTCAGCCACAGCCGCCGCCCGGGCGCGGCGTTCGATCTTATGCAATTCGTCGTCAAGCCGAGCGATCTCGTCGCCCTTCTTAACCGCAGAGCCGACCTGCACGGACACCTCTGCGACCACACCGGCGGTGCGCGCTGCAACCCGGCTCTCAACCGAGGGCGCGAGACGCCCGATAACCGGTGCGGTCTCGGCGATTTCACGGGTGTCGACGAAATCCACCACCACGGATGCGGCCCGCCCCTGAGCGGCGATCTGTGACGGCGCAAGAACCAGTGGGGCCGTCAACGCCATACTAAAAATCGCGACCTTGGAAATGCGGGCGACCCCGTGCGCCTGCATCAGCCGATTCACTAAACTAGGCATCATCGCCCCTTCCACAAATCTTGTAGCTGTAGATAGCGCCTTTTCGCAGTTGCGAAAGGGTGAAGGCCGCTCCATTTGCGCGTCGCATGTCCGGGGCGACGATTTCGCCGCATCAACCGCCACAACTCATTCTAGCGGCGCCAAGCTAGCTGCAAGATGACAGCCTCTTGCATCAAATTCTTGACGCTCACCAAGAGCGCACGGCTATTGGGGCGCATGACTTCAGCGCGACGAGGCCCTTAATGAGAATCAACCGTCTGGATCATTTTGTGCTGACCGTCGCCTCAGTTGACGCAACAGTCGAGTTCTACACGCGCGCGCTCGGCTTTACAGCCGTGCAGTTCGGCGAAGGCCGCACCGCACTAGCCTTCGGTGATCAGAAGATCAACCTGCACCAATCCGGGGCCGAGTTCGAGCCGAAAGCGATTCAGCCAACACCAGGATCAGGGGATTTCTGCCTCACCACCCAAACACCAATCGACGGGGTGGTCGCGCATCTCAAACGCGAAGGTGTGGAAATTGAGCTGGGCCCTGTTGCCAGAACCGGCGCACGCAGCCCATTGGTGTCGGTGTATTTTCGCGACCCAGACGGCAATCTGGTTGAGGTTAGCAATGAGACGGCGGAAGGTTAATTCCACCGCCAAAGCCGGGCGGCAGCCCAGTTTAATCCTCTATACGAGGCTTGGCTCCAACGCCTTACAGGCGCCAACCAGTTCCCGTACAGAATCGACCGAGGCCTGGAACATGTCCCGCTCGGCGTTGTTGAACTTAATTTCGACCACACGCTCGATCCCACCGGCGCCGATCACCACCGGCACGCCGACATAGACGCCGTCGAGACCATACTGGCCTTGGCACCAGGCGGCGCACGGCAGAACGCGCTTCTGATCTTTCAGATAGCCCTCAGCCATTTCGATCGCCGAGGCGGCCGGGGCGTAGAAGGCTGATCCAGTCTTGAGCAACGCGACGATTTCACCGCCGCCCTTGCGGGTGCGGTCGACGATGGCGTCCAGGCGCTCCTGCGTGGTCCAGCCCATCTCGACCAGATCCGGCAATGAGATGCCCGCGACGGTGGAGTAGCGCACCGACGGCACCATGGTGTCGCCATGGCCGCCCAGCACAAAGGCGGAGACGTCCTTAACCGAAACATTGAACTCCTCGGCCAGGAAGTGGCGAAACCGCGCGCTGTCGAGCACGCCCGCCATGCCGCACACCTTTTCGGTCGGCAACCCTGAGAATTTCTGCAGAGCCCACACCATGGCGTCGAGCGGGTTGGTGATGCAGATGACGAAGGCGTTTGGCGCGTATTGGGCGATGCCTTCGCCGACCGACTTCATCACCTTCAGGTTGGTGCCGATCAGATCGTCACGGCTCATCCCCGGCTTGCGCGGGATACCGGCGGTGACGATGCAAACGTCGGCGCCGGCGATCAGGGAATAATCATTGGTGGCCCCGGTCAGCTTGGCGTCAAAGCCATCCACAGGGCCGCTCTCGGCGATGTCCAGTGACTTGCCCTGGGGCACGCCCTCGGCAATGTCGAACAGCACGACGTCGCCTAACTCCTTCAACGCCGCCAAATGCGCCAACGTGCCGCCGATCTGCCCAGCGCCGATCAACGCGATCTTTGGTCTCGCCATTGCGGACACCTCTCTCGCCTGTGTGAATTCTGCAATTCGGTTAACTGGAAAGATGCACAGCGGCAAGAGCCAGAGGGCCGCGCCGATGCGGCGGCGCCTGGAAGTCTACAGGCGCGAGGGGCGCGCCCATTGAGCGCGCCCCTCGCCTTGTCATCGTGGAGGGAGAATTGATTAAAACGCTTAAGCTGCGCGTACTTGGTTCTGTTCCAAGGCGGCGTCGACAGTGTCGACCACCTCATCGATCGCAGCATTCGGCATGCCCAGATGACGGCCGACCAGTTGCACCAGCTTATCAACCCGCTCAATCACAGGCGCTCCAGAGGTGATGGCCCGAGCGGCGGAGGAAGGTTTGAGCAAACTCTCGGCGGCGGCGGCGTATTTCTCGAACGGCACCTGATCCTTCGGGTCGGCGCCCAAGCGCTGGCCGATAGCGTCGACATGCGAGTAGATCGCCCGAGACTGCGCCACGTCGCCATGCACCGCCTCGCGGATCGGCCGAACGCCGCCGCGCAGCACACATCGGTAATTGCCAGTCAGCAACATGCTCCACTTCGCCATCGGCACGAACAACGAGGAGTGCACCCGCAACTTCACCGGCACGTCAAGATCATCGACACGCACATCGGCGATATCCTGCTCCAGCTCGCGCAGCATTTGGTTGTGGATATCGCTGGCGAATTGCGCCGCCTTGAAGTTGGTCGGCAAGCCGACATGCAGCACATTGGCGCCCTCTTCCGGCGGCCGGAACGCCTGCGGGTCGGGCGAACAGAGCGAAACGAGGCCCGGCTCGAAGCCATCCCAAACCCGGGGGTTGGTGAAAGCCGCCTCCAGACTATCAACGTTCAACCCCGGAATTCGCTTCAGGTAGGGCAGGGGCGGCATATTCATGATCGACAGGCACGGCACCTGCATCTCGGCAATGCGCTTCAACAGCATGCGGATCGGATGCGCGGCGTATTGCGGCTCCTGCATCGCCAGGGCCACCATGTCATAGCGCGCCGGGTCGACCTGCTCCGGCGTAGCTGCATCGATACAGCCCGGCAGATCGGCTGATTTGATGGCGCGATGGGCGTTCTCGCCCTTAAACTTAAGCCGAACTTCGGTGCCTTCCGAGTTGATCAGCGACGCTGTTGCGTCACGGCACACCAAGGTCACATCATGGCCGGCCATCGCCAGCTTTGTTCCAAGCAGGGACCCGTACGAAGCACCAAGAATGAGAATTTTATACGTCATTTCACCATCTCTCAATATTGGCGCGAACACATTGACGCTTTGCGCCTCCCAGGTGAAATTACTATCGAGGGCAGGATTTTTTCGCACGTCAAATCGGGTCATTGTGTTGCGAGATGATGCAACTTGGATTTAAATTTGTAATGTTGTAAAATATATGAATGAGAATTAGGCGCCACGTGAGCGGAAAATGAGCAAAACTTTTGTCGGCCCCCGGCTGCGCCAACTCAGGCGGCAGCATAAACAGACTCAAGCCCAGATGGCCAAGGCGCTCGGAGTCAGCGCTGGCTACGTTAACTTGTTGGAAAATAATCAACGCAGCTTATCAGTGCAGGTGCTGATGGCACTCTCAGACGCCTATAAGGTGGATTGGCGCGACCTGATTAAGGACGAAAGCTCCACCCGTCTGACCGATCTGCGGGCGGCCATGCAAGATCCGATTTTCGGTGAAACCCCGCCGGACCTGCAAGAATTACGGGCGGCGATCGACCACGCGCCCCAGCTTGTCGACCATTTTCTACAGCTCTACCGCAGCCACCGCACCGCCCTAGACAAAATCATGCGGCAAGGTACGGACAGCGCACCCGAAAATCTGCTGGCCTCCTCGCCGGAAGCCGTGATTCACGACTTTTTCCGGGACCATAAAAACCATTTCCCTGAACTAGAGAATGCGGCGGCGCGCTTGCGGGTGGAAACGCCATTCGACGTCGACGACGCCTATTTCATTCTGAAAAACCGCCTGCGCGACACCAACGGCGTCATCGTCCGCACCTGCTCGCTGGACGACATGGGCGACACGCTGCGGGTCTATGACCGCGAGAACTCCGAACTACGCCTCTCCGAGGCGCTCGACCACCAAAACCGGGTGTTTCAGCTCGCCCATGTGATCTGCCTGATTGAGCAAGAGGCCTTGCTGGAGTCGATAAAAGCTGACAGCGGCGTCGCATCGGAGACCGGATTGGCGCGATGCAAGGTCGAGCTTGCCAATTATTTCGCCTCGGCGGTCCTGATGCCTTACAGCCCATTTCTGCGTGCGGCCGAGCGCACCCGGTACGACGTCGACCGCATCGCGGCGGAGTTCGGCGTCTCATTCGAACAGGTTTGCCACCGCCTCACCACTCTGCAACGTGAGGATGAGACCGGCGTGCCGTTCTTCTTTTTGCGGGTGGATAAGGCCGGCAATGTCACCAAGCGCTTCAACTCGACATCGTTTCAACTGGCGGAATATGGCGGTTCTTGCCCGGTGTGGAACATCCACACCTCATTCCGAAACCCCGGGGTGATCATCCCACAATTCGTCGAGCTGCCGGACGGGGAGCGGTTCTTCACCATCAGCCGCACCACCGACCGCCCGGTATTCAGCCGCGAAACCCAGGATCGCCGGCTAGCGTTGGCGCTTGGCTGTGAAATGCGGCACGCGGAGCGCCTCGCCTATGCCGCCTCGTTTAATCTAGACGATGACGGCCTGTTCAGCCCGATTGGCATCAACTGCCACTTGTGCCCGCGCCAAGCCTGCTCTCAGCGCGCACATCAGCCGCTGTTTATCGATCTGCCGATCGACACCAGCCGCCGTGGCAACACACGATACGAGAGTTAACAACCGCCGCGTAAACCGGCACACAGCAGGTCGAGCGTAAGCTCAAGGTCTTCCTCGACCTGATCCAGCCCATGACGCGCGATTGCGAACGGCACATGGAAGAATTTCGTGCCCATCTGCACCGCGCGCGCGGCGGCGTCCGGGTTGGTCACGCGAAACTCTCCCGCCTCGATCCCATCGCGAATGATGGAGGAGAACACAGCTTTACGGTGCTGGACATGGTCGGCGATT
Organism: Paracoccaceae bacterium; assembly: GCA_019634215.1. GTDB lineage: Bacteria > Pseudomonadota > Alphaproteobacteria > Rhodobacterales > Rhodobacteraceae > JAHQVS01. Next base: position 36,089 of record JAHQVS010000101.1, on the reverse strand, counting down.
AACTCGCGACCGTCCTCGGTCTCGCAGATCATCTCCGCCAGCTCGACGATTTTGGGGAATTTGCGCAGATGATCGACGGTGTGCGTCACACCGGCCGTCACAAGCGCGCGCAGCCGAGCCTCGGCCCCCAGGCTCCGATCCGCGTGAACAGCTGATGTGCAGATCTCTTCCTGCTCAAAATACCCCTTCACGACAGCGTGCCCAATCGCCTGCTTATTCCTGAAGTAGCGGTAGAGATTGCCCGCCGACATTTCACACGCGGTGGCGATGTCGCTAATGTTGGTCTTTGAGTAGCCGTAGTGCTGAAACAACGTCAGGGCGCGAGAGATGATTGCCTCTCGCGTTTTGTCCCGCTCCGGAGCTGCTGCGCTGATAAAATTTGGTTCTGAGCCGTCCATATTTCCAATCTAAACCACTGACGCCGGTTGCGCCAAGATGCCGCATGCGCGCGGTCATCCTTACTATCGCGTTTTGCGATTTTCCAAAATCACAACAACCGACGCCCGCGATGATGCCGGGGCGCCGAATAAAGGTAAACGCGTCACCAAAAATATATGAGCTTCACGCGCACAAAACTGTCGTCCTGAAAGCTGGATTCGACGTCGTCGGAGGAATCACCCAGGAACGCGTTGCCTTCCAGCTCAACCTTCCAACCATCGACGAGACGCCGCTCCGCTTCCAGGCGCAAGATGCTCGCCCCGCTTTCGAGGTCGACCGAGCTGGTCGCCAGGAAGCTGGTGTCCTGCTCATCATTGAGCGCCAGACGTACGCCGCCGATGACATCCTCATTGAACGGGGTTAGCGCGGCATCCCCGCGCGAATCGTAGGCCCCCTCAAGGATCAACCCTATGTCGGCGCCGCTGCCGCTCACATCGAAGAAAGTGTACTCCACTCCCCCCGTGATGGCGGCGTAATCTTGGCGCTCCAGGTTCCCATCGAGTTGATCGAAGCGGTAAATCGACTCCAGTTTCCATAGCGCCGGACCCGAAGTGTACTGCCCGTCCAAGCCAACCTGAGAAATGGTGTCATAGACAGGCCGTAGCGCCGTCGGCCGCCCCACCCCGTCGAATTGAAACGCCTCCAGGGCCGGATCTCGGCTAACGCCGTGGAAACCATGAACGCCAACGTCAAAATCACCGATAACATGCGCCCATCTCACTGCGAAGGAGGGGTCCCACTCGCCGCCGCCATTCAGAAACACCGCATCGCCGTCATTCACCGGGATTGACGCGCGCAGCCGCCCGCCCTCGCCGGCGAAGGTCCGCTCGCGGAAATAGGGCATGTAAAACCCGGTGAAGGCGCCGATGTCGGTCAGACGAGTGACCTTGAGCATCGGCTGGCCAAGCTTCTCCTCCTCATCCAACCCCTCGACGCCATCGACGGTGTTGATGATGTCGACCAGCTGCTGGGCCTCGGTCCGCCCCCAGAACACGAAATCGTTGCCGGCGGTCAGCTCCCAATCGCCGATGCGCCAATCCACCTTGGCCTCGCGCAGATCAAAGTGGCTGCGCCGGTCGTCGGCGGCGTCCCACCGCAGGAACGGGGTGACCGTCAGCGCCACATCACCGTTAAACCACTCAGCCAACAGTGTTGGCTCGATCGCAAAGGAGAAATCGTTGCGGTTTTGGCCGGCGAAGGCCGGTTCCTTGGCAAACACGGAGCCTTCAAACTCCGCTGATCCGTAGAACTCTACAGCCTCAGGATCGAGAGGCGAGACTTCCTCTTTCTCGGCCTCCTGAGCAACCGCTGCTCCGCCAACGGCGGCGAGCCAAACGCCCGCCGCAACGCCACATGCTTTCACCCGCATAGGTTTCGCCTCATCGCGCCATGCGCGGCAGCGCCTGCGACACAAACTGCCCATTCTCAAGCCCCGTCTTAAACCGATAGTTGGTTGAGATAAGATCGGTCTCTTTGCCGGTCTGCTTATTCACCATCGTCAGTTTGTCCGCGCGCCAATATTTATCGAGATACTGCTGATACCCATTAAAGGTCAGTACTTTCTCTAAATCGCCACGCCGATTGTAAAACTCCACCTGCATCAGACGGTATTCGTTCTGATCGGTCCAAGACACGCGCTTTGAGTAACCGGAGCGTTGATTTTTCGGATAGCTCTCCGAAACGAAACAGGTCAGATCTTCCGCGCCAGGGCATGGCTCATCACGCAGCCATTTATATTCATAATCATCAACTTCCTGTGCGCCGAGATCCTCATACGAAAACTCAGAACTGACGAATTTACCCGTACGGTTCGAGGAAGAGATCCGCTTCACCCGCTTAATCGCCGGTAAATACAACCACTGATTGTCATCTTTCGGCTCAATCTCGGCGTGGGTCAGCAGACCGGTGCCCCTGATGTCGCGCGGGCTGTCGAACACGATGATGGACTTGTCGCCGAGCTCGGAGGCCGGAACCTCTAGGAACAGGTTCTCGTATGTGCGGCGGCTTTCGCGTCCTGAAGCGTCGCGCAACACCATCTCACCATCGACTCGGATGTCGCTCCATCCGAGGTCGCGCTTATCGGCCTCGACGGCGATGGCGAGCCCTTTCTCCTCCGGCGTTTCCGCCCGCGCCGTCCCAGGGGCGAGCAGCACGGCCGCGAGAGGAAGGGCGAGACACAGAGCCGCTGTCGTGGCGGCGGACTTTGACGGGGTCATGTCGACGCTCCTTTTACGATGCATCATTCGATCAATCACAATCAGCAGGGGCGGGAGCAGCAGGAAGTCGGCGATCAACGCGATGGCGATCGTGAGCGCGGTGAGACGCGCCAAGTCGCCATTCACGGCGAAGCCGGATTGCGCCAACACCAAGAAGCCCGCGATCAACGCCAAGGTAGTGATCAGCAAGGCCATCCCAACGGTTCGGAACACATAGCGCACTGAATCCTCTGGGCTTTTCCCCTCTCTTCTGGCTTTGACGTATTTCGAGAGGAAATGCACGGTATCGTCGACCACGATGCCCAGCGTGGCGGCCAGCACCACCGCGATCGCTAATGTCACCGCGCCAGCCGTGTAGCCCCAAACCCCAAACGCCATCACGGCGGGGATCAGGTTGGGCACCAAGGACACCACACCCACCTTCACATCACGCAGAACAAACAGCAGCACGCCAGAGATCAGCACCAAGGCCAACACCGTGCCTCCGAGCATCGCCTTGACGTCCCGCTCCGAGATTAGGTTGAACACGTGGACTAGGCCGGTCGGGTCTCTTTTGCCGTCCGGGCCGGTTGTTAAGTCCGGCGCATTTACGCTCAACCACTCCTTCGCCCTTTCGGTGAAAGCGCGCATGTCAGCCGTGGTGACGCCGGTCATTGCATTGGAGACCCGCATGATCCGCCGGTCGATATCGATCTGATCGGTCAGATCCATGCCGTAGTTCATCGACAGCTCATACAGGAACAGATACTGCGACGCCTCCTCACGGACCTTGGGCAGCCGGTAATAGCTGGGGTCATCGCTGTTCATGTTCATGTTGAGACGCTTGATCGTGTCCGTGACCGATCGAACCGAGGTCACCTCGGGCTGCTCGCGCATCCAGTCCACGAACGCCGACACCTTGGCGAGATACTCGGGATCGTTAATGCCGTCGGTCTCGCCACTGTCCAGCGGCCATTCAAGCAAATTGATCCCGGTCAGCTCTGCCTCGATAAAGTCAACGTCCTTACGGAATTGAAAGCGCTCGTCGAAGTAGCGAACGAAGTCGTCCTCCAACACGATACGCTGAATTCCCAGCCCGCAAAGAACCACCATCAGCGCCATGCCCGGCAACAGCATGCGGCGGTTGTCCACCACCCAATCGCCCAGGCGAGCCATAAAGACCGCAGCCGTCGGCGCCACCAAGCGGCGGCGCATCGGCAGCAAGGTGACCAGCGCTGGCAGCAGCGTGAGCGTCAGCACCATCGAGACGATCACCCCAAACGCGACGATATTGCCAAGCTGCCTGAAGGGCGGAGAGATCGAGAAGTTCAGCGACAAGAACCCGATGGCCGTCGTCACACAGGCGACGATGATCGCGACCATATGCTCTGACAACGCCCGCCGGGCCCATTCGCGCCGATCTTCAGTCTCGGGCATGGTTTGACGGACGCTGGCTAGAATATGCACTGCGGAAGCGACCGCCAGCGTGGAGATGTAAAGATAGGACAGCGCCGTCACCGAGTTGATTGGCACGCCCGACCACGCCAAAGCCCCAAGGCCCGCCAACGACGACACGATGATCACGATCAACGTCATGAATGTTGCGATCACACTTCTCAGCGTCAGCCCCACCAGGACGAGGATCGCCAGGAACATCAGCGGGGTCAGTAGCTGCCCGTCCGCCTGCGCCGCGCCGGCGAACTGATTGTTGATCATGATCGCACCAGAGAGCTTCACCGAAACATCCGGGAAAGCGGCCTCGACTTGCTCGGCAAGCGCCAGCGCCTCGGCCGCGACCACAGGCACTTCTTGCGCTTTGTTCAGCCCAGGCAGTTTGAACAGGGTCTGCACCTGCGCCACCTCGCCATCGGGATCAACGAAGCTGTTGAGCAACTCGACCCTAGACAGCGCGATCTCCCGCGCCTCCGCCGCCATTTCCGGCGTCACGGCAACCGCATCGAGATCTAGATCGCAGGCGTTATTCTCAAGACTGCGGCCATAGGGCTGATCGGGCACGAGGTCGCGCACGATCATATCGTCGGCCTCGGCGTAGGTATGTTGGAAATTGGTGAGGGAATTGACTCGCCGCACGAAGGGCAGGCGCCAGAGGCATTCGGTGATCCGCCCCTGAAGCGCAAGCATCTCCGGCGTGAAAACGTCGCCGCCCTTAGGGGCGATGACGAACATCAGGTTGTCGTCTTTGGCGAAAATGGTTTCGAAACGGTCGAGCGCGATCCGGTCGGGGTTTTTCGGGTCGAAGAACACGCGCGCGCTCGGGTCCAGGGTGAGGCGCCCTAGCCCCAAAGCGGACACCACGACGATCACCAGCGTCATCGCTATCCAGAGCCAACGCAATCGCACAATCGCCTCGGCGGCGCGCATGACGCTGGTTTGCTCTACGCCGCCGCCGCCGCTTCGGCCAACCGGTGGTTGAGTCTCCGTCATCTTTACCTCCTCCATTTGGTCGCATTCCCACCGGAGAACGCTTGCAAGCATGGCTTCAGGCCAACACGCTCAAAATGGATAAATGAATTTTTTCATTTTTTTTCATTAATTGCAGAGCGCTGTCAACCCACTCCGGAACCGGGCGAGGACTGCGTCAGTGACGGGCAAAACCGGCGCGCGGCGACGGATTCCAGTTGAGCCCCTAAGCGTGGTCGCGCATCACCAGCTGAATTTTCTCGTGTTCAGGCCGTCGGACCGTCGGCGCGGGCCTGGATTGGGTCTGTCGAAGGAGACGAAGATGGCGAGGGATCACGGTCAAGCCAGCGATGGGGCGGAGGCGACGCCACAAACGCCGCTGCAGCAGGTGGTGCATTCCGAAATTTTCCGCTGGAGCGTGACGATTCTAATTTTGGTCAACGCCATCATTATCGGCATGCAGACCAGCGATCAGATCAACGCGCAATTCGGCGATCTGTTGAACTGGATCGACTCGGCCATTCTCTGCGTATTCGTCGCCGAACTCGGGCTCCGCCTGATCGCCGACCGTTTCGACGCCTTCAAATCCGGATGGTTCTGGTTCGATGTGACCGTGGTCGCCGTCGCGCTGCTGCCGCTGCCGGGCAACCTCTCGGTGATCCGAACCTTACGCGTGCTCAGAGTGCTGCGGCTGCTATCCGTGTCACAAAAGATGCGCCGCGTCGTGGCCGGGCTGCTGAACGCCATCCCCGGAATGGCGACGGTGATCGGGGTGCTCGCCGTGGTGTTCTATGTGTTCGCCGTGTTCGCGACCGAAACCTTTGGGGAAGGAACAACCGAGGACGCGCAAACGTATTTCGGCACGCTTGGAAGCTCGCTGTTCACCCTGTTCCAGATCATGACACTGGAAGATTGGAGCAGCATCGCCCGCAGCTTTATGGCGGAGTACGCCTGGGCGTGGCTGTTCTTCCTGGTGTTCGTGGTGGTGACGGCTTTCGCGGTTTTGAACCTGTTTATCGGAATTATCGTCGACGCCATGCAGGATGACCGGGAGGAAGCGTTGCAAGATCTGCGAGATAAGGAAGAGGCCGCCGATCAAGAGCGATTTGACCTTCTGCTCAATGAAATCAAGCAATTGCGCACAGAGGTCGCCGAACTTCGCACCATACAAGAGGGGCGGGAGACGCAACGGCCGGATTATGGCCCGTAGCTGATCTCAGATAGATACGCTTCTCAGGCCGGTTTGGCTTGAGAAGTCTCGGGATGTTGCCCCAGGCTGTTTGAGCGACACTCAAACAACCTGGGCTTCAGGCAGGTTTTTCGCCCTTAGGGAACGGCGTGCCGTCATTGCGCCACGCCTCACCGACGGCGACAGGACAACTGGTGCCGTCAGGCCGCGTGAGCAGCAGGGTCCAGCTGCCTTCACTAGACACATACAGCTCCATCAAGCCCGTGGCGGACTGCAAACCACCGCCGCGGCGGATCTCTCCATAGGTGGCCTTCAGGTGTTCAACCATCCGGTCGCGCTGACCGCATTTGTCCTGCCCGGCCTCGGCCCAAGCTGATCCTGGCAAACCACCAACGACAGCGGTTGAGAGCACCACTGCGGCCATCAAATGGAGCCCCATGGTGCGCTTAACTGAGAGAAAATTTGTGAGGGGCGGGAAAGCTGTCAACGCATTCTCCTCAAGTTTAGCCACGCACAAAACGATGACGTGATCCAACTCGGTCCGGACACGACCGAAACATGACAAAACGATGACGCTTCACCGACAGTTTGGCAACATAGCTGTTATCAACAAGTCTATAAAAATCGAAATCTCCCAGTTTATGTGTTTGGGGGACTGTATCAGCTGCTATTATTCATACGAGGGCGCGTCAACTTGCCCAAAAACTATGCATAGCCAGTAATTGCTTTTATACTTAAAGAAGCCGCCCCGTGTTTAGCGGCTCAAAGGGGAAGTGGCTCGGCTTGAGGCGCCCCTACTTCAGGACGCGCTCCCAAACGGCTCCTGCTGTATTGCAGACGGCCAATTCATGCCGCTGAAGCAGCGCCTCTCGTCGTCAGGCGCCGAAATCAAATCTTATAGGGCGTCCTGAACATGGAAGATTTCGACGCAGCCCCGATGCTCGAAGAGCCTGTCATCGGGGTGCGCATCGCCACGATCGAGCAATTCCTGACCCTAGGGCGATTTCGCCCGGCGTCGGTGCAGCGCAGCTATTGTTGGGAGCCTCCGGACGCGCAGCAGCTGCTGGAAGATCTGGAGGAGATGTTCGTCGCCGTGGAGGCGTATTGGGCAGAGGTGGAAGCTCGCGAAGCGTGGGAGATCGAGCAGACCCATGATTCGCCACCTGTCGCGACCTTCTTTCTGGGGTCGGTAGTGCTGGCGGAAGGTGACGACCCAGAAGACCCGTTGGACTCAATCGAAATCTATGACGGCCTTCAGCGCACCACCACCTTAACCATCCTCTTCGCCGTTCTGCGCGATTTGGATCCAACCGAGACGGGCAAGGCGGCGCTGCGGCCGCTGATCGCCAATGACCGTGGGTTTCGGCTAGACCTGCGCCATCGCGACCAAACGCTGATCCGCGACGCCCAAACCGAGGGCGGCGCGCTGCGCCAACGCATCATCACCGCCAACCTTGATTTGGGTAAACAGATTCAACGGGTCAAAAACCTGATCCTGCGGCGGTACGAGCCTTGGGACCCGGACCGCCGCCGCCGCTTCGGGAGCTTTGTCGCCGAACGCGCGGTGGTCACTGTGACACAAGTGCTCGCACCTGAGCTGGCGCGGCAGATTTTCGTCTCCACCAACCTCTACGGCAAACCGCTGCGCCCCACCGAAATCCTCAAGGGCCAGCTGGTCGGATGCGCCGCCTCCGCCGAAGCCGAGGCCGAGGTGGAGCATCTTTGGGGCGATATCACCGCCCGTCTTGGTCCTGACGTCGAAAAATTCCTCGCCGCTGTCGACCTGATTGAGCGTGGCCAACCGCAAAGTCGGCAGTGGCAGACCGACCTTGGCGACTATGTACGGCGAAGCCATCCCGGTGACGCGATTCGCGGCTGGATGGCGGAACTGGTCCACTGGGAGGAATGCTGGTGGAGATTGAAAGAGATCGAAGCTGATCCCAGCGAAGATGAGCTACATCGCGCGCTCTGGCGGCTCAGCTTTCTACCCTGGGACGAATGGCGTCCCCTTGCGTTGTGGCGCTGGAGACAACGGGAACGGCAAGACGCCGCCGAAGGAGTAAACGCATCCAACCAGGCCCAGCATCGTCAATGGTTTAACCGGTTACTCAGCCGGGGTATGGCGCTGGCGCTGGCTGACCTTTCCACGCAAGACCGGAGGCTGATCTACGCCAAGGCGATGCGCACAGCAAAGGCCGGGCGCGACCCGACCATACAGGGCCGCGCCACCCTGTTTCCAACCGACCGGCAGCGCCAAAAGGTTGATCGCGCTCTACGCTCTCAAATTAAAGACGATTGGCTCTGGAGTGCGCTGACGCGCTTATTGGAGACGGCGGAGTGGCGGGAAGACCTCCCCTCATTGATGCGGTCCGCCACGGTCGAGCATGTGCTGCCGCGCAATCCCGAGCAATTCTCTGAAAGTGCCGCGGCGGCCGAGAACAGCGCTGGTTATGATCGGCTGTGCTACGCGCTCGGCAACCTGGCGATGATGAGCCGTACGGCCAACAATCTCGTCGCCAACCTCGATTATCGCGCCAAACGGGATGTTCTTGTCGAAGAGGCGCGGCGACACCACCTGCTGCGCAGCGTCGTCACCGCTGAAACCTGGGGAGCAGAGGAGATTGACGCGCGCACCGAAGCCCTGAGACTGGAGGTTTGGCGGTTGTTGGATTTGCACCCGCCCAAGTTACAATGACGCCGAGCTACGCCAAACCTTTCTCAAACAACGCGACATGCATCGCTGATCGCGGTAGACTTGACCAGGATTGCAGGCGTGGGTACCACATCGCCTCAGCAAAAAGAGATATCTGTTATTTTGTATCATTGAAACGAATTAACCCCACATTTAGGGTGTGGGTCGTAAATCTGAGGGAGACAGGGCCATGCCTGATGGCGATCGGTTCGACTTAGAGACCCAGATGACGCGCGCCACTCGCCCGATTGATAGTTACCGTATTTTTCTAGCCGCTCCTATGTCGGCCTCATCCAAGCAAGAATACAAACAAAACTTTCACGACATTTCTTATCTTCAACAAGAGCTTCGCGACATGCGCCGCGTCGATACTGTTTATTTTGCAGGGGAAGAGAAGCCGAACAAAACAGACTTCACGCCATCGCCAAGCGACGCCTTTCAAGATGATGTGATGACACTGGCTGACGCCAATATATTTATATTCATCTACCCGCAAAAGGTGCTGACAAGTGCTTTAATCGAGCTGGGCATGGCGCTTGGCATGAAAAAGCGTACATTCATATTTGTTAGGAACCCAGAAGATTTACCTTACTTATTAATAGGCGCGAGAGATGGCGCGCGCAGAGTAGACTTCATGCCTACAATTTCAATATCTACTTATAAAAGCGCTGAAGAGCTGGCCAGAAAATGTAAAGATAGATTATACGACATTCCAAGCGAATTAGCTGATTAAGCCCTCAACTCTCTATCTCCATCAACATTCAATCGCAGTCCCGCCATGGCTTGTCCTTAGGGAAAAGGTTGCCGATAAGTCGTGGTAAATGAACGCGACAAGCGCTCCCAGCCGGCCCTCGGCCTAAGGCTGTCGCTCAGCTGCGAAATGAAATGAGGCGATGGACACCCTCCGGAAATTTATCGAAACCTTGTCGAGCTTTGTTCCACCATCGCTCAGAGTCCTATTCATTTGCATCATTGCGATCGTGGCGCTGCTGATCTTTTCCGTGAGCAGTTTTCCATCCGACAACTTGGTTGGCAGCTACATAACGCTGTTTCTGTGCGGTCTATTGGCGCTGACCGGTGTCGCCTCGATGTTTATGACCCCCTATTCGCTGTTCGGAAGCCGCTGCGATGTGTTTATCGCAGCGCCGATGGCGGCGCAGGCCGAGCGCAATCAACCCGACATTCGCGACACTCTGGAGCATGTCGCCCAATCCCTGATCGAGAAGGACCCCAAGCTCAAGGTGTTCTATGCGTGGCGCGGCATCGAACACATCGACGAGTTCGATCTTCCCGGCCGCTCCCTTCGCGAGAATGCGAAAAAGCTCCGCTCCTCGCGCCACTTCATCCTGATTTACGAGGATCAGGTGGTCTCGAGCGTGTTGACCGAGGCTGGCATGGCGTTGGGATATGGGGTGGATTCGGTCTGGTTCGTGCGCAAGGGCTGCAAGTTGCCGTTTCTGATGCGCGAAGGGGTGGCGGCGTCAAACTCTACCGCACTGCCGAAAATTCGACTGTATGAGTATGAAAACCAGGCTGAGCTGCTCAAAATGATCAAAAAATACGGATTGAGCTTGTTCGACTGAACATGCCTACATGCGCGACGGTTAAAGCCGACTCAGGAGCCGCGCCATGCACGTCCCCGTCTCGATCGCCCTGTTCTGCTTGTCGGTCTGGAGCGCCCTGGCGATTATCGCTGCTCCAGCCACCGCGCAAGAGAATCCGCTTTGCGCCGACCCCAGCTCTGTTTGCGCTGACAACCTGCCGGAGACTTGCCTGGAGCGGGTCGGAGCTGGGTCGATCGCCATCCCGAACAACGCGACTCCCTCTCCTGATTGCGACGCGGCGTTCACCGCCTATCGTGCTTGCCTCACCAATTTCGCTGAGACCTGTGGCGAGGTTGGAGCCACCAGGCCACGGTCAAGCGGCGCCATAGAGCTGAGCACCGGCGGCGCGTTGAGCACGTTTCAAGACTGCGACCAATGCCCCACCATGGTGGTTCTGGAGGCCGGCCGGTTCCTGATGGGCTCCACCAGCAAGTACGCGTACCGCAATGAGCGACCGATTCGTGCTGTTGAAACACCTCGCTTCGCTATCAGCGACACCGAAATCACCTATGCGCAATGGGACGTCTGCGCGTTGGACGGCGGCTGCGGTGGCTATGTCCCGAGTGACAGCGGCAAGGGCCGAGGCGACCACCCGGCAGCTGAAGTGTCTCTGGAAGACGCGCAGCTTTATGTCGATTGGCTGAACAGCAAGGTGGAGGGCGCACCCTACCGGCTCCCCACCGAGGCGGAGTGGGAATACGCCGCCCGCGCCGGAACCACCACGGAATTCTCCTGGGGTGACACGCTGTCTCGCGACCGCGCACTGTATCGCTGGAACACCCGGATGGAAGGCGACCGCGACCGCAGTATTGTGCGCGCCTCAGTTGCTGTGAGGACCTTTTCACCCAACGGTTGGGGCTTGTACGGTATGCACGGCAACGTTTCTGAGTGGGTGATAGATTGTTACGAGCGCAACTATGAGGATGCTCCCAACACCGCCAACGCCGTCGGTGGGCCGCTGTGTAAGCGCCAAGTGAAACGCGGCGGCTCCTGGAAGAGCGATGCTCGCAGCTTGAGGTCGTCAGCGCGGCAATTCGCGTCGCGGCCGCGATCCGGCAGACCAATGCGGTATAGTGATGTCGGCTTCCGTGTGGTCAGCTCACCTTAAGGCGGAAATACTAAGCGCGTGGTCAGATTGGGATGCCCGGGACCCAAACATACCCCTCTGGATCAATGATCACGGCCTCCCGCTGGCCGTGAGGCTTATCCATCGCCGCGGCAAGGATCACCGCTTCGGCGTCAACCTCAATTAACGCCTCAACCCGAACGACGGCGGCGTCCGGATCGCAGCCGTAGAGCCGCAGCTCAATACCCGCGCCGCGCACGCCCCCCGCCTCATCAGAACCACGCACCACCCCGATCAGAGGATTGGACTGATAAGAGCCGTCAGAATGCAGCATCCACTCCGCACCAAAGCCGGCGACAATGGCAAAATCATCGTCGAAATACGAAACTGATACCCCGAACGCTTGGACTAAGAACCGCGCCTCAGCTGGCACATCACGCACCAGCAGATTAACGCCAAGGCCCTGCCTCAGGTCACGACCATAGGCGACGGCGTCCGGGCGGTTCTCCCCCTTCGTCGGTAAAGTAGGCGTGGCTTCTGAGGTCATAGTGAAAACCCAGTCAACATTCCTGACCTTAAATCAGAGATCTGCAGGCGCACACAGTCAATGAAAATCTACGATTGGGCTGTCAGACCCGAAGGGGGATGCTATGCGCAAAAGGAACCGAGACCACGCATAGGAAACCGTCGATGTCCAACGCGCCCGCCTTTGAGCCTGAAGCCACCGCACACCGTCCCCGCCGCTCGGTGTTGTATATGCCAGGCTCAAAACTGCGTGCCCTGGAGAAGGCGAAGACGCTGTCCGCGGATTGCCTGATCCTCGACCTGGAGGACGCGGTCGCCCCTTCTGAGAAAGAAGCCGCGCGAGGCATGATCGCTGAGGCGTTGAAGCAAGGCGGCTATGGCCAGCGGGAACTGATCGTACGGGTCAATGGGCTCGACACCCCTTGGGGCGAAGCGGATCTCAAGACGATGGCGGTTGCGGGGGCGGACGCGATCCTCATCCCAAAGGTGAACGCCGCGCCCCAAATCGAAGAGATCGAGGGTCTGATTAACCGCTGGGGCGCAACGTCGGCCACACGGCTCTGGGCCATGATCGAGACCCCACGCGGCATGCTGCATGTGGAGAGCATTGCCGCAAGCACTCCTCGCCTCGACGCCTTGGTGATGGGCACCAACGACCTCGCCAACGAACTGGGGGCCGCCCATACCGAGTTGCGGCTGCCGATGATCACCGGCCTCGGGCTGTGCATGTTGGCCGCACGGGCCTACGGGCTGGCGATTCTCGACGGGGTATATAACGCCTTCAAGGATGAGGATGGGTTGCGGGCGGCATGTCAACAATCAAAGGAGATGGGCTTCGATGGCCGCACTCTGATTCATCCGGCGCAGTTGGAGATCGCCAACGAGGTGTTCGCCCCCTCGGCTGAGGAGCTGGATCTCGCCCAAAAACAGGTCGCCGCCTACGAAGACTCCATCTCAAAGGGCGAAGCGGTGGCGGTGGTCGAGGGCAAAATCGTCGAGAACCTGCATGTGGAGACGGCCAAGAAGCTGTTGGCGCAGGCTAAAGCGATCTCGGATATGGCGGGAGCGTAAACGCCCGGCCTGCCGTATAAGCTGCCGCAAGAAAAACTCTGCCGCACGCTCTATCGACGAACGCACGGCAGCTCCCCTCGTCCACTTTCACTCAGCGTCAGGCAAAAGCTTGAACTTACTGACGGTTTTGCTCTCCACCCAAGGCGTGACTTCATCATTGAACGCCAAAAAATGCTCCGAGCTTAAATGACGATCAAACGCAGCCTCGCTGTCATAAACCTCATATAAGAACAGTTTCGACGGCGCGCCCAAGCCGACACAAACGTCGAAATGGCGACATTCCGGCTCAAGCGACAGGCTATCCGATGCTTGACGCCGAACTCGGGAAAGAAATTCATCAAAGAATTCGGGCTTAATCCCGAAATCAACAGTTACGACAAACAGCTCCATCCCCACCCCCAAGTAGCGCTGCATTCATTTCGTTGAAGGCGCATCCGACGAGCGCCATCGCTCTGCAATCAGACTCGCCCTGACTTCTGCAGGTTGTTCGACTGCCTCAGTCACCCTTAAAATAGAAACCAAAGGCAAATGTATTAATTGACGTGACCGTCAACGTCACTTTACTTTGTTTTCAGATATTTCACACGGCAGCTCTCGTTGTTGACTACACAATGGACCTAAAATGTTGACCCAAAGGCCATCACTTCTCAACGAACCTAGTGAATATTTGACTGACGCGCACGAGGATGTGATTTTAACTGCGGTAGAAACAGCGCGGGCTATCGCAATACGGGATTGGATTGGCGCCCGTGCAACACAACAGGATCATGCGGAGGCCATCACTTTGCCGGGAGGGGGCAGTTTATGTGTCCTCGCTGACGGCATGGGCGGCGTCTCGGACGGCCAAACCGCCAGTCGCGCAGCCGTCTCCGCCTTCATAGAAGCGTTCACCGAGGAGGACTCCGCACCAGCTGAGTTGCGCCTGCGCGCCGCTCTAGACGCCGCCAATGACGCGGTGCGTGACAGTATCGACCCCCAAGGAGTGCTCAACGGAGTCGGAACCACGTTGGTCGCGGCCTATCAGCACAACGGCCTATTATTCTGGGTCAGTGTCGGCGGCACCGCGCTTTGGTTGGTGCGCGACGGGGCTCTGCACCGCCTCAACGAGGATCACTCACTGCGCAGTGAACTCTCCAATCAGGTTGAACGCGGAGAGCTCACTCAAGCCCAGGCTAACAACCATCCTAAGCGTAAGGCGCTCCGTTCCGCCCTGGTTGGCGGCCCGCTTGCCCTGGTCGACCTTCGGTATATCCGGCTGCTCGCTCAGGACCGATTGCTGATGACAAGTGAGGGCGTCAACACTCTCAGCCAGAAAGAATTGGCTGATCTGTTATCCACGGAGCAAGACGGGTCTGCGGCGGAAAGCGCCGATCGAATCATGGCAGCGATACAAGAGCTCGCTGAGCCCCGCCAAAACAACGCCACCTTACTCCTTTGGGATCATCAACCGCAGCCTAGAGCTAAGGTCGATAACTCGGCCCCACGCTTCTCAACGCCGCTGCCCGCACAAGCGAGCAATATCGGCATAAAATCGGCCATGCTTATTGCTGTGGCCCTCGCCGCGGCTGGCGCTCTCAACGCCGCTTCCATCAACGCGCAAGCGCCTCAACAGCAAGCTTCGGAGCAAGCCGCTACTCCCTCCACTGTGACCTTGTTTGAGCATGTCGATATCTGGAAGGAGCCAGAGCGGTCAGAGTAAACCGACCGCTCTGCTAAATTTGCGGCTTAGCCCAAAATCCCCCCAATCCCACTCGGTGAACGGTATCAGTCGCAGATTTTCTGCAAAGCGTCCCATTCCTGAGGAGTCAACACCGGCTCAAAATTATCGAGATCGGCCCCAGGCGCACTGGCGAAGACAACCTCTCGCGAGCTGCTGTTGGGGTGAGACGCGAGATATTTCTCTAAGTAGCTATCGCCATCACCGAGCTCCTCCTTCAAACGGAGGAAGAAACCCGATAGCGGTCGCGACGGCAAACCACTCGCCTCCAGCAGCCTGAGAGCGGTTTGATCCGCTTCAGCCTCGGCCTCGCGCGAATAGCTGGCGTCGATTGCGGCGTTGGTCAGAGCCACAAGCACGAAGCCACCGAGAAAATCGCCGAGCACCGTACTGATCACGGCTGCGGAGGCGAAGCTTCTCAAGATATTCCGAGTGGGATCGCGGCCGACCACATGACCAATCTCATGCGCCAACACACCAGCGGCCTCCTCGGGCGAGTCGGCGGTGGAGAGCAACCCCCTCACAAAAAAGATATGCCCACCCGGTAATGCGAAGGCATTGACCATGTCGCCATTTAGCACACGCACATTCAGGGGCACATGCGAGTCCGACACCGGCTCCAACCGCGCCACCATCTTGTTGAGGGCGGCGAGGCCTTCAGGCGCCTCGCAAGCCCCCGGCTCGATGCCAGCGAAGATGACACCCTCAGCCGCAATCTGATCCGCAATCTGAGCGCCCAATGCGACCTCGCTCTCAGGCGGGATCATCGGCGCGATTGTGTCGGACAACAACGGCGCGACCACGAACACCAGTGCGGCCACCGAAGCAGCGGCAATGCCTATCCAGAGGACGAGCCGGCGCACCATGCCAGGTTTCGGCGGGCGGCGTTTGTTGAGCCCTGCAGCGACATCCTCGATGGCGGCGATCATATAGCGATCACGCAGCACGAGACGCTCTTCGCTCTCGAAATCAGGGATCAAGCGCAATTCATCTGGCGACTTTCCCGATCCGGGAAGCCGACGCAAGGTCGCGAGCGGCCATGCGACAATCGCTCGGCCATCAGGCCCATATAAAGCGATCGCATCGCCTCCAAGCCGAACCTCGATCTCCCGTTTTCCAGCGGTTTGACCGTCGTAATAGTCGGCCTTGGCGTTCAGACCGATCCTTCCCAGCCCTGTCATCGCCCAGGCTCCCTATCAATACGCCCGATACGGACCAGCCGGCCCATTTCGGAGCATTCAATACAAATCCAAACATGGAATGCGGCGCTGGAGGAGTTCCCCCCAGCGCCGCCCGTTTTAAAACGCCCCGACGTCGAGCGCGTCTGCAAAGCCCTCGCCGCCAGTTTCCGCGTGCGGCTGCTGACGGGCGGCTCCAAGGCTGTGTAGGTTCTCGATTTGGGTGCTCTCGACAATGCGCGCTGTGATGCGATGCATGATAAACACCTGCGCACACATGGCGGCGACCATGTTCACGACCAAAAAGGCGACGAGGAACACGCCAGCAAACGTCATGATTGCCGCAGGGTCCAGCTGCTCCCCCTCCTCAGGGATGAATTGGGTTAAACCAGCACCCGCCGCGTCAGTAGCATACGCGATGCCAGCCGCGATCGCCACCAAGACAACCACAGTCACCAACATCACGAGGAATGTGAGTAAATATCCGCCGAACATAATCCCAACCAAGCGCCATGGGCTAAGTTGAGAATGGAGACGAACATTATCACTGAAGACAGTATTATTTAAGATGTAGCGCAACCGATAGCCGCCATACCATAAATAGGCGAGAAACGCCGCGATATAGCCGACAAACACCAGCGTCAAGACGAGCGGGTCCATTACCGGCTCACCAAAGGCGTCGGTTTCAGCCGTCACTGACATGTAAACAAGCCCCGCCACAGTGGCTGCTGCGATCCCCCAGAACCACAAATAGCCACCATAGAGCCCGCCGGCACCGCCCTCTAAGCGAAACTTCTGATCCCCAAAACTCATCCGCTTGGTAATGAAGCGTCGGAGCGAATAATCGCCCAACGGAGAGGTCAAACCGAGCGTCAGGATCGACAACAACGCCCATAAGAACCAACGCAGCGTATAGCTCCAGGCGGCAAGTTCGAGGCCGAACCGAATGCCGCGCCATCGGGTGCGAGACAACAGGTAACGCTGCGATCTGTATGCGGCGTAAGGCAGAAACGGCAAAACGGCGATGAATGTCAGAGGAGCGATGACAGGAATCTGCTCCAACTGCACAATCGAGAGATACAACAACCCAAATGTGATCGCGCCAAGATATACCGCCAAGAACAACACAGCGACCAAAAAGCCGACAAAGAGCTCCAGCGCTGTGCCGGTATATTCGAGTGGTTCATCATCAACTCGAACCGCATTCCAGTAATATTGACGAACCTTAGTCTTCATCCAAAAACGATAAATACCAAGCGTTATTATCGTAAAAAAGGTGGTGCGTAAAACAAGCCAAGCCAAACGGCCTGTTTCACCCTTGAATAAAGCTGGCGTCATACTTGAGAATACAGAAGACCGTTCGGCTGTCGCCGACATGCCGGGCATCGGCATATCGGCCGCCATATCACTGCTGGTCATCTTGACCCCCCGTTGATTGCAATCCGCGCCTCTAACTCGAGGCGTGTCTGCCAGAAACCGAGGCGGGAAAGAAGACAAAGATATGAGGCGGCGCAAGGGCCAAGACGTCACAGCGCCGCCTACATGTATAGATCACCTACGGCCATGCGCGCGCTGTGAGTAGCCGGTAGGGGCCCAGCGCCGCTAACGCGATCGCCATTTTCACCAAGAAATCGCCCACGGCGAGGCTGATCCAGAACGCCGTCTCCGGCCCAAAGCCGAGTAGCGGCACCACGTCCTGCGCCCAAACCTCATCCGGCCCCAACAGGGTTAAACCCGGTGCGAAGGCGAGGGTAAAAAACAGCGCAGTGTCCACCATCGAGCCCAGGGTTGACGACACCAACGGCGCCCGCCACCAACTCCCGGCGCGCAGGCGGTCGAACACGGCCACATCGAGCAGTTGCGCCGTCAAGAACGCGGTTCCCGAGGCGATGGCGATACGCGGGGTCGCCAGCCAGATCGACAACAGCACCGCCAATAGAAACCCGACGAACACCACCCGGCGCGCTGCGGCCGGGCCGAACAGGCGGTTGGCGGTATCGGTTACCAGAAAGGCGAGAGGGTAGGTGAAGGCGCCCAGGGTCAACCATTCGTTCACCGGGTATTGAACCAACACATTCGAGGCGGCCACCACGACCGCCATAGCGAGCACGCCCAGCAAAACGCCGCGAACCGGCATCGTCATTTGTTCACTCCAAAACATAAATCCGCCCGTCAGCCACTGGAGAGCACCATGTCTGCCACTTGCAGGCCGACGGATATTAACCCCGCCAACGCCGCCAGCCGCGCCACCCATCGCCAAAACGGCGATCCCGTCCATCCATCGAAAGACGCGCCGCCGCCCTGGCTTTGAGACTGCGATTGCCGCGCCATCGGGGCTTGAGGCCGCCACAGACCGCGAACGGCGTAGCGAATCAAGATCAAAGCCGCGATCGACCCGCCAATCACAGCCAAAACAAGGAATAATTTTACTTCCATCACCCCGCATCCAATCCCCGCCAACGCTGAGATGGCGGATTAGTCCGCCTCCCAGCGCGGCGAGAATGGATCACGCCGCCTGCGCCGCCGGCGCAAACCGTCCATAAAAGCTTTCGTTCTTTGACGCCATGTCGCGCAGCAGGGCAGGGGCCTTGAAGCGCTCGCCACAGCGCGCCGTCAGATCATCGCAAAGCGCGAGGAATTTCGGCGCACCCATCAGATCCACCCAGGAGAGCGGCCCGCCGGACCAAGGCGCGAAGCCCCAGCCCAGGATCGCGCCAACGTCGCCTTCGCGGATGTCGACCAAAACGCCTTCCTCCAACGCCCTGATCGCCTCAAGGGCCTGAATGGTGAGGAGACGATTCTTCACCTCCCCAACGCCAGGCTGCTCAGCCTTGTGCGGGTACATCTCAGCGAGGCCCGGCCAAAAGCCCTGACGTTTGCCCTTGTCGTCATAGTCGTAAACGCCTGCGTTCGATTTACGGCCCAGGCGGCCCTTGTCTTGAACCATCACCCGCAAGAAATCATCCACCTCCGAACGCGGATAGGCGTTCCCCATCGCCGCCATGGTCGCTTGGGAGATTTTCCACCCCAGCTCCAGCGAGGTCTCGTCGGTGAGCTGCAACGGCCCTACCGGCATTCCCGCCTGTTTGGCGGCGTTGTCGATCAAAGGCGCCGCGACGCCTTCAGTGATCAGCCGTAGACCCTCATTCACATACGGTATGATGCAGCGGTTGGCGTAGAAGAACCGTGCGTCGTTCACCACGATCGGCGTCTTCTTGATCTGGCGGACAAAATCCAGCGCCTTGGCCACCGCCGCGTCGCCGGTGTCAGCGCCTTTAATGATCTCCACCAACATCATCTTGTGGACCGGCGAAAAGAAGTGGATGCCGATGAAATTGCCGGGGCGGCTTGACGCCTTGGCCAATTCAGAGATTGGCAGCGTTGAGGTGTTGGAGGCGAAAATCGCGTCCGAGGAGATCTGCGCCTCCGCCATCTTTGTGACGTCGGCCTTGAGGCCGGTGTCCTCGAACACCGCCTCAACGATTAGATCGCAGCCTTGGAGCTTGGCGTAATCCGGGGTGGCGGTGACGCGCCCAAGGGTGTCGGCCTTATTCTCTTCGGTCAGCTTCTTGCGCTTAACCCCTTCGTCGAGCAGCCCGCTGATGGTGGCGAGACCGCGATCGGCGCTGTCCTGATCGCGATCAATCAGCACCACCTCCATGCCCGCCGAGGCGGAGACATGAGCGATGCCCGCGCCCATCATCCCGGCGCCGAGCACGCCCAGCTTCTTCACCGTCATGTCAGGCACGTCGGCGGGCCGCCGTGCGCCCTTTTCGATTGCCTGCTTATTGACGAATAACGAGCGGATCATGGCGCTGGAGCGCGGGTCCATCAGGATATTCGTAAACCAGCGCGCCTCGATCCGAATCGCGGTGTCGAAATCCACCAGCGCGCCCTCATACACCGCCGACAACATCGCCTTCGCCGCCGGATAGACGCCTTGGGTCTTGCCATGCGTCATGGCGACGCCGCCGAGGAACATCTCAAAGCCTTGCGCGGTGTAAGGCGCGCCGCCGGGCATCTTGTAGCCCTTCTTGTCCCAGGGCTTCACATACTCGTCCGGCTGGGCGGCCAGCACCCAAGCCTTGGCCTTGGCCAACAACTCCTCGGCCGGAACCACCTCGTCGATCAACCCCGCAGCCTTGGCCTTCTTAGGCTCCACCATTTTGCCTTGCAGCAGGAACTCAGCCGAGCCCATGAGTCCGAGCATCCGCACCAACCGGGTGGTGCCGCCAGCACCAGGGAAGATGCCGACCATAATCTCCGGAAGGCCGATCTTGGCCTTAGGATTGTCTGCGGCGAAGCGCTTATGGGTGGCGAGCAGGATCTCCAGCCCGATGCCAAGCGCCGTGCCCGGCGTCGCGCTCGCGACCGGCTTGCCGCCTTTGTTGGTCTTCGGATCAGCGCCCATGCGCTCGATTTTCCGCAGCAGCGCGTGCATCTGCATGATGAAGCCGAACAACGTCTCAGCCGGATTGCCCCCCGCCGCCTCGGCCTGGGCGCGGATCTGGGCCAACACGTTCAGATCCATGCCGCCCGCCATATCGGGCTTGCCGGAGGCAATCACCACGCCCTTCACCGCATCGTCGGCGATGGCGGTGTCGATATGCCCATCCAGCTCGCGAATGCCGTCCTCGTTGAGGACGTTCATCGACTTGCCCGGACCGACATCCCAGGTGATGACGGCGACGCCGTCCGGATCGACTTGGTAGTGGAATTGGGTGCTCATTTGGAGGTCCTCCCGCTCAATTATCCTGGGGTGGCGACGACATAAGGCGGCCGCCTATCCACGACGCGAACGCTGTTTCGTCCGTGCCGCCGGCCGCTAGATCTAGAAAGGCGCGAACAACATCTCCGGTTTCGCCATGCAGCCGGGAGCCATTCAGCCGGAGGAAAACAGCCGCCGCGGCCAGGGCGGTTCGCTTATTGCCGTCGACAAAACCGTGGTTCCTGGCGAGGCCATGCGCCAGAACCGCCGCAAGCGCCGCCAAATCCGCGTTCTGATCATAGGCGGCCAAGTTTTGCGGACGCGCCAAGGCGGAGCGAACCGCCCCGTCATCGCGCCGTCCCGCCGCACCGCCAAACTCCGCGATCTGCCGTTCGTGGATCACGAAGACTTCCTCGATTGTGAGCCATCTCAGACCGCCGCTCATGTGGAGCAGCCGATCATTTGGCCAACTCGCGCAAAGCGTCGGCGTGCTCCTCCACCACGGCGTCCAACGCCGCCGTGAAATCTGGGTTCTGCGCACGCCGCAGCAATGGCGTTGGATCGATCTCGTCGCCTTCCTTGAGGTCCAGCCGGGCGACAAGTTCCTCCGGCAACTCCACCACCAGACGCCCGTCAATCTTCTTAACAATCATGTTCATCGCCACATCCATCGCAACGCGCCGCGTCGATCTGAGCTGCGTAATCTCTCTCGACGGCGTTCGCTTCAGCCGCCATTTCATCCGCCAAGCGGTCGCGCACGCGGGTCAGAATCTCGCCCAGTAAATTGGCGCCTAGCCATTGGTTCCGATCGCGCGCACTGGGATCATCCGCCGCCAGACCGATGCCCCAAACCGGGTCGACCGGACTGGCCTCGACCAACGTCGCGCCGATGGTCTGAAACAGCTTGCGGCGGAATCCCCTATTTTGCTGGAATTTGGCCGCCGACCCGCGCTCGACGATCGCCACCTTTTCCCGATCCCAAACAGCTTGGTTAAACCCGCGCACACGGCGGCCTAACGCCTTCTGCAAACCAGGATCTTGCGCCTCGGCGATTTTTTCGGCGATCTGCTCATCGCCGAAAAGCGCCGCTTTCTGAGACATCATATACTGCTCGGCGCAGAGATAACCTTGGCCATCCAACTCAAACGGCGACGCCGTCCATTGGCTGAACGGACCGTTCCAGAAGAACACGAAGCGCTCCGGAGGGACGGCGGACATCGGCAAGGCTCGCTCTTCAAACACGCTCAATGATGGTCGCCGCGCCCATGCCAGACGCCACGCAGAGCGTCGCCAGCCCCGTCGCCTTATCCGAACGCTCCATCTCATCGAGCAGCGCGCCCAGGATCATCGCCCCGGTGGCCCCGAGCGGATGACCCATGGCGATGGCGCCGCCATTGACGTTCACCTTGGAATGATCGACGCCGAACGCCTGCATGAAGCGCAGCACTACGCTGGCGAAGGCCTCGTTCACCTCGAACAAGTCAATGTCGCCGATCGCCATACCGCTATCGCGCAGGATTTTCTCGGTGGCGGGAACCGGACCGGTGAGCATGATGGTCGGATCGGTGCCGATCTTGGCAGTGGAGCGCACCTTAGCGCGCGGTTTGAGGCCATACTTCTCGCCGAACGCCTTATCGCCGATCAGCACCGCCGCCGCGCCGTCAACGATGCCGGAGGAGTTGCCGGCATGGTGGACGTGATTGATCTTCTCAAGGTGCGGGTACTTAACCAGCGCCACGGCGTCGAAGCCGGGCATGGTCTCGCCCATCATCTGAAACGCGGGCTTCAGCGCGCCGAGCGACTGCATGTCGGTCTCGGGGCGCAGATGCTCATCCCTGGCCAGGATCTCGATACCGTTCTGGTCCTTCACCGGAATGATCGATTTAGAGAAGCGGCCCTCCGCCCAAGCCGCACCAGCACGCCGCTGACTCTCGACCGAATAGGCGTCGACGTCGTCACGGCTAAAGCCGTATTCGGTGGCGATGATATCGGCGGAGATGCCTTGCGGCACGAAATAGCTGGCCATCGCCGGAATCGGGTCGACCGCGATCGAGGCGCCGTCCGAGGCCATCGGCACCCGGCTCATCATCTCGACGCCGCCCGCCACATAGGCCGACCCGGCGCCGCCCTTCACTTGGTTGGCCGCCAGATTGACCGCCTCCAGCCCGCTGGCGCAGAATCGGTTGATATGGAGGCCCGGCACGCTCTCGTCATACCCGGCATAGAGCACCACCGTCCGTGCGATCTCGCCGCCTTGCTCACCAACCGGGGTGACGCAGCCCAGGATGACGTCCTCCAGGTCGCGGGTGTCGATCTTATTACGGTCTCGGATCGCCTCCAGCGGCGCTGATGCGGCGCGCAGGCTGGTGACCTCGTGCAAGCCGCCGTCCTTCTTGCCCTTGCCGCGCGGGGTGCGGACCGCGTCGTAGATATAGGCTTCGGTCATTACATCCTCCTTGCCGCCTATTCGACGCGGCCTTGCTTGTTCTCGATGCTAAAGGGACCCGCTCCCGACAATCCGCCGGGCCGCGTCACGTAACTGGGTAGGCCGTTTGCGAGATGCAGCCGGCCAACTCGGCTTTTAGCGGCGTAAAGCAGCACCAGCGCTGTCCAAAAGCTCCCGTACATGGAAACAGACGCCGCCACATCGGCAGCCTCCCGTTGCCGAGACCGCTCCTCCCTTCGGCATTTGCTCAGACACGTCCGGCTCCCCCAGGCGCTGGCTTCGGCGCGCTATACTCGCCGATAAAATCGCGATAGGCGGCGTCAAGCTTGGCCTGATCGGTGATCTCATCCAGCCGCTCCAACAGCACCACCAACAAGTAGTTGTTCCCGAGACCGTATTCAGCGTTCAGCGCCCTAAGTCTCGCGCAAGCTTGATCGGTGAGCGCTGCTGAGAATCGCTTGGGCAGGGGCAGGCGTTTAGCGGCCATGGCCTCTCACCCTTTTCCTGGCAGGGGATGACCAGGCATCAACTCATAGGGCGCGACCCAGCCCTTCAGCGCCTTGATCCGCCGCAGCCACGCCCAGATGTTTGGAACGTCGGCCGGATCGACACCCATCTCATCAAGCCAGAACAGATAGCCACAGCAGGAAATGTCGGCGATGCTCGGCTCATCAGGGGTGGCGACAAAATCTTGCTCGCCGAGACGCGCCTCCAGAACCTTAAATGCGATGTCGCGGCGGCCTTTCAGAAACGCAATGACATCGGCGCTGCGCTTCTCCTCGGGGACGAAGTTGGTCATGAAGCGATGTGTGGCGGTGTAGCTGGTCAGCTTATGATTGTCCCAGAACATCCACCGCAGAATCTCCTCACGCTCCCCTTCATTCTGACCACCGAACGCGGCCAGCTCTCCTGAGAGGTGATGCAGGATAGAGCCGGATTGGGTCAGGATCTGACGGTGGCCGTGGATTTCAGGCCCTTCCAGCACCGGCACCTCGCCCATCGGGTTCAGCTTCAGAAACTCCGGCGTTCGGTGCGCGCCATGGAAAAAGTCGACGAACACCGGCGTCCACTTCACCTCGCAGAGGTTCAGCATCAGCGCGACTTTGTAGGCGTTGCCGGATTGGGCGAAACAGTGAAGGCGATATTCAGGCATCTGGTGATCTCCCCATGGTTACGACACGTTAACCGCGTCAATTTCTGGAGAAGCTGTCATAAGCCGCTTGGCAAGACGGGAAATTTCTCCCGGCAATTCGCTGTAGGGCACGCCACGCACCTCAGGGCGAGCAATCAGCCAAGCGCCAATGGCCTGATCGAGCGGCTGCTGCTCGTTCACTTCGTGGAACAACGTATCGACGTGATCGATATTGACGGCGATATCTCCATCGCCCCACCGAAGCGCCGCCGCAAAGATGAGATGATACACGGGCGGTTCAATCTCGTTGAGTATGTCCAAGACGATGCTCTGCTCGGCTGCGTCATGAGTTTCATTGCCAAAGTACCCGCTTTCATGACCTCCATTGAGAACACCGCCCCCATAGTTCATGCAGAGATCCGCCCGCAGAGCCTCATCGGGCATCATGGCTTCGGACACGCCCTGCTCGATGAGAGCTGCGACGAACTCCTGAGCGGCAGATGCGATTTCTCCATATCCCGCCTCACCTTGGGCGATTTCCTCTAGAGGAAGCAGGATAGGGCAGGGTGATTGAAAGTCGCTGGACACGGGTGAAGAGATCCCTTTCGCAGCCCAAAGCCTAAGCAAAGGACGCTGCTGAGTTGCACGCAACGCTCCCCCAAAACGACACACCGCCAGAGAGGGCTGGGGAGGAGCTTCGCCGGGCTAATTCCCGGAGTTGCCTTCTATAGTGTTTACCAATCTCAGCAGATGAGAAAATCGACGCGCCCGCTAGCGCGCCGACCCCCTCGGTGTTGAGCCCGCTTAAAACGCCTCCGCCTCCAGAGCCATCACCGTCTCACCACCCGCTTTCACCCGCGCAAGACGTAGACCTGTCTCTGGCAACAGCTTCTGCATGTAGTACCGGCCCGTGACGATCTTGGCCTCATAGAAGGCTCGGTCGCCTGGGTTCGCCTCCAGCGCCGCCTTGGCCGTCTTCGCCATTCGCGCCCACATCAAGCCAAGGCAGACATGGCCGAAGAGGTGCAGGAAGTCGGTAGAGCCGGCGAGAGCGTCGTTGGGGTTCTTCATCCCGGCCTGCATGAAATACATGCCCGCCTCCTGAAGATCCTTCGACGCTTGCTTCAGCGGATCGAGGAACTCCGCCTTCAGCGACTCATCGCCCTCATTCTCCTTGATGAAGCTCTTCACCTCCTCGAAGAACGCCATCACCGCTTTGCCGCCGTTCTGCGGCAGTTTGCGGCCTACGAGGTCGAGCGCCTGGACGCCGTTCGCGCCCTCATAAATCTGAGCGATGCGGGCGTCGCGGACGAACTGCGACATGCCCCATTCCTCAATATAGCCGTGCCCGCCATAGAGCTGGAGCGCCTCTGAGGCGTATTCGAAGCCCTTGTCGGTGAGGAAAGCTTTGATGATCGGGGTCAACAGCGCGATCATACCGGCTGCGGCTTCGCTTTGGGCCGGGTCGCTGTGGCGCTTCTCGGCGTCGATCAGCGTCGACCCCCACAACATAAAGGCCCGTCCGCCCTCGACAAAGGCCCGCTGCGCCATCAGCGCTCGGCGAACATCCGGGTGGACGATGATCGGATCGGCCGCTTTTTCCGGCGCCGCTACGCCGGTGACCGCCCGGCCCTGAAGCCGGTCACGGGCATACTCGACGGCGTTCTGGTAGGCGATCGTCGCCTGCCCAAGCCCCTGCATCCCGACAGCAAGGCGCGCTTCGTTCATCATCACGAACATCGCGCGCAGGCCCTTATGCTCCTCGCCGACAAGCCAGCCCACCGCCTCGTCATAATTCATAACGCAGGTGGCGTTGCCGTGGATGCCCATCTTGTCTTCAAGCTTGCCGCAAGAGACGCCGTTGCGCTCTCCCAGAGAGCCGTCGTCCTTGACCATAAACTTCGGCGCCACAAACAGCGAAATGCCCTTCACCCCATCCGGGCCGCCCGGTATTTTGGCGAGCACCAAATGGATGATGTTGTCGGCCATGTCATGTTCGCCGGAGGAGATGAAGATCTTCTGCCCGCTGATCCGGTACGACCCGTCGCCTTGAGGAACGGCCTTGCTCCGAATTAAACCGAGGTCGGTGCCGCAATGCGGCTCGGTCAGATTCATGGTGCCGGTCCATTCGCCGGAAACCAGCTTTGGCAGATAGGTCTGTTTCTGCTCCGGTGTGCCATGGGCGTGCAGGGCCGAGTAAGCTCCATGAGTCAGCCCCGGATACATCATCAAGGCCATGTTAGCTGCGGATTGCATTTCGCCGACCGCTGACGTGATCACATTCGGCATGCCCTGGCCGCCATACTCAGGGTCACACTCCAAGCTAGGCCAACCGCCCTCACGCAGGGCGTCAAACGCTTCGCGGAACCCGGATGGCGTCCGCACCACGCCATTCTCCAACACGCAGCCTTCGCTATCACCCGCTTGGTTGGTGGGGTGGATCACCTCTGACGCCAGCTTGCCAGCCTCCGTCAAAATCGCCGAGGTCAGATCCTCGGTGAGGTCGGCATAGCCTTCTACAGCCTCATGCTCCTGAACTTTCAGGGTTTCGTGCAGCAGAAATTTCAGATCTCGAAGCGGCGGCGTGTAAGTCGTCATGCAATAGAACTCCTCAATCCGTTCTGGGCGGCCACCCTAACTTCAGTATCGAGCGAGGGCGATCTTGATTGCGCGACGCCTTCGCTAGGTTCTCTCGGACGAATTAGGCGATCAAACTCAAGCTATCTGACCGCGCTTGACTATTGGGCGCATCGGACTGCTGTGTATGTGCAGAAGATCCGAGCTCTAATTTGCAGAGGTGCAGCGCCGAGGAAATGGAGTCATTTCCTCGGCAAGCGCCCACTTATAAAGTCTAGACAGCTGTACTAAAGTCGGACTTCTTCTCAGCCAGCATACGCTCAATCACACGAATTTGTTGGTCGAAGTCTTCAATTGCGGCGTTCAAATCACGGCGCTTAGCTTCGAGCTGGTCGCGCTTTTCATAAGCCGAGGTCAAGGTCTTTTCGAGCTGCAACAGCTGCCCGTCGCCCATGTCGTAAAGATCCAGCAACTCCCGAATTTCGGCCAGGCTAAAGCCAAAACGTTTCCCACGCAGGATTAGGCGCAGCCGAGCCCGGTCACGCAGAGAGTAAACCCGACGGGCGCCCTCACGTCTCGGCGACAGTAGTTCTTGGCTCTCATAAAAACGCAGAGTCCTGGGCGTGACTTCGAAGGCGTCACAGAGTTCCCTGATGGAGAATTGGGTGGCGCCGCAGTCAATGGTGTCCCGCATTTTTTGTCTCCCTTGAAGCGTTCGCGCCAAGCGCCGCACCGTCTCTCACTCACCTTCTTCCCTTAGGGGAGCGGGTCCAGTGCAGCTGTCCCTTGGCCTCAAGCACCTAAGTTACATTGACGTAAACGTCAAGATTGATGGCTAATTTTTTTGACGTTTACGTCAACTGAAAGCGCTACTCTTTTCCTACATTCGCCCTCGGTGGTTATACTTTGTTAACCTTTTGGGTCTTACCCTCCGGCGCAACGAGCCATACTCGGATCAAGAGGGAGCTCGCCAAACGCAGAGACCAAGGGCCGGCAATGGCGCTCGGTGCGACGCAAACGAGGGGACTTGGCATGAGCAAGACTGGGAGCCCTACCCCGTGGAGCATCAAGGGCATCGGCCCAGAGGCGCGGGAAGCGGCGAAAGCAGCGGCGAAGCGAGAAGGGATGACCCTGGGCGCTTGGCTATCAGAGCGGGTGATCGCGGAGTCGGAGGGCGGCGATTCTGAGCCGGTGTCTCCAAAAGCGGGCGGCGCAGCCGCTGGGGTGATCGCGCCAGACATTATATTATCAGCACTTAACGAGCATTTGACCGGCCTCAGCGACCGGTTGGACGGGATGGCCGCAGAAGTGTCGCGGGTCTCCGGCGCCGTTGATCAAGCGGGCATGCGGGTGGAGGTCGCCGAGCGTGCCGCCACTGAAATCGCGCAATCCGTATCGCAAACAGTTACGGGATCTATCTCGGAGCTGATTGAGAACCGCGCGGACCAGGGAGCAGCGGACCAAAGCGACGCCGGTCTGTTCTCCGCCGAAGCGGCGGAGAGTTTGGCGGACGTCATCACCAAGAGGGTGACTGAAACGGTTAACGCCGATCTCTCAAATAAAATCGAGCAATCGATGAACGCCCAGACAATGGAGCAATCCGTGTCCGCAGCAGTGATGCGGACGCTGACACCGGCGATGGCGGAACAACTCAACCGCTCGATCGCGCCCGTGACCGCACGGTTAGACAGGCTGGATGCGGCGTCGACCGATTCGCCACTTGAAGATGCATTGACCAAAATCTCCACCCGGATCGACGAAGCGCTGACACGGCAACAAGAGATCGCCGGTGCGGTGGGAGAGGCCGTGGCGGTTTTGGCACAGCGTCTGGACGCGATGGAGTCGGCCGTACTCGCAGAGTTGGAGGATCAAGCCCTCCAATCGCAGAGCGCATTGACGCGAGAGATCGATCTCACCCCGCCAGCTCGCAAATGGCTACATGAGGGCGGCGACGTTTGGGCGGAGACCGATGAGGAGTCCGAAGACACCTCGCTACATCTGTCCCAAGATGCGACCCAGATGTTCAAGCACGAGCCGGAAGAGCCCGACGAAATGATGCGGTTGGACGTGGCGGCGGTCCGCGCCCGGCTTGGTCAGGACAGAGCCGAGGAAGAACCTTCCGGGCTGAAAGACTCGCTGTCCTCGCTGAAAGATCTGCTGCCCGATCAGGAGCATCAGAGAGATCTCGACGCCACGGAGAGCGTGGCCCCCGAGGCGCCTTCACATGAGGCTCACGAAGCGGCTTTTGAACCAGATCAAGGCGAGACCGCTCTTTCTACGGCCCGACCTGACAGCAGTGCGGAAACGGGCGACGTCCTGGAGATGTCCGAGCAGCCGGGCGCGGCAGAGGAGGCGCCTGCCGATGAATCGGCGGCGCCCAAAGATGGTGACCAAGCCCCATCGATTGAGGATTTGGTGCAAGACGCGGTTTCTCAATATTCGGTACTGCAGCGCATGTCGGAGGAGGCCCGTCGCCTCACGAACGACAAAGGCGCCGCCGCTGCTGAGGTTGGCGACGCCCAGCCGCAGGAAGAGGAACAGTTGGACTCGGCTGAGTCTGAGAACATCACCGAACGCAATCGCCGACTTGATCGCGAATTGGACCTGGAGCTGCAGCGCGCTTTAGCGTTGAAACCTGACCCAACCATCGCGACCACCTTGGACTTAGGCGGTGCTGTTGATGATCACCTGGAGTTTAAACCGCGCACAAACCCTACTTCATCACCACAGATGAATGAGCAAGACTTCACCCCTGCTGAGGAGGAGGCGTTTCAGGACGATCAAGACTCTGAGGCTAAAATGGATTCGCCAGCCCGCAGGATGGGCCCCCGGATCGCGGATTTGCTAGCCGACAGAATTGAAAACCTGGCCCCCTTACGGGAACAGGCGCAACGCCAGCCACCAGAAGAACCGCGTGGCTCCCGGCGCTTCGCCGCCGACGAAGACCACAGCTCATCGCCCTCCGACCACTCCTTCGGCGCGGATCGCTCTGACCGCTCAGAGCGGACGGCGCACAGCGAGAGCACGCCCAAACGCGAGATGAAACTCTCGCAAAGCCGGGATCTTGTGGCGGTGTTCGACGAGGTCGAGATGTGGTCAGACCTTGACGACGCATCGGCTGTCAGCCGGGCCCGATCCGCTTCTCTCGTGCTGCTTGGCGCCGGCTCTCTCGTAGCGGCCTTCTCCGCCATGTACGGGTTCATCGGCGCGTAAACCTTACCGGCGCGGCGCGGATTATCGCGCCGCGTCGCCCAGATCCCCTCTTGTCAATGGCCCAGCGTTGAGCCCTTCTGGCCTTAACCACCATTCCGACATGGCGAACGCCAGCGCGCTGTTCCGCCACGAAGGGGGCCGAACCAGATGACCGATCCCGCAACCACCGCACCGCGCGCTGACCTAAGCATCACCCCGCTGCTTGCTGAGGCTATGACCGACCCCGAGGGCGGCGACTTGCTGGAAGGGTTGCCTTTCTCCAAAGATCTTGGCATGCGCGTCCTACGCCTCGGTTCTGGCGAGGCGGCCTTGGCGATCCCCTACGATACGGAGCTGATCGGCGACCCCGAGACGGGGGTGATCCATGGCGGCGTGGTGACCGCGCTGCTCGACACCTGCGCTGGCGTCGCCTGCATGAACACGGACGCTGCCGCGCACACGGTGGCGACGCTGGACCTGCGAATCGACTATATGCGGCCCGCCACCCCGAACCGCACGTTGCTCGCACATGCGATTTGCCACCGGCAGACGCGTCTGATCACCTTTATCCGCGCCGTGGCGTTCCATGATGATCCTTCGCAACCCGTGGCTTCCGCTATCGGCGCTTTCATGGCCGAACGCCTCGCCCCGGCAGGGAAGCCCGCCGCTCCGGTAGACAAGGCCTCCACATGACGGCCAAGATGGCGCCCGCCGATGCTCTGGCTGAGATCCGGAATCTCGAAAGCGCGCGTAACGCCGCCCTGGAGCGCCTCGCGGAGACCTCACCCTTCGCCCGCCGCATCGGCGTAAGGCTTGAGCGCCTTGGCGGCGAGTTGTCGATGACGCTGCCCTTCGACCCGAAACTGATCGGCAACCCGGTCCTACCGGCGCTTCATGGCGGCGTGATTGGCGCCTTCCTTGAGCACACGGCCTTATCGCAATTGGCCTGGGATGAGATCTGGGAACGGCTGGAGACCGGCGGCGTGGCGCGGGAGGATATCCAACAAGGGCGCTTGCCAGCCTGGCCGCGTACGATTGACCTGACCATCGACTATCTGCGTTCCGGTCGCGCCCGGGACGTTTTCGCCCGCGCCGTGGTGGCCAAACGCGGCCGGCGTATCTCAAATGTACGGGTGGAGGCATGGCAGGAGCGTCGCGATCGACCAATAGCAGCGGCGCATGGGCATTTTCTACTGCCCGACGCCGTAGGCTGACCGGCCCACAACCCCAAGGCCTACCACCACGCTTCTTTGCTCTGATGGTTGTGTTAGCCAACCCTGGTCGATCCGCCTAGCGGTACGCTGGTCGTCGA
Source organism: Paracoccaceae bacterium (assembly GCA_019634215.1). Classification (GTDB taxonomy): domain Bacteria; phylum Pseudomonadota; class Alphaproteobacteria; order Rhodobacterales; family Rhodobacteraceae; genus JAHQVS01. The sequence continues at coordinate 4,626 of JAHQVS010000101.1, read as the reverse complement.
TGGCTCCCTCAAGTCGGCAAAAGCCAGGGTTCGCCTTTTCAACATGCCACGAAGCATGATCTCAAAGTGACCCAACGGCGAATATCGACGCCACCTCCCCTCTCGAGTTAGGCCACAGATGACGGCAGCGCCCTCGTATTCCGCCAAAACGGCTGAAATCACCTCCCAGCGCGTGCTGTTGATCGCCGCGCCCGTCGTGCTGTCAAACGCGACCGTCCCGCTTCAAGGCTTTATCGACACCGCCATCATCGGCAACCTTGGTGAAGTCGCCCCTCTGGCGGCAGTCGGCATTGGCGCCCAGGTGCTGAGCTTCGCTTTCGGCATTTTCAACTTCCTGCAAATCGGCGTCTCAGGCCTCTCCGCCCAAGCGCTAGGAGCAGGGTTGCGGGAGCGGGTCGTCAACACTCTGCTGCGCGGCCTGTTGATCGCCCTCACCATCGCTTGCCTGCTGATTCTGCTGCAATTGCCGTTGCGTTGGCTTGGATTGTCTGTGTTCGAGGCGTCGGAGGAGGCTGAAACGCTGGCGGCGGTATACATCGGTATCCGAATTTGGGGCGCCCCGGCGGAACTGATGAATTACGCCCTGGTTGGCTGGTTCGCAGGCCAGGAGATGACCCGGCGCATGTTCCAGCATCAAGTTGCGCTGTCCTTGGCGAATATTGCCTTGAATTTCCTGTTGGCCGTGGGGTTGGGCTGGGGGATCGTTGGCGTAGCGCTGGGCACGGTCATCGCCTCTTATCTGGGCTTAGCCTATGGGTTGTGGCTGGCGCGGGGGCGGCTGATCACGCTCCTGCCAGAAGAGTGGCGCCCTGATCCGGCACGGGTGTTGCGCCGTGATGAGCTGATCCGAATGATGGCGCTCAACCGCGATATTTTCATCCGCACAATCTTGTTAATCAGCGGCTTTTTGTGGGTCGCGCGCCTGGGCAGCCTTCAAGGCGACGCCATTCTGGCGGCGAATGTGGTGCTGCTACAATTTTTCATGATCTCAGCTTACGCTCTCGACGGCTTTGCAATCGCGGCGGAGACGCTGGTGGGGCAGGCGCTGGGCGCGCGAGACCCGCGCCGCCTGGACGCCGCAGCACTCGCCACCAGCCTCTGGTCGGGCGCGCTCGCAGTTGTGATCGCGCTGTCCTTCGTCGCCGGATCACACTGGATCATTGATGTTGTGACCACAGCCGAACCGGCGCGAACCCTCGCGAAGCAATACGTCCTGTGGACAGCGCTGATCCCCTTGGTCGGCTTCGCCGCCTTTCAACTCGACGGTATTTTTATCGGCGCCACCGCCTCGGTGGAAATGCGCAACGCTATGATCTTAACTTCGTTATTTTTCTTTCCAGGCGGCTACTGGATGACGCTGACCTGGGGCAACCACGGCCTCTGGGCGTCGGTATGGCTTTGGCTGCTTCTACGCGCCGGAACGCTGCTGGCGCTCTATCCGCGCATTCGCGCGCGCGCTTGCGCACCCCAGGAGAGCGGTCGAGATTCATAACGCCGGAGAACGCCTCGCCTTGACGCTAGATCGCCTCGTCAAATGTGCGGTCGATCAATTCCTCTTCCGGAACCTCATATTCTGGCACAGTCCAGCCCTGCACCGAGATGTTCGCCCGATGAACGCTGTCCGGATCGCCCGAGATCAAAGGATGCCAGGAGTATAAATCATACCCGTCCGCCACCAGACGGTAGGCGCAGGTGCGCGGCATCCAATCTTTGCTCTCCTTCACCACTTCTGGGGTGAGCACCATGCATTGCGGCACCAACGTGCGGCGAAGCGCGTAATTTCCGCAACGGCAGGTTTTGTCGTCAAATAACCGGCAGGCAACGTCGGTGTACCAGACCCGCCCGCCGTCATCATCCTCCAGCTTCAACAGACAGCACTTGCCGCACCCGTCACACAGCGCCTCCCACTCATCGGGGGTCATCTGTTCGAGGGTTTTGGTCCGCCAGAATTCTGGGGCGATGTCGGGTGATGATTTGGTATTGGCCAACAGGCGCAGCCTCAGCTGGTCAAAACGAAGGCGAGCAGCCAGACAGCGCCGGCTGTGAGCGCTGTGATCGACAATTGCGTCATTAGAGTCTGCGGCGCTACTCTCATGTCAGGATCATCCGAGGAGCCCAGGCGCCACACCGTCTCGGGCGGCCCATTTTGCTCATCCTCAATTGAGATCTGATCCAGCCGCGCCCAAGTACGCTCGACCTCATCGCGAGCGGTCTCTCGGTTTTGGCGTTCGACGAGGATATCCGTCTTAACCCGATCCGCGACTTGCGCCGCTGGGTCGGGTTTAACCTCTGGCTCGATCAGCGCCGACCGCTTCGGGGCAGTCTGAGGGGCCTCCACCGCCGCCCGCTTGCGGCCGGACTTCACCTTTAGAGACCCCAGCTGGGGCTTGCCAGCGCCGCCACGCGGGTCGACCATCGTCGTTATCCTCACCTAAACGCCAACATTGAAACCCAACGCCGAACGCGCCGCCCCGGGCGGGCCTCGCCGAAAATTGAGCTGCGTCTCCGCCAGCTATGGGTCACATATGCATCTTAGAACATTCGCCATACGTGAGCCAACGCAGCGCTACGCGGATAGAAAACCTGTCCTCAGGCGTCGCCAGCTTCAACATTTATCATCATTATCAGGAGTTGAAATGCACCGTCGCAACTTTCTCGCCGCAGCAGGCGCCGCCCTGGCGGTCGCTCCCGCCAGCGCACACGCCTATGAGGTGAATACAGAAACGGATTTCGGCTCAAAGTTGATTATACTGGCGGAGCCGTTCACCCCGCCGGAGCTGCCGCTGCTGCGCGCCGACGAGAGCGTCGTGAAACTCACCTCGTTCACGGGCGAGGTGGTGGTGGCGACCTTCTGGGCGACGTGGTGCCATGTCTGCCAACATGAGATGCCAGTGCTCGACAAGTTGGCGGATGAGATGGCTGGGGAGAACGTCCGCATCTTGCCGCTCTCGCTCGACAGCGGCTCGGACGCGCTGGAGAAGGTGACGAAGTATTACAAGCGCCGAGACATTGGCACGCTTGAGGTAATCCTTGACGCTGGGCGCTACAACGCTGGCCAATTCGGCATTCGCGGCACCCCGACCACCTTCTTCATTAACAAGACAGCGCAGGTGGTCGGCGCGATAGAAGGCGAGGCACACCTCGACAGCGACGAGGCGCGAGCCTATTTGCGCCACCTCGCCGCCGCCTAAAAGCCGCCCGAAGAAGACCGCCTCCCTCTTAAGCGTCCGGCCGTATCGGCCAGATCGAGAGGGCGGCCGATCCTAACTTGGTCTCCGGCGCCCAGCGCGCCACGAACGCCGCCGCGATCAGTCCTGTGCCGCCGACGAGGCCATAGATCTCGGCGATGTCCAGCCCAAAGCTTGTGCTCAACACCACCGCCGCCACCGATGACAGCGCCATCGCCAAAGCGTCGATCATGTTTGAGCAGGCCACGATCCGCCCACGAGATTGCTCAGGCGCCGCACTCTGATACACCGCGTTGAGCGGGGTGACATAGAGGCCCGCGCACGCCGCAAGGCCGATAAAAGCTAGCACCAACAACCAGCCGCTGGTCGAGGACAGCAGGTCGGAGACGTTCATCAACATCTCACCAGCCGGGGGCATCGAGCGTGCGGTCGCGAAAATAGCGATCGAAAACAACCCGATCCCCACCGCGGCCCAAGGGGCGTACCCGACCCGGACCCGCCCACGATAGATCAAACCGCACAACATTGATCCAATCGCAACTCCGATCGAAAACGCCCCCAACAGCAGATTCGAGACGCTCTCATCTGCGCGCAGTTCATCGACAGTGAAAGCCGGAAGTAGGGCCATGAAGGTGGCGCCGACGAACCAAAACCATGAAATCGCGAAAATGGTCCGAAACGCCACCGGCTCGGCGCGAGCGGCGGAGAACACCTCGCTCATGGCGCCGAACAACATCCAATCCACCTTCGGCAGCGGTTCAATCGGCGGCGCCGGTGGAGCGAACATGCTCGCCACCCAGCCGATGATGGCGACGCCGACAATCGATAGGCATACCAAACCAACGCCATCGAGCGGCAATCCCAACGCCCATCCCAGCTCACGTAACACCAAGAATTGGCCGATCAAGGTGCCGAGCAGAATCGCGAAAAACGTGGCGGCTTGAATAAAACCATTGCCTGCGACCAGCTCCGCTCGATTCAAATATCGAGGGAGCACGCCGTATTTAATTGGGCTAAAGAACGCCGACTGCGCACCCATTAAGAACAGCACGAGGTACAGGAGCGCGATACTGCCCATAAGCAATGCGACAACGCCGCAGAGCATGATGATTATCTCGGCGAATTTCACCCAGCGCATCATCTGGGCCTTGTCCATCCGGTCAGACAACTGCCCGGCCATCGGCGCCAACAGCGCAAAAGGCAGAATGAACAGCCCGCCAGCGACCGCGCCCAAGGCCGGGCGGTCGAGCCAAACCCCTGGCAGGATCTCATATGAGTCGACCCCGGCCATGATCTGATAGGTAGCGAGGCCAACGAACGCCCATCGGAAGACGTTGTCGTTAAAGGCCCCAAGCGCCTGGACCAGAAACAGCGGCAAAAACCGTCGAGAGGTTAGCAACGGCGTACGCCGGCTCCGACCTCGCCCTATCCCGCCACT
>JAHQVS010000100.1 GCA_019634215.1 Paracoccaceae bacterium | reverse complement strand
GGGCGTGTGGTGGGTGCAGGACGCCGCCGCAGCTCTGCCGGTCCAACTGCTCGCCCCCGCCCCTGATGAGCGTGTTCTTGACCTGTGCGCGGCTCCGGGCGGTAAAACCCTGCAAATTTCAGCCACTGGCGCGCGGACGACGGCGCTCGATATTTCCGAATGGCGTTTGAACCGGGTTTCGGAAAACCTGAAGCGGACCGGTTTGCATGCTGAGATCCTGCAGGAAGACGCGCTGAAGTGGCGGCCTGAACACCTATTTCCAGCGGTTCTGCTTGACGCGCCGTGCTCCGCCACCGGCACCATACGCCGTCATCCGGAGGCGCTGCATATCAAGTCCGCCGCCGGCCTGGGGGACTTAACCAAGCTTCAGGATCGTCTCCTCGACGCCGCTTGGGAGATGGTCGCCCCTGGGGGGCGGTTGGTGTTTTGTGTCTGTTCTTTGTTTAAGCTGGAAGGCGAGGCGCGAGCAGAGGCGTTTTTGGCCCGTGCTGATGATGCGCGCCTCTGTGATATCCCATCCACCTCACCGCTCGCAGCTTGGGGCGTGGATATTGCAGGGAGACCCGGATCGGCATTGCGCACCAGGCCAGACGGCGACGACGCGTATCCGTTAGGGCTCGACGGTTTCTTCGCAATGCGCTTCGATAAAGGCCATGCTTGATTTTAGGGCTGTTGGGGCCGCATCGAAGTGAGAGTATTGAGATTTCTCAGAAGGGCTTAGCGTGAGCAATTCGTTAAGAAGAGCGGCGGAGTTGACCGGGGGCGCCCTGGCACGCGGCTTACGCGAGCGTGTGGTTGAGCCCTACGCCATCCGCGCGGCGGCGAACCGGGCGGCGCGCGGCCTGCTGCGTGTGCGACTGGACGATACGGAGAGCGGCGACTCCGAATTCGGAGACCGTCTGCTCGCGGGCGCTCTGAGACTTGTTGGTCAAGACGCGATCATATCCAACCCAGCGAGCATTTGGGCCGTGAAGCCCCCCTCGCCGCAATGGTTGGAGGCGGCGCACCGTTTCGTCTGGCTCGCCGACCTCGCCGCGGTGGGCGAGGGTGGCGGCGCGATGGCCTCGGAAGCGACCCTGGCGTGGATTCATCGCTACGCCAGGGCCTATGATCCGGTGGCCTGGAATAAGGACGTCGCCGCCGAGCGGCTGTTGCATTGGATCTCGCAAGCCATCCTGATTGCGCCAGATTTAGCCCGAGTGGGGCGGCGGGCGGCTGGGGGAGACGAGATCGAAGGCCTGTCGCCGGGCAGTGGGATATTCCTGAGCGCGATCTCGCAGCATGAGGAATGGCTCACGTTGCAAATTGCGCGCTCCGACCCCGGCTTGGAGCGTTTGCGGGTCGTCTCGGCGGTGACGATGGCGGCCCTGGCGCTTCACGGATCGCCGAAAAAGGTCGAGGCCGTCGGCGGTTTGCTCGAAAACGCCCTCGCCGTCAGTTTGCGGCCAGATGGCGGCGTGTTGGGTCGGCGGCCCGACGAGGTGCATGCCGCCTTGTCGCTGCTGTTGCGGCTGCAAACCGCCTATGAAGCCACCAATCTGCCAGAGCCGACATTCCTGGAGGAGGCGATCGCCAAGTTGGCGGCGGTGCTGCGGTTTTTCCGAATGGGCGATGGCGGCGTGCCGATGTTCCACAGCGGGCGGGCGATAGACGATGGCAGGGTTGATCTCGCGCTCGCGAATGCACCGTTTGACGGCAAGATTCTGAAAGCGCTGCCGGATAGCGGCTACGGCCGCATCAACGGCGGGCGGGTGATTGTGATTATGGACTCGGGCCGGGCCGCCAAAGGATCGCACGCCGAGACCGCACACGCCAGTTGCCTCGCCTTTGAGATGTCCAGCGGACGTCGGCGGGTTGTCGTGAATTGCGGCGCCGGCGTTGCGTTGGAGTCGGATTGGCGCAGCGTGCTACGGGGTTCGGAAGCGCACTCCACCCTCATTGTGGACGGCGTCTCCAGCGCGCAGCCCAGGCTTTCCGGACGCTGGCGCGCTTTTGGCGATGACAAGGCCTTCGTCGGCCCGCCGGAGACCCACGCCGAACGCAAGGAGGAGCGCAACGGGGTGTGGATCGTCGGCGCTCACGACGCTTATTTTGATCAGTATGGCCTCACCCTCACCCGCCGGATGTTTCTCAGCGTTGATGGCGGTGATTTTCGCGGCGAGGATAGTTTGAGCGCCGCTGACGAGGGCGCGCGGATTTTTGAGCGGCGTCTCGCCGCCAACCGGCGTACCGGCGTGCCATTTGCCGCGCGGTTCCATCTGCATCCCGATGTCGAGGCTGAGGTGGTGGCCGAGGGCGAGGCGATCACCTTGCGCTTGCCGCATGGGGAAGTGTGGGTGATGCGGCAGGCTGGCGGCAAACTGGCGCTGGAGCCTAGCGTTTATGTGCCAAAGGATGCCCCTCTACGCCCCGGCGTCCAAATCGTGATCTCGGCTTTCGCCAAAAAACGTCAGGAGCAGTTGCGATGGGCGTTTCGGCGCGTCGGTGAAGCGTCGCAGCTGCCGCTTGATGTCGAGGCGCTGATCGCTGCGGCGGAGAAAGATCCGTTCGCGGATGGCAGTGATTTAAAATTGTTGCCTGCGCCCCGGAAACGGTGAGGACGCTGCGCGTGTAGCTCGATCCGGGTCAATCGATTTCTATAGCTCCAGGGTTGGTGTGAAGTGCGTTGTTGGTTCGGCCTAAGCTGTTTCGGACGGGTGATCTCTGAATGATCAATCAGAAATAGCAGCCATTGGCTGTGAGAAAACTTGCAGTCTGCTAACGTCCAATATATCCATGCGGGATTACTCCCTTTTTACTATGCGTATTTGAGAGAATTACCTAATTTGATTATATAGTCATCTGGATCATAGGGTGAATTTACCGGCGTGTAGCTGTCGGGATAGATTGTTTTTGAGAACATGACGGTCATTAACTTTCTTAACCGTTCATGCCCTCCTGGTTTTCTGGTATTCCAGATTCTTGGATGCCAGAGCGTGTCCCAAAATGGCCCTCAATCCGCCGTTGGAGACAGGGTACATCGATATTGCTTACCAGAGTAACCGTTGAGGGCTGGGCATATCTTGGCGGTCGGCGCCGTGACGATCAGGCTAAACGAGCTTTTTCCGCCAAATGGAAAAGCCTCAAAGTCGAAATTGATGGGCCGAGAAGCTGGGAGCCCCCTTTGACAGGCTTCAGGAGAGTACCGTTGAAGATATGGGTAAATCAGTCCCCAGTAGGGACAACTCGGCTATCGCGTATCGCCCTGGGGATATGCATAGCCATCACTAGCACGCTGCTCGCGTTCGCGCCCGCAATCGCAGAGTGGCGACCGACGCAACCGATTACATTTCTTGTCATGGCTGGCAAAGGGGGAGGTGCGGATAAGGCTGTTCGCCTAATGGCTGAATCCATGCATAGCCAAGGGTTGGTGTCTGTCCCGATTGAGCCCGTTAACATGCCGGGTGGCTCCGGGGCTGACGCCATGGTCGAGCTTCAGAGACGAGCGGGCGATGATCATGTGATTATGTTCACGCTCAACAGCTTTTACACCACGCCGATGCGTCGCCCGGAATTGGGGCTCGACATCAATAACTACACCCCGATCGCGCGGATGGCTGAAGACACTTTTGTGCTTTGGGTGAATGCTGAGCGCGCGGACATCAACAGCATCGGTGATTTTGTGACCGCCGCGCGAGCGAAGGGCTCGGGTTGGGTAATGGCGGGGACAGGCGAAGGCTCTGAAGACAATCTGCTCACCGACTTTATGAATGTGACCTTTGGTCTGAACATGACCTACAAGCCGGTAAAAAGCGGCGGATTGGGCGCCAAGGATTTGGTGTCGAACGCGGTTGATTCGACCGTCAACAACCCGTCTGAACAGCATGAATATTTCGAGCAAGGCTTAACAAAACCTGTCGTAATGTTCACACCACAGAGAATGGACAACTTCATCACTTCCCCGACATTGCGTGAAACTGGGGTTGATTTTCACTACTATATGCAGCGCTCTGTTGTTGGCGCTCCAAATATGAGCGCCGAAGCGCAAAGCTTCTATCAGAACCTGTTCCAAACTTATTTCAATGGCTCGGAATGGCAGCAGTATCGGAAGGACAATGGCCTGCGTGGTGATTTTCTGACTGGCGTTGAGTTGCGCGAATACTGGAATAAAGAAGTTGAGAAGCATGAAAGGTGGCAGATGGCCATTGAGATGCTGAAACCCTGATTTTAAGTTGCAGGTCGGTCATCCACCCAAGACCCCAGTCTGACGGCAGTAGTCTTGGGTGGATGAAATTTACCAAGTGATCAGCAATCGTAGAAAAATTCCTCGCGGGTGATTTTGCCGTTACTCACGGTGTAAATTCCCAGCTCCCGCATTTGCGAGCGTTTGCCACTCTCGCGAGTGGTGGCGTCCACGCTGAAGATGACGCCAAACCGGTCGTCACCGTGGTGAAACGGCCCTTCAACCGTGGCGTCGTGAACCTCCATTGCGCCACTCCACCATTCATGTTTCGCCCGGATCGCCTCGACACCGGCGCTTTCCGCTCCTGCCCCTGACATATCAGTGGCTTCCACTGACACCGCATCTGGTGCGTACAAGGTGGTGAGAGCCTCGGCTTCGGTGTTTGCTTTGCAGTGCGCCACTAGTTGATCGGCGATCTCACGCAGCTGTTGCTTGGCGTTGGATGCGTTGGTCATGTGCGTCCTTTCAGATGTATGAAACGAGGTGCTGAACAGCTCAAACCCTCTAAACTGATTCGGAACAAAATAGGTACATTTGAGTGGAAGCAGAGGCAATCTCTAAATCTTCTATGGGGCTATGGACCGCTGATGTTGCGTCCCCTCGCGTCTCTCGCCAGTGTGGCGCTTTCTTGCCGAAGCCCAGGCTGGCGGGGCCGCCGCCCTATTGACGTAGGGTGCTGGGCCGATGGCTAAACGAGATAGTGAAGAGAACTCCATGACGGATAGCTCGGTTGACGCCCCTTTGACGCTTACCCGCGCGTTGCTGTCAGTTGCTAACAAGCGTGGCATTGTTGAGCTGGCGGAAGCATTGGCAAGGCGCGGGGTGGAGCTGGTGTCGACTGGCGGAACCGCCGCAGCTTTGCGGGAAGCTGGGTTGACGGTGGTTGATGTGTCCTCACTCACGGGCTTCCCGGAGATGATGGAGGGACGGGTGAAAACCCTGCACCCGATGGTGCATGGCGGCCTGTTGTTTGATCGCGCTTCCGCCTCTCATCACGCCGACGCCGAACAAGCGGGGATTGCGCCGATCGACCTGTTGGTGTCGAACCTCTATCCGTTCGCGCAGACGGTCGCCTCCGGAGCCGACGCGGCGACTTGTATCGAGAATATCGATATCGGCGGTCCGGCAATGATTCGAGCCGCAGCAAAAAATCACGCACATGTTGGGGTGGTGGTTGATCCTGGGGACTATCCGGCGCTGATCGCGGCGATTGACGCGGGCGACGCACCCTGCCTGCCTGCGGTATTGCGCACAAAACTGGCGGTGAAGGCGTTCACATTGACCTCGGCATATGATGCCGCAGTGTCGGGCTGGATGCGTGAAACGTTGGCTCCAACCGAGGAGGCGCCGTCGCGGTTGGTCCTCGCCGGTGAGAAGCGATTGGATCTGCGTTATGGGGAGAATCCGCATCAGCGCGCGGCGTTCTATGTCGCCGACGCGGGGCGGCATGGGGTGGGGACATCGACCCTCAGCCAGGGTAAGGCTTTGTCCTACAACAACCTTAGCGACGCCGACGCCGCCTTTGAGCTGGTGGCTGAACTGGCGCGCTTCGGGAAGCCGGCTTGCGTGATCATCAAGCACGCCAACCCCTGCGGGGCGGCGATTGGCGACACATTGGAGCAGGCGTACCGCCGCGCCCATGCATGCGACCCGGTCAGCGCCTTTGGCGGCGTGGTCGCTTTCGACCGGCCCTTGGACGCCGCCGCAGCGCGGGCGGTCACGGAGATTTTCACCGAGGTAGTGATCGCTCCAGCGCCTGAACCGGTGGACGAGGTGCTGGAGATTTTCGCGGAAAAGCCGGCCTTGCGCTTGCTCTCAACCGACGCCCTGCCAGACCCTGCCGCGCCTGGGAGGGTGTGGCGCCAGCTCGCGGGCGGATTCCTGGCGCAAGATCGTGATGCGCGGTTGGTGCAGCGCTCGGATTTGCGGACGGTCACCAGGCGTGCGCCCACGCCCCGTGAAATTGACGATTTGCTGCTGGCGTGGACAGTTGCCAAGCATGTAAAATCGAACGCCATCGTTTACGCGAAGAGCGGCGCGACGGTTGGTGTCGGCGCTGGTCAGATGAGCCGGGTCGATAGTGCGCGTATCGCTGCTTGGAAGGCGAAGGACGCCGCTGCTGCGGCTGGTTCGGAGGCGTCCCTCACCAAGGGATCAGTGGTCGCCTCCGATGCGTTTTTTCCGTTCGCGGATGGATTGGTGACCGCCATTGAGGCTGGCGCCGCCGCCGTGATCCAGCCTGGTGGCTCTAAGCGTGACGATGAGGTGATCGCCGCCGCTGACGCCGCAGGGGTTGCTATGGTGTTCACTGGCGTGCGCCACTTCCGCCATTGAGTGATGGGAGAGCTCTGCGGGCCGAAAGTGGTTCCGGCCCGCCATAAAGCCTTAAAAGTTCGTCGCCGCCAGCGGATCGAGCGCTGAGCGCCCGCCGTCAACGGTGAGGATTTCGCCGGTGATGAAGCTGGCGCGGTCGGAGGCCAGGAACAACGCCGCCTCAGCCGCCTCCCATGGCTCCCCGATACGGCCCAGCGGCGTGCGGCCTATCAGGCTTGGCCGCAGTGACGGTTCTTCCGAGATGCCCTCGCGCAACTTGTCGGTCATCACCCCGCCAGGGGCGACCCCGTTCACCCGGATGCCATACTGCGCCAGAGTCACCGCCAGTGCGCGGGTGAGCTGATCAAGCGCCGCGCAAGAGATTGAGAACGCCGCGATCTCGGGCGAGGCAAGCTGGCCCGACAGCGACGAGACGTGCACAATCGACCGGCCTGTTTGCCCGCCTGGCTCGCCCGCACCACCCGACTCGGCTTGAGCGATCATCTTAGTGGCGACCACCTTGCTGAGTAGAAATGCTGAGCGGACATTGGCGGCGAGCACCCGGTCCAGCGCGTCTGCGCTCAAGGACAGCAGATTGGCGCGCTCTGTCTCCGGCGGCGTGGTGATCAGGCCGTCGATCTTGTTGAATGTGTCTAAAGTCGCCGCCAGCAGATTGTTGACGCCGAATTTATGTGTGATGTCGCAAGTGAAACGAGCGACCTTGCCATTGCCGCCGATATCCTCCCGCGTCGCTTGCAGCTTGGATTCATCAGAGTCCGCGAGCATCACCTCAGCGCCCTCTTCAACCAAGCGTTTGGCGACTGCTCTGCCAACGCCGCGCGCCGCGCCGCTGACGATAATTGTCTTCCCTTCGAACAAAGTCCCCATTGGCTTAACTCCAGCCCCTCGCACTTGGGCGGCGCCGTTTGTTGGGTCGCCGACCCTCTCGCCCCACGCTCAACATGCCGCACTGCGCGCCTCCCCGTCGCGATGCGGCTCATTGAGCCCGATGTCAGAGCCTTCCGCTCTTCTTAGAGCGGTTCAGCACTGCAACTCTTTGTTTTGACAGGAGTTGGGAGCATGGCGCGACGCTATGCAGCCGAACATGGCCTGATCAAAACGCGACGCAGCGCCATCGCTGTGAAACGATGACGTGATAAAATCTGCGCCAGTTGGGACAGAGTGGTTTACGATAGTTAACAAGTTCTCAACGCGGGATGAGAGAGCGCCATTGGGCTGATCATCCGCCCGGCGCCAATGTATACAGGACACGGCAACCGGGCTGACTGTGTATCGGTGCGCGTTGAACAGGGGCTGAGCCTTGCTTAGCGCGGCTTGCCCAAGCGTCCCTCGACCCGCCAAGCGGCGACCGCCAACAGCGCGGCGATGGCGAACAGAATCCAGGATGGGGCCAGCGGACTGAGAGAGACTCCTGCGACGGAGTAGGCTTCACGACGGGTCAAGCCGATCCAACCTGCGCCCTCGGCGGCGCGCCCTTCCCGCACCCGGCGGACATCTGGCGCCCCATCTTCCTTGAGGCGGATCATGGCGCCCCGAGTGCCCTCGACCAATCCGGCGAGATTGTCGGGCGTGGAGATCGGGTTGGCGAATTCACGCGGCGAAGGCGGGCCGACCACGGCGACCGCCGACAACGGCTCGCGTGGCGGGTCTCCGATCTCGCTGTTATCGGCGTCAAAGATCCGGTGAAGGCCGAGCTCCTCAGTCTCAACCACGCCGCGCCACAGGCCTGGACCAGCGGGGGAGAGAGACAATTCTGTGCGTGCGCCCTCCGGCGAGACCGACACGATATGCTTTGCGCCGGGAGCCAGAGAGCGGCGCTCCACCTCGAAACCGCCGTCGACGGGTTCGGCGGTTAGAGCCTCCTCCTCCAACTCTGGCTCCTTCATCAGCCAATGCGCGAGACGACGGAGCAGCTCGGCCTGAGGACCGCCGCCGTCATAGCCGCGCGACCATAGCCAAGCGTGGTCCGAGGCCATCAACGCGACCCGGCCGTCGCCGACCCGATCCAGAATCAGCAGCGGTCGCTCTTCGGCGCCCTCCATGATGACGTCGCCAGATAAAGCGGCCACCTCGACTTGGCGGAACCAACGGCCCCAGCTTGGCGTACCACCAGGGCCGGCGCGCCCGGGTAGATCACGGGTGACGGGGTGGCGATCGCCAAGTTCGGTGGGGGTTGGCAAGAACGCTGTCTCGATCACGTCACTGGTTGGTTCGGCTGGCAGCACCTCGGCGAGTGGGGTGCGGTACATGCTGTCGAGCCCGGCGAAGGCGGGGCCAGAAGAGACCAGTACGGCGCCGCCATCCCGCACATACTGTGAAATATTGGAGATGTATCGACGCTCTAGTATTCCCCATCTCCGGTAGCGATCAAAGACAATTAGGTCGAATTCTTCAAGTTTTTCCTCAAATAGTTCGCGCGTTGGAAACGGAATCAGCGCAAGTTCATTCACAGGTGCATAGTTTAACTTTGAGGGTGGGCGCAAAATGGTGAAATGCACTAGGTCCACCGATGGATCTGACTTGAGCAGGTTGCGCCATGTGCGCTCGCCCGCATGCGGTTCGCCCGACACCAGCAGCACCCGCAAGCGGTCGCGGACACCATTGATGGTGAACGCGGCGGCGTTGTTGCGGTCTGTCAGTTCGCCCGGTGTGGTTTCTGCGCGGATTTCGACCACGTTGGAGCCGCCATGGGTGATGTCGAGACGGACCTCCATCAGGCGGCCAATCGGAGCGACGGTGATGCGCGACGGTTCGCCGTCGACATAAATGGTGACGCGCGGCGGCGCGAGGCTGGCGGGGGACGCTCCGGTTTCGTCGATGCGGAAACGGACGCGTACTTCATCGCCAACGAGGCCGAAGCCAGGGGCGTTCTCCACCACCACCCGTCGGTCGAACTCGTCCTCGCGGCCTGTGAGAAGCACATGGACTGGCGGCGGGGTGTCGCCGGAGAAGGCCTTCAGCACGCGCTCACCATCCGTGACGGCGCCATCTGTGACCAACACTGCGCCAGCAAGGCGGCCAGCGGGAATGTCAGCGGTGGCCTCCGCCAAAGCCGAGAGCAGTTTGGTGCCCTCAGCCCCGTCGCCGGGCACCCGGATTGTGCGCAGCTCGACACCCCCGGTTTGACCGGGGGCGGGCTCCGCGCCGCTTTCACCGGCCATGGCGCCGATCTGAGTGGCGATCGCCTCGGCGGCGGCGCGGGTCATTTCGGCGCGGTCTTCGATATTTTGGCTGGCGCTCTCATCAACCACCAACAGGGCCACATCAGACAGGTTATCGCGTTGCTCCTCCACCGCCGCCGGATCGAGCAAGCCGATGATCAGCGCCAGAGCCGCGCCGAGTCGCAGCCACGCGCCTTTCAGCCGACGCCATAGAGCTAGACCGATCGACACGGCAGCCAACAGCGCCAGGGCGGCGATCAGCTCAACCGGCAGCAGCGGTTGGGCGATAATGTCTGAGACGGCGGTCATACTGTGCCTTTCAATCGGCTGTCCTCGTCAGGAGCGATTTCCGGAAAGCGTTAATTCCTCAGACGCTTTAATTCCCAAGGCGCTCCAGAAGCGCCGGAATATGCACCTGATCGGATTTGTAATTTCCGGTGTATGCGTACATGGCCATGTTGATGCCAACGCGGTAGGCCAGTTCACGCTGTCGTTCGCCGCCGCGCCCCATGGGAAACATCGGGGCGCCTGCATCGTCGACCGCCCAAGCACCGGCCCAATCCGCGCCGCCGATGATGATTGGCGAGACGCCGTCATTGGCGTTGACCCGTTCCGGCGCGACGCCGTCAGCAGCGTCCGGCGGGCGCGCCTCGACCCACACTTGTCCGCCTGCCCAGCGCCCGGGCAATTGGTCGAGAAGATAGAACGACCGTGTCAGCAGATGATCGCGCGGGGCGGGATTCAGAGGTGGTAGGTCGAGCCCGCCGGCCAAGCGCCGCAGGTGCCGAGCGTTCGGCCCCTCACCGGCGCCGAAGGTTTGATGCGAGTCGCGTGTGTCGATGATCAGAAGGCCGCCAGTGCGCATAAAGGCGTTCAGCTTACGGATCGCCACATCGGGGAGATCTGATTGGCGTGAGGTGATCGGCCAATACAGAATGGCGTAAACCGCGATGTCGTCCGCCGCCAAATCAACCGCTGCAGGCTCTCCCGGTTCGATAGCGGTACGGCTATAGAGCCGGGCGGAGAGGCCGTAGAGGCCGGCGGCGCTGACTCTGTCCACGGTCGCGTCCCCGGTTTTGATGTACCCAAGCACAGTCTCCAGCGCCGCACGCTGCTCCGCCGGATCCACCG
>JAHQVS010000099.1 GCA_019634215.1 Paracoccaceae bacterium | reverse complement strand
GCGCTGCTGGTTTGAACGCCGTCACCGCCCCGATTCTGCGCCTGGCTTGGACTGGCTTCGAGCAGCATCATTGGGGCGAGCAAGGCTATTGCCAGGAAACGCCATTTGGTCGGGGCCATATCCATTGAGCACTCCTTATCTAGATGAGTTGATATGGGTAGGAACTTACACGGCGCAACTCGCGCTTTCCGTTTCCGTCACGTCGCTGTTTTGAGGGTCAAATCGCACTCTCCGTCAGAAAATCAGATTGTTTTCGCAGGTAATTTAACACGTTAGGTTCGGAGAGATTGGATGCTGTGGGGAGAGGACAGCGTCTCTCGGCGGCCCTTCGCATCTGGATTATTCGCGTGGATCTCAGTGAAAAGCGCCAGTAGCGCGCATTATGGGGGACTACTGGCGTGCATGGGCTATGGAGAGCGCGCGGCGTTTGAGCTTGCCGTTAGCGGTTCGTGGCAAGTGGTCCAGAAACAAGATCTCTTTCGGTGTCTTATAGGACGCCAGCAGGATCGCACAGTGGCTGATAAGCTCCTCAGCTGAGGTTTTAGGCGTCTCATGAGGTGTTACAAATCCGGCGATGACGCTGACCCCGGGACGCACTTGCAGCTCGGCGACCGCGCAGTCCGCCACTGCTGGATGCCGCGCCAGCACCTCCTCCACCTCTTGGGCCGAAACCCTATAGCCCATGACGTTCATGACATCGTCGGCGCGGCCGTGGTGGGCGATGTCGCCGTCGGCGTCCATCTCCGCCAGGTCGCCGGTGAGAAACCAAGGCCCGCGCATCGCCGCCGCCTCTTCCTCTGGCCGGCGCCAATATTCCAGCATCAAGCCAGGGTCGGCGCGGTCTATCGCCAGCAACCCCACCGCGCCGATCGGCGCGGGTTGCAACGCTTCGGGAGCCTCCGGGGCCGGGTCGACCGGCAGCACCGCCACCCGCCGCCCGCGCTGCGGCGCTCCGATAAATCCTGGCTTTGGCGCTCGCTCCGGGGCCGGACCAGATGAGATGAAGGTGGAGCATTCGCTCATACCCAACGCTTCATAGACAGGCGTCCCGACTGCGTCCCGCCAACTCTCACGCACTGACTCAGGCAGTTTCTCCCCGGCGGCGAGCGCGTGACGCAGGCCGGTGAAGGCGGCGCGTAGGCCATCCGGCCCAAGCGTCTCAGGGCCGTATTTCAGGATTTGACGCAGAACGCTGGGCACTGCGGCGAACAACGTCGCGTCGACCGCCTGCGCCAATCGCGGCCACACCAGCGGGCTCTTCTCGCCATGATAGATGATGGCGGTCGCCCCTGCCGCCCAAGGGTCCATCAGGCCGGCCCCCAGAGTATAGGTCCAGTTGAAGGCCCCGGCGTGCAACAGCCGGTCACCGGCGCTCAAACCGTACCAGTCCGCCCACATCATTCGCCGCGCCCAGACCGCGCGATGAGCGTGAAGCACGCCTTTAGGCCTGCCAGTCGCCCCGGAGGTGTAGACCAGATAGGCGGGCTCGTTTGGATCAGTCGAGCGCGGGCTGAGGCGATCCTTGGTGTCGGCTAGGGCCGCCATGTCGGCGTGATCCAAGAGGTCGCCCGGCGCATTCGCCAGCTCTAATCCAGGGTCAACGCAGAGAAAACGCGGCTCGCAATCTTCCAGCAGCGCCACAGCCTCACGCGGCGTCAACTGAGCAGAGGTCGGGACTGCGATCCCGCCAGCGGCCGCGATGGCGAAGAACATCAGCGGAAAGCGCGGGGTGTTGTCCAGCCGCAGCGCAACCCGGTCCCCCTGGCACAAACCGCGAGCGGTTAAGCCGGCGGCGATACGCTCGATCTGCTGTTCTAGCGCCCCGAAGGTCCAGACCTCAGGGCGCGCCGACGGATCGTCCGTCGCCAACATCGCCGGCTTCTCCGGCGCATGCTTCGCCGCCGCCAAGCAGTATGAGGCGATGTTGAATGGTCGCGGTGGGGGTGGTGGCGGGCCGATGTCGAACAGGCTGCGCGTCAGGGGCGGAGCAGTGGGAAGTTCGGTGCTGGACATGATCGGCCCGGGATGAAAAATCGAGGACGATGACCGTCGCATCGACTTTTGATGATGAATATGCTCTTCCCACTACGAAGTTTAGCCGTAGTGACGCCAGTCTCAAGACACCGATGCGTCGCAAGCTCGCCATTGTTATTCAGTGGAAAGGCCGGTGCAAAGCTGGGCCTCAAGGAGCAAGGATCATAGATTTCGGGCAAAAAAAATCCCCAGCCGAAACTGGGGAGTTGAATTGAGGCAGGTTTCATACAGGCAAGAAACCTATCGAGCAGTAACTCCTTGTAGCCGGGGTTTGCGGCGGTTTTCAAGCGATTTCGCGGATGGAAGCCAAAGATCAGAGCAGGATAAGATGTCGCAGGAGATTTTTTACAACATAAGTATCAAGGTCTCGCCATATTTAGTGGTGGCCGCCTTGATTTCTTCCATGGTTAGCGGACTAACACATGCCGAAGACGTAAACAGCTTCGTGGCGACGGGCGAATCCACGGTTGAATTGGGGGAGCTTCAGCATGGTTTGGCCATGCATGACGCCCCTGCTTTACCGGAAAATTTCACCCATTTGCCGTATGTCGACCCAAACGCGCCCCAGGGTGGGCGGCTGGTGAGAGGCGAGCGGAGCGGGTTTGTCACCCTGAATCCCTACATTCCGCAACGCCGTTCGGTATGGGCGGTGCGGGAGCTGGTGTTCGAGAGTCTGATGGCGCGCTCCTATGATGAGCCCTTCACGCTCTACGGCTTGCTCGCCGAAGGGGTCGCCACACCACCAGACCGCAGCAGCGTCACCTTTCTACTGCGTCCCGAGGCGAGATTCTCCAATGGCGACCCGGTGACCGTCGAGGATGTGGTGTGGTCGATGAAGACCTTGCGGGACAAGGGCACCCGCACCTTCAATAATATGTACAAACAGGTTTCGCGGATCGACCGATTGGGCGAGCGCGGCGTGCGGTTTGTGTTTGAGAAGCCGAACCGGGAGTTGCCGCTGCTGATGGGGTTAATGCCGATCTTCAGTAAGCGGGCCTGGGAGGGGCGGGAGTTCACGCGCTGGGGGCTCGAGCCGCCGATCGCCTCCGGGCCCTATGTGGTCGCTGAGGTCGAGGGAGAGCGGCGGGTCGTATTTCGCAAGAACCCAGACTATTGGGGCGCGCATTTGCCGGTGAATCAAGGGCGGCATACTCTTGATGAGATCGAGTATATCTTCTTCCGCGACGGCTCGGCGATGTGGGAGGCGTTCACCTCGGGGAAAATTGGCTTTTACCCTGAGGGCGACCCGGCGCGTTGGGCGGACGCCTATGATTTTCCAGCGATCCAGGACGGTCGGGTCAAGCGCGCTGAAATCGCTCACAAACGTCCCAGCGGCTTACGCGGATTTGTGTTCAACACCCGCCGCCCATTTTTCGCCGACCGCCGGGTGCGTGAGGCGTTTGCCTTGGCCTTTGATTTCACCTGGGCCAATCAACGCCTTTATGGCGGCGGCTATGAGCGAATGGAGAGCTATTTCAGCGGCTCCTCGCTTGGGTTCAGTGGGGAAGCCGATGCCGCAGAGCGCAAATTGTTGGATGAGGCCGCTGGCGGCGTGGCGGGGGAGCAGCTGCTGACGAGTTGGCGCCCACCAGCCGGTGCAGGGAATGGCAAGAACCGCCGCAACCTTCGCAAAGCCAAGCGGCTGTTGGCGGAGGCGGGATGGAATGCAACCGATGATGGCGTGCTGCGCAACGCGGAGGGCAAGCCATTCTCTTTTGAATTGATTGTGCGGGGGAACGCAAATGAACGTCTCGGCATTATCTTTGCTGACGCGCTTGAGACCCTCGGCGTCGTGGCTCAAGTCAACCTTATCGACTCAGCGCAGTATCAAGAGCGGCTGAGCGCGTTCGATTTCGATATGATCGTCCATTTCTGGTATGCGTCGCTCTCTCCAGGCGAGGAGCAGCGGCATTATTGGGGATCTGCGGCGGCAGACCAGAACGGCACACGCAATTACATGGGCGTTAAGGATCCGGTCATCGACGCGCTGATCAGCGCCTTGATCGCTGCGGAATCTCGCGACGCGTTTGAGGCGGCGGCGAGGGCCCTAGACCGCGCCTTGAACAACGGCGTCTATGTTATTCCGTTCGGGTACCTCACCCACGACCTCGTGGCGTATCGGTCCGAGTATGACCGGCCCGCATATGAGCCGCTCTATGGCAGGCGCGACGAGGTGTGGTGGCGTTGGGCGGAGTGAGAGCCGTGTTGTTCGCCCTAAGGGCGCAACCATCGCGCCCTTGGGAAACAGCATCCGCTAGAGCCTTCTCCATGAACTCCGGTTCTCTCCAAAGGCTCTAATTTCTTGTTTTGTCGCATTTTCGAACCTCAAAACCGCACACAGTTTTGCGGAAAATGCTCTGGGACCCCAACCGGCGTTACGAGTCCTGGGTTTCAACCATCTCAGCCGAGGCTCGCCTCGGTGCTGCAATCGCTGCGCCAGTGAGCGGAGTTGGGGCGGTTTTGGGGGCCAAGCCATTGGCGCCTGGCGCCTCAGCAGGCGTCACCAATCCGGCGGAGATCACCAGCTTAGCCGCGTCTTCAACGCTCATGTCGAGCAGAAGCACATCCTCTTTCGGCACGAACAGCAGAAAGCCTGAGGTAGGGTTGGGCGTAGTCGGCAGAAACACGCTTAACATCTCGCCACCGTCTCGCGCCTTATGGATGATTTCCCCCTTGGTGCTGGTGCTGACGAACGCCACCGCCCAGATGCCCTTACGCGGATATTCGACGAGACAGGCTTTCTCAAACGAGTTCTGCGACTGGGTGAAGATGGTTTCTGCTATTTGTTTCAACGCGTTATAGATCGAGCGCACCACCGGCATGCGTTCAACCCAATTCTCACCAATGCGCAGAATTTCACGGCCGAAGAAATTCTTGGTGAAGGAGCCGACCGCCACCAAGAATAGCAGGAACACCAATAGGCCGAGGCCTGGAAGGTAGAACGGCAACAGGTTTTCCGGCCGATACGCCTCTGGGATCAGCGGCAAGACCTGGGGCAGCACTTGGGAGTCGACGTAATCGACAACCGTCCACGTCAAATAGATGGTGATCGCGAAAGGTGCGAGCACCACGATGCCGGTTAGAAGGTTGTTCCGAAAACGCTGCAGCAAGCTGGCGCGCCGCACCGGCTGTATCAACGCCCGCGCCGGACCGTCATCACGATCGGATTGTCGTTTTGCCATGGGCGCTCTTTGTCCTCTCCGCAGCCATGGCGCTCGATCCATCGTGACCAGAGTGTCGCCGTCAGCCCCTATTGCCCTGCGCCCTCTGGCCGCGCGGATAAGGCGCGCCTGAAGAGCTTTGATGTCGTGCCTCGCCCCGGCGCATCGCGCCGATGTGTCGAATGCCCCCATACGATGGCGAGAGAGCGAACCGGTTTCAGTACCCGCGAGTAACGTCCACTACATTTTCTAACGGCTCGCCTCTTTCAGATTGCCGAATCTGCCGCAATATTTCCCGCGCCGCCGTCTCTGGCCGCGTCACGCTGGCGATATGAGGCGTGACTGTCACATTTGGACATGCCCAAAGCGGATTATCGGGCGGCAACGGTTCTTCATCGAACACATCCAGCGTCGCGCCCCCGAGATGGCCGTCCAAAGCCGCCAACAGCGCGCCTTCGTCAATGATCGGGCCCCGTGCGGCATTTATGATATAGGCGCCCTTTGGCAGCATGGCGAGACGGGCGGCGTTCAACAGCCCTTTGGTCTCCGTCGTGAGCGGCGCCAGCAGGATTAAGATTTCCGTCTCGGACAGGAATTCCGGCAGAGCATCCATCCCGGCGAATCCCCGGCCCCCTGGAATCTGCTTCAAACTGCGGCTCCAGCCGCGCACGTCGAAGCGGAGGAAGGCGAGGCGTTCGGCGACATCGCCGCCAAGGGCGCCGAGGCCGATGATCCCGACCTTTCGGTTGATGCTCAGAGGCGGGTAAACATCGTCCCAGCGTTTCGCCCGGCTGCGCTCAAGCGTTTCCTCAATGCCAATATGGTAGCGCATGACATGAGCCAGGACATAATCGGTCATGCCAATAGTGAGGCCAGGCTCGACCATACGTATGAGTGGCGTGGAAGCAGGAAGGTCGGGGCGGGAGAGCAACGTCTCCACGCCAGCCCAGAGCGAGAACATCGCTTTCGCATTAGCGAGAGTGGACAAATCAGCGATTGGGCCGTCGCTGGTGAGCAGAACATATTCGATTTCCGCCGCCTCCGCCGCCGTGGCGGGGGGCGCGCTTCGAAAATCAATCTCAACACCGGCCTCGTGGGCGGCCTTCAGCATCTCCGTGCGCCATTCGGGCGCGTCGGCGGCCAGTCCGGCGTACAACACACGCGGAGCCATCAGCGCTCTCCTCCATCCTAACTGCGGGAGACGCTAATGGCGGCGAGCGCCATATGGCAAGGGCGCGGCGCTTATCGACGGTCGTCGTGAATTTCCGCGCTCATGGAGAGGCCGAAAGCAAACAAAAGCGCCAGCATTGAAGTGCCGCCGTAAGAGACCAGCGGCAGCGGCACTCCGACCACCGGGGCCAAGCCCATCACCATCGCCATGTTGATGGCAAAGAAGAAAAAGAACGTCATCGCCACCCCTGCGGCCAACAACCGCCCGAACAGCGAGCGAATACGCAGCGCTGAGATCGTGGCGATGCAGATGATCGCCATATAAAGCCCAAGCAAGCCGGCGCCCCCCAGCAGGCCGAATTCCTCGGCCAGGGTGGTGAAGATGAAGTCGGTATGCGGCTCGGGCAGAAAGCTGAGATGGGTTTGCGTGCCGCCGAGCAGTCCTTTGCCGCTGACCCCGCCGGAGCCGATGGCGGTGAGGGATTGGTTGATGTGATAGCCGGCCCCGAGCGGGTCAGTGGTGGGATCGAGAAAGGTGGTGATCCGGCTGTATTGATAATCCTTCAGCACTTGCCAGTCCGTGCCGCGGCTAAGAAACACAGCCGCCACCGCACCGCTCGCCAGCGCGGCGCCGAGGCCGAAGAACCACCAGGTGACGCCTGCGAGGTACATCACGGCGAGCGCTCCGGCCATCAACAACAACGCGGTGCCGAGGTCGGGCTGTTTAATCACCAACAGGGTCGGGATCAGCGCAAGGATCAGCGGCGGGGCGATCCAGAGGAGGCTGGAGGCGCGCTCCGGTCCGATCTCATCGTAATAACGCGCTAATGCGAGCACCAGGGAAATCTTCATGATTTCAGAAGGTTGCAGTAGGATGGGGCCGATGGCGAGCCAGCGCTGAGCCCCCATGCCGGTCTGACCAAAAAACTCCACCACCACCAACAACCCGACGCTGATTAGATAGAGCGGCCCCGCCGCCGCCCGCCAGATGCGAACGTCGATCAGCGCCACCAAGAGCATCAGGCCGAAGCCGACGGCGAAACGCACGATCTGGAGCCGCGCCCAGGGGTCGAGGTCGCCGCCAGCGACCGAATACAGCATGATGAAGCCGACGCTCGCCGCCGCCGCCAGCAGCGCCGCCAACACCCAGTTGAACCTGAGCAATTTGGCGCCGAGCCCCATGTCGGCCGCCAACCCGCGATCATAGGCGATCGACATCGCCGTCCCCCTGATGAAGCTTTACGCCGAGGCGTGTGAGTAGGCTCTCCTCAAGAAGAGCCGTGTTGGAGCGCCATGCTCAAGTCCGTCTGATGCGAGCGGCGATGTCGCCGAATCCGCGCATGTCCAGCGGCGTTGATAGCAAGCTTGCGAGCATTTTCGGGTCAGTTTTCCTGGCAACCAGCGCTGAGGTTTTCAGCACTTCCTCATACCAACCGATCAGTTGGCGGTTCATCCGGCGTTCGGCTGTATG
>JAHQVS010000098.1 GCA_019634215.1 Paracoccaceae bacterium | reverse complement strand
GGCTCAGCCAGCGCTTCCGCAGTCACGGGAGCGACCGCGATCAAGGGGCGCGTGTCAGCTTGCGGCGCGGCGATCGCCGAGCGAGGGGCGCCAGCCGGACGATCGGTCGCGGGGCGCGCCACTGGCGGCGGAATTTCCGCCGCCTCGGAGGTCGAGCGCGGAGACGCCACAGCGGCAGGCGCCGACGGCGTCCGATCGCCAGCCCCCCAAGTCACCCGAGGCTCCAGAGTCGGGACGGGTTGCCGCTGAACCTCCGTCGATTTACACGCGGCCACGCCTAGGGAGAGAGCCGTCACAGCGGCCCAAACGGCGGCGCATCTTCTCATAGACCGGCTCATCACCCATCTCCCCGCCGCAACTGCGGCGCCCAATTAACACATTCAATTTCAGAGGTTTTCAAGGCGTTGATTACAGGCAAGAGCTGATGGCGTCCTAACCGCATCAGTGGACTGCACCATGCCATTGTTTTCATGTGATTTTAGAGGTTTCACTAACGCGTTAGGATCGAGCCCGGCACTAATGTGATAGGCGGCAAGGCTCAACCTACCTCATCGCCTAGAAGGCCCATCTTTTGCCTTACTGTGGCCAGATATACCATTGTACTGCGATTCGATCGGAGAATCCTCCCAAGATATCAGGTCCCACAGAATGTAGCGCGAACCTCCTGGTCCAGGGTGGGCGGCGCAGAGTGGTCATCGTGCTCAGGCTGATCATCAAAAGGACGCGCCAACACCGCCAGGAGGGTTTCGAACGGGCCAAAATCCTCTCCCATGGCCGCTGTGATCGCCGCCTCAACTAGGTGATTGCGCGGAATGAACATCGGATTGGCCGCCCGCATCGCCGCCCGGCGCTTCTCCGGGTCACAGGCTTCTTCCGCGAGGCGGCCCCGCCATGCAGCAGCCCATGAGTCGTAGAGCGTGGGGTCCGAAAACAAGGCCCGAACGCCGTCCCGGCGCCCCTCCCCAGCTGGTGCGATCTCATCGCATAAGCGGCGGAAGGTCAGAGTGAAATCAGCCTCCCCTTGCGCCATCCGGCCCAACAGATCTTCAATGAGGGCGAGATCGTCAGGGCGTTCCTCGATCAACCCCAGCTTCACCCGCATTTCCTGTGTGAAAGCAGCACGGTAACGGTCAGGGTAGCTGTTGATCACCTCCTGGGCCGCTGGCAACGCCGCCGCCTCACTGTCGTTAATCAACGGCAGCAGCGATTGCGCCAATTGCGCCAGATTCCACTGCCCGATCTGCGGCTGGGCGCCGAAGGCGTAACGTCCATAATGGTCGATGGAACTGTAGACCCGCATCGGGTGATAGGCGTCCATAAAGGCGCAAGGGCCATAGTCGATGGTTTCGCCGGAAATGGTCATATTGTCGGTGTTCATCACACCATGGATAAAGCCGAGGCTCATCCAACGCGCGATCAACCTGACCTGACGGTCAATCACGCCATCCAGAAAGGCGAGATAAGGGGTGTCGGCCTGGGCGGCGGCAGGATCGTGACGGGCGATGGCGTGATCCGCCAACAGCTTCAGCGCCTCAAAATCCTCGCGCGCGTAGAAATATTGAAACGTGCCGACACGGATATGGCTGGCGGCGACGCGGGTGAGCACCGCCCCCGGAAACGCCGCCTCACGGTACACCGGCGCGCCGGTGGCGACCGCCGCCAATGATCGGGTGGTGGGCACACCGAACGCCGCCATCGCCTCGCTGATCAGATACTCCCGCAGCACCGGGCCGAGCGGCGCGAGGCCGTCTCCCCCGCGCGAATAGGGCGTGCGTCCAGACCCCTTTAACTGAATATCCCGCCGCCGCCCGTGGGCGTCGAGCACCTCGCCGAGCAGCAGCGCCCGCCCGTCCCCAAGTTGGGGCGACCAGCCGCCGAACTGATGCCCGGCGTAAACCGCCGCCAACGGCGTCGCCCCCGCAGGCGGCTGCGCCCCGGAGAGCGCCGCCACCCCCCCAGGCCCCGCCAGGGCCTCGGGGTCGAGGCCAAGCTCCTCGGCCAAGGCGCTATTCAGCTTCAAAAGCCGGGGTTCAGGCGGCGTGGCTGGGTCGAGCCGCGCATAAAAGCGCTCGGGCAACCGGGCGTAACTATTATCAAAGGCAAATAAGGCGGGGGCGGTCTGAACAGCGGTCATGTCGGGCTCTCCGGCGGGAGGCTACAGGGAAGGTCAGGGGGATGGGCGTCCCTCCACAGGTAGTCCGCCCATGACGTTCAGGGAAGCCGCCGAAACAGCTCTTGGCTGATCCAAGTGACGCCCATCGCCCCCAACAACGCTGGAGCGCCGTAAAAAGGGCGAATGATTGACAGATGGCGCGGTTTGGTGTGGCTCGCACCACGGAACACTGGGAATGGGAAGGGTTGATGGTCGATCTTAGCTTGCTCGCCCGCGCGCGCGTGGCCGCTGATCTCACCGAGGCGGAACGGGCTGCGATCCAATCCGCCCGCCGCGCGGCGTCCGCCGGTGGGGCGCTGAGCGCAACATGGCTTCGCCCTGCCGCCTCGCCGAGCGCCGCCGGCGCCGCCCTGACCTATCGGCTCTCTAAAGAGGCGGAGCTGCTATTGATCGGTTTTGAAGCCGAGGACCCAGCCCAAACCCAAAACCGGGACGCTTTCCGTAGAAATGTCGCTCCGCTCTTGGCCGACTCGGTCCTAGCGGCGTTCCCCAACGCCGCGACGTTGCCGCCCCACGCCGTGGGCGCGCTAATGCTGCTGGTCGCCGAAGATCCGGCCATTGGCGCAAGCCCTCATGGGCGGTCGCTCCAAGATCTGGTCGCACGCAAACGGCTTCGCGACATTCCCTCGCACCTGCGCGCTCAGAACCAGGGCGTCACCCAGACGGCGGACCCGGCCCAGAGCAGCCAGCGCAAACGCCGAGAGACGGCGGCGGTGTTGATGGCGGCGGCGCTGGCCGAAGGTGAAGAAGCGATGGCCTTGCAGTCGGCCGACGCAAACACAACCGATCCGGCGCTGGAGCGTGAGGCTCTGGCCTATGAAGTCGCCGCTCTGATGGAGACGTCTGAAACGGGGGGCGCTGATGATGATCTCGTGCTGGAAAACCTGCATATCGGCCGCAACCTCCGCAGCGTCACCGATAAGGGCCGTGCGGCGCTGGATCGGTTTGAGACACAGTTAAAGCGGAAGATCTGCAACCCGGCGCGGTTGGCTAAGCTCTCCGACGGCGCCAAGGAAGGCGCCGGCGCTGAGGCCGCCGGAGAGGCGGTCGACGCCGCGGCTCAAGAGCTGGCGGCCCTGGACGGTACGGACCCTGAAAATGAGGGGCTGCGGGCCTATCTCGCCGACACCCTCGCCCATATCGCGATCGTGCTGCCCAGGCCGCTGTGCCGCCGCATCGTCGACGGCATGATTGATCAGGTGGTCTGGCCGACGGTGGGGATGAAGGCGGCCAATGCGACGGCGCATTTGTGCGCTTGTTGGGGGATGCCGGAAGGGGCGGCGGAGACTGAGACAGAAAAAACCTCCAAGGAAACGCCAGAAGAAAAGCCCGTGACCACACTCTCCCATGATGCCCCCGCCGATCCATCGCAGCCCCCTACCATCCCGGACGATGTCGCCGCCTTGGCCAAACAGCTTGCGAAGGCGCTGCTAGACAATCCCGGCGCGCTAGACGCCGACACCCATGACGCTCTGCGCAAAGCGATCTCCGGCGTCGGCCGCTCACCGGAGCGCGACCCACGCCCACTGATCGACGCCTTGATCCCTTTGGCCTCGGCCCGGCCACTTGATCATCAGAAAATCGACATGGCGGTGGAGGAGCTGGCCCATGCGCTGACCGGCTGGCGGACAGAGATCCCGCGCGACGCCGCCATGAAGTGCCTAAAATCGCTCAAAAACAGCAAACTGTTCGACGCTCTCACCAAACTGGCGGACAGATTCCTGTCACGCGATCCCGTGTTGATCGGCGCTTTCGGCGAGATCTACGCCCAAGGGCTGATCGACAGTGGCCGGGTCCGGGCCGGGATCGAGGTGCTGAACCGAACCCGCGCCACACTCGATCGGGCCAGCGCTGATGATGCTTGGCGCAGCGCGACCGCCCTACTCGGGCGGGCGCATAAACAACTCTATATGAACCATATCCACACCCCGCAGGATGCGGCGGCGGCCCCGGAAGTGTTGACCGCGCCACTGGCGGCAGCGATCGATTTTTACCAAACCGCCCATGACGGCAAGAACCCGGCGGACGGGCATTGGCCCTATGTCAACCATGTCGCGCTGCTGCACCGGGCGCGGGCGGATCATGTTTCCATTGGCGGTGATACAACACCAGAGGCGTTGGCGCGGCGGTTGATCGAGGCGTTGACCCCGGCGGTGCAAGACACCGAGCATTGGGACTATGTCTGGCGCGTCGCCAGCCTCGCCGAGGCGCATCTCGCAATAGACGCGTGGGAGTTGGCGGCGCGCTGGTTCGGAGTCTACGGCGCCCATGCCGACGCCTTCGCCCTCAGCTCCACCATCCGCCAGCTCGAAGAGGTGTGGCGGCTGTCGGCGGCGCCGAGCGGAGCCGGCGCGATCCTCACCGGCCTGAAGGCTCAGTTGGCCGCCAAGGAGAACGGCGTCGTCACCCTCAGCGCCATTGAGCGGCGCGATCTCGGGCAGTTGGAGGCCGGGGCGCGGCCCGAATTCGCCGAGCATTTCGAGAAAGAAACGGTATCCGGCCGCCGGGTGGAGTTCCGCCGCCTGTTCGATATCGTCCGCCACGGCGCCGCCGTCTGTGCGATGCAGGAGACGGTGCGCGACGTCGAGTCCGGACGTGAGATCGGCCGCACCGTCGGCACCGGCTTTCTGATCGACCCCAGCGGCTTGAGCCCAGCACTCTCCCCGGACAAAAGCTATGTGCTCACCAACGCCCATGTGCTTTGGGACGGCGCGGACCCAGGCCAAGCCCAGCCACGCTTTCAGGACGCCGCCTTGGAGCCAAGCTCAGCGCGTATCATGTTTGAGAGCGGCGACTATGACGGCGCCGGGCGTGTCTACCGCTGCGCGCGGGTGCTGTGGCAATCGCCAGCGGCCCTATGTGACGCGGCATTGATCGAACTGGATCGCCGTGTCGAGGACGCCCGGATCGAGCCGTTGCGGCTGAGCGAGGCGCAGCCCCCGG
>JAHQVS010000097.1 GCA_019634215.1 Paracoccaceae bacterium | reverse complement strand
GTGGCGTAGACGATCTCCACCGCCGAACCTTTGCTGATTTCGACGATCGGAACGCGAACGGGGCGCGCGCTAAAGGCGGCCAGAGCGGCGCCTGCGGCGAGCACACCGAGAAAAATCCAAAATACGCGAGAGGACATGGATGGCGACCCACTAGTGAGCGACCCGCCATCTCACATCCTAGTGAAGGGGCCGGTCTCCGGCCCCTTACTTAAGACGTCGCGTCGCAGCATGTAATGCGACGACGACGCCGCACGCGCTCACACAAGCAGATCGCCGTCGGCGATGAGTTGCTGCAGGTCAAGGCCTACGGTGTTGTTGATCTTGGCGATACGTTGATACGCGGCGCCCGTCCCGGCTTGGTCAACCTCCAGAAAACTGTGCGCACCGTTATCGGTGATGCTGACAAAGTCGGCCACGTCATTGACGTTCTGGTCATATTGCGTGGTCAAGGCGCGGATATCGATCAGGTCGCCGCCGTTGGCGGAGAAATCCTGCAAAATATCAACGCCTTGGAACGCGACAACATCTTCGAAGATAAAGCTGTCGAAACCAGCACCGCCCTTGAGGCGGTCGACGCCTTCGCCGCCGGACATCACATCATTCCCGTCGCCGCCTTTCAGCCGATCCGCTCCGAACCCGCCCACCAACCAATCATCGTCCGCCTCGCCATAAAGCTTGTCGGCGCCGTCGCCACCATACAGGACATCATTGTCAGAACCACCGCGCAGAATGTCGGCGCCGTCGCCGCCGATCACCTGATCGCGCCCGCCCTTGCCGTTCAGAGTGTCATCACCGGTTCCGCCAAACAGGTAATCATAGTCCGAGCCGCCGATGATCTTGTCGTTGCCCGACCCGCCGTCAGCACTGAGACGGCCGGAGCCTCCAATCAGTTGATCGTCGCCATCAAAGCCCAACAGGATGTCGAAGCCGCCGCCGCCCCTTAGAATATCGCTCTGAGCGCTACCGAACATCAAATCGTCGCCGCCCTTGCCAAGCGACGTCCCGCCGGTTTCACGAACAATCCAATCACTGCCACCGGTTCCGTTCACCTTACCGGCGAACTCATAGACGAACGGCGCTGTCGGGTTGAGGTTGAGGGACTCGATCTGGCCAGCGCCAAGCTGATCTTCGATGGTGAGTGTGGCGCCGGTGGCGAGGCCAAAGGAAAGATCTTCACCGCTCCAAGTGGCGGAAGTGAAGAATTGCACAGCGTCCTCAGAGGGAAACCAAGTGTTGTAGGTGACGTCGAATTGCAAGAAATCGATCCCACCATCCAGATCCAAGATCAATAAGTTTGCGCCGCCATCATAGATATAAGTCGTCGCAGTCATCTGCTCCACTCCGTGAATACAATAGAATTAACGCGCAGACAAAGAAGCGCGCCTGAAAAGTGGAGGCTAATTTTAAGATGGAGAGTAGGATATCCGTAAAAATTACGGTTTTCACGCGCTGGAAAAATAATTCCATTACATCAATTGCAGCGTAATGACTGATTGCGCACCAATCACAGCTGCCATTACTTGCCGTTAACGTTAGGCAGTATTTAGGGCATTACGAGACAGAAGTGAGTGATGGCCAGAGGGACGGGCCTTTGCTGGCGTCTGTCCCCTCAGCTCCCCGCAGTTTGGATTGTGTCCCACAAGCAAAGAACCCGCCCTCGGGAGCCGAGGACGGGCGATTTTACCAAACCAGTCGGCGCGGCTTAGTGATGTAACGAGGCGCCAGCGTCGCCATCGGCGGGCGTCGCCACCATGGGCTCTTTTTCCGGGTCCCATTCCACCGGCACCGGGACACCGGCCAGAGCAACGTTGAGAACCTCGGTCACGGTGTCGACCGGGATGATCTCAAGGCCTTCCTTCACATTGTCTGGGATCTCCGGCAGATCCTTAGCGTTGTCCTTCGGGATCAGCACACGCTTGATACCGCCCCGGAGAGCCGCCAGCAGCTTCTCCTTCAACCCGCCGATGGGCAGAACATTGCCGCGCAAAGTGACCTCACCGGTCATGGCGACATCGCGACGGACCGGAATGTCGGTCAGCACAGAGACGATCGACGTGACCATCGCCACACCAGCGGAAGGGCCATCCTTCGGCGTCGCGCCTTCAGGCACGTGGACGTGGATGTCCATCACCTCAAAAGTCGGCGGCTTGACACCAAAGCGCGGGGCGTTGGCGCGCACATAGGACGCCGCCGCCTCGATCGACTCCTTCATCACGTCCCCGAGCTTGCCGGTGGTGCGCATACGGCCCTTTCCCGGCAACTTGACGGCCTCGATCGTCAGCAGATCACCGCCAACCTCGGTCCAGGCGAGCCCGGTGGTGGCGCCGACCTGATCCTTCTCCTCGGCGAGGCCATACTTAAAGCGCGGCACGCCGAGCATGTCGGACAGATCCTCAGGCTTAACCTCAACGCCTGAGGCCTCGCCTTTGACGATCTTGGTGACCCCTTTCCGAGACAGGCGCGCGATCTCCCGCTCCAGGTTCCGCACACCCGCCTCGCGGGTGTAGGTGCGGATCATCTCCTGCAGCGCTTCGTCGGAGAGCGCGAACTCCTCTTCCTTCAGCCCATGGTCCTTAACCTGTTTCGGGATCAGGTGCTGACGGGCGATCTCGCTCTTCTCGTCCTCAGTGTAGCCGGACAGGCGGATGATCTCCATCCGGTCCATCAAGGGCGCTGGCATGTTGAGGGTGTTCGCCGTGGTGATGAACATCACGTTCGAGAGGTCGTAATCAACCTCAAGATAGTGGTCGTTGAACGTGTTGTTCTGCTCCGGGTCGAGCACCTCAAGCAGCGCAGAGGCCGGGTCCCCCCGGAAATCATGGCCCATCTTGTCGATTTCATCGAGTAGGATCAACGGGTTGACCGTACTCGCTTTTTTCAACGACTGGATGATCTTGCCAGGCATCGAACCGATATACGTCCGGCGGTGACCCCGAATTTCGGCCTCGTCGCGCACGCCTCCAAGGGAGATACGGATGAACTCCCTACCGGTCGCCTGCGCCACGGATTTGCCGAGCGAGGTCTTGCCGACGCCCGGCGGGCCGACGAGACAGAGGATCGGACCCTTCATCTTCTCGGTGCGCTGCTGCACAGCGAGAAACTCGATGATCCGCTCTTTGACCTTCTCCAGGCCGTAATGGTCGGTGTCGAGGGTGGTCTGCGCCTCGGCGAGATCGGTCTTCACCTCGGACTTTTCACTCCAAGGGATACCGAGCAGCCAATCCATATAGTTGCGCACAACGGTCGCCTCGGCGGACATCGGCGCCATCTGCTTGAGCTTCTTAAGCTCAGCCTCAGCCTTGGCCTCGACCTCCTCCGGCAGCTCCAACTCCTCGATCTTGCGCTCGATCTCGGCGACGTCCTCGCGGCCGTCTTCGCCTTCACCCAGCTCACGCTGAATCGCCTTCATTTGCTCATTGAGGTAATATTCGCGTTGGGTGCGTTCCATCTGCGACTTCACCCGGCGCTTGATCTTCTTCTCGACCTGCAGAACGCTGATTTCGCCCTGCATCAAGCCGTAGATTTTCTCAAGACGCTCATTAACGTCCATAACCTCAAGCAGTGACTGCTTATCGTCGATTTTCACCGACAGATGCCCCGCGATGGTGTCCGCCAGTTTAGACGGCTCCTCAATCTGGTTGACCGAAACCAATGCCTCCTGAGGCACGGATTTGTGCAGCTTCACATATTTACCGAACTCAGCCGCTACAGTGCGTGACAGCGCCTCAAGCGCCGCCTCATCGCCCAGCACGTCCTCGATCGGCTCCGCGACCGCCTCAAAATAGTTATCGCGATCGGTGAATTCTGAGATACGCGCGCGCCTCACCCCCTCGACCAACACCTTAACGGTCTGATCCGGAAGCTTCAGAAGCTGGAGCACGGTGGCGATGACGCCAGTGTCATGGATGTCCTCGGCGGTGGGGTCGTCGTTGGACGCATCCTTTTGCGTGGCGAGCAGAATCTGTCGATTCTCCTGCATCACCACCTCGAGCGCGCGCACGGATTTTTCTCGGCCTACAAAAAGCGGCACGATCATGTGGGGGAACACCACGATGTCGCGCAGCGGCAGCACCGGAAAAATTTCCGTCGGGTTGCTCGATTCGGAAGCTTCGCTCATTCAGCTTTTCCTTTGGCCTGTTATTTCGTCCCCGACATCGCGCACTTTCAAAGCCACACGCCGTCGGGACGATCAGTGGGGGATGAAAGTGGACCGGCGGGCCTCGAGTTTCAAGCGCGGGGTGTGCGTGCTTGACCCTATCAAACCACCAAACCCGAAACATTCGGTTTGCTTCAGCACTATACAAATAGAACATAAAGCCACACCTGAGGGACACGCCCGCGCCCATCTCGGCCCTTGAGCCATCGCTCCGCGAAAACAAACATATTGGCGCAGAGGTCAGTCTACATCTGCAATTCCGTTTTTTGGCCGTGCTTAAGCCAGCGGAAACCCTACTAGGCGACACTCGTCTCAAACGGGCGACAGATGCTTATGTTACAAGTTTTTTGCTCCTTTCGAGAGCGGAAAACACCCTGGCGCGGCTTTTCACGTCGCTGTTGCGCATGGCGAGACGGTCCTGCCTCGCCGGCGAACGTTCTGGAGTTGCGGCGGCGAGTTCATGCATCAAGCTTCCTCGACACGCTTGGCTGAATCCAGCGCCCCAGAGCGGACGGAGGCTTCACCATGCGCGGACTCTAACATTAGCGTAACGCTTCACCCGATCTTCGCTATGGACAGCGGCGCCCTCTATGGCGTCGAGGCGCGGCCACAAGATCACTACGCGCCAGAAGCGACGGCCAGCGCCTTGCGAGAGAAGGCGGCGCTGCAAGGGCGGCTTGTGGCGTTTGAGTTCGAGCAAATCGAACGCGCCCTGACCTTGCTCTCAGCCTGGGACACCGCCAGCACTCCAAAATTATTCGTTACAGTCGACACAAGGCTGTTTTTAGAGGTCGAGGATCTATCCAGCCGGCTTGAAGAGCTGCTGTGGCGCGCGGATGCGCCCAAATGGCTGTTGATTTTGGTGTTGAGCGAACGCTGCGGCTCTCCCGATCTGGCCCGCGTCAGCACCAGCGTCAAGGCAATGACCGCGCAGGGTTTCCAATTCGCGCTCGACAATTTTGGCGGCGCCTCAGATCTCCGCTCGCTACACAGCTACGACGTCGGTTTATTAACTATCGACCGTTTCTTCTCGGACGGAGTCGCCGAGGATCAACACAAGCGGTTCCTGTTGAGCCGATTGATCCAATTAACCCATATGCTCGGCATGAAGGCGATCTGCACCGGGCTAACCCGGGATGTTGATTTAACCCTCTGCCATGATCTAGGCGTCGATTTCGCACAAGGTGACCTGCTCGGAGGCCCACAAACCGCGCCGGCGGCTATTCCAACACGCTGTACCGTGGCAGTGAAAAAACGCCAAGAAGCGCAGGTGCTGCGCCGAGCTGCACAAGGCATCAAAGATGCTCTGATCGCGCTTAAGCCGACGACAATTAGCACGCCACTGTTCCAGGTGGTTTCCGCCTTCGCCAACCCTGAGCATCCCCGCGTTTTGCCGGTGGTGAATGACGCTTGGGAGCCGCTCGGCGTGCTGCTCGAGCAAGACCTCAGACCTTACCTCCATTCGCCCATAGGCCTTTCTCTGCTGCGTAATCCCAATTCCGGCCTAACTTTAGAAGCGCTATTGCGGCGTTATCCATTGGCGAAGCTGGAGGCCGATCCGGACCGGATAATGGAACTCATGTCAGGTTCGAATTGCGACGGCGTGTTGATCACTTCCGG
This sequence comes from Paracoccaceae bacterium, assembly GCA_019634215.1. Lineage (GTDB taxonomy): Bacteria > Pseudomonadota > Alphaproteobacteria > Rhodobacterales > Rhodobacteraceae > JAHQVS01. Next base: position 1,543 of record JAHQVS010000097.1, on the reverse strand, counting down.
CCTGCGTTATCTTGGATTTCTGCCAGCGCAATCCTTGATCAAAATCAGCACCGCCCAGCGTATCGCCTTAGCTCAAGACGCTAATCCGCTGACGCGTTTACCCGGCAATCGTGTGGTCAGCCAGTTTTTCGACGATGCGTTGTTGGAAACCTCGGCCAGCCGACATTTCGCCTATTTTGACTTCGACAACTTCAAACCATTTAACGACAATTATGGATTTCGCACCGGAGATCGGGCTATTTTACTGTTTTCGGATATTCTCAAGAAAACTTTTGGCGAACGAGACAATGTAATTTGCCATATAGGCGGCGACGATTTCTTCGTCGGATCAACCATGAGCAACCCAAATGACTTTCTGAAGGCGGTGGCGACAGCGCAGGAGAAGTTCGCCAAGGAGGCGGAGAGCTTCTACAGTCCGGAACACCGCCTCGCCGGGGAGATCGTGGCGGTGGCGCGTGACGGCGTCGAACGCCGCTTTGCTCTCTTACGTTGTAGCGCGGGCGTGATCTTGGCGCCGCCCTACGCGACGGACTTTGACGCTGATATGATCGCTTCGGAGATTGGCAGGGTCAAAAAGGCGGCGAAGGACAGCGACAGTGGCCTCGCTCTGCTGAGTCTGACCGGAAAAGCCAGCAACACCATTATCACAGCTTAGAGATCGAGCTCGTCCAGCCGATACATTTCGCCCCCAACACCGATGCAAAAGCAAAAGGCCGGGGATAACCCCGGCCTTTTCAATCAATTGGTTTATTCCAAAGCCATCAGCCCGCGCGGGCGTCCTCTTGCGGCGCGTTGTCGCCATAGACGAACACCGGGTTCTTCGGGGTGTCGATCACGTCGTCATCAACCACGACCTGCTTGACGTTCTCCATACCGGGCAGATCGAACATGGCGTCGAGGAGCACGTCCTCCAGAATAGAGCGCAGTCCGCGCGCGCCAGTCTTGCGAGTGATCGCCTTACGAGCGATGGAGCGCAGCGCCTCGTCGGTGAAGGAAAGCTCGACGCCCTCCATCTCGAACAAGCGCTGATACTGCTTCACCAGCGCGTTGCGCGGCTCCTTCAAGATCTGAACCAGAGCTTCCTCGTCAAGATCCTCAAGCGTCGCCACCACCGGCAGACGGCCAACGAATTCCGGGATCAAGCCGAATTTCAGCAGATCTTCCGGCTCCAGCTCCCGCAACAGCTCGCCAGTGCGGCGGTCGTCATCGGAGCGGACATCGGCGCCGAAGCCCATTGCCGAGCCCTTGTTGCGCTGAGCGATGATCCGGTCCAGCCCGGCGAACGCGCCGCCGCAGATGAACAGGATGTTGGTGGTGTCGACCTGCAGGAACTCCTGCTGAGGGTGCTTGCGCCCGCCCTGCGGCGGAACGCTGGCCACTGTGCCTTCCATCAGTTTCAGCAAGGCTTGCTGCACGCCCTCACCCGACACGTCACGCGTGATCGACGGGTTCTCGGACTTGCGTGCGACCTTGTCGATCTCGTCGATGTACACGATGCCCGTCTCGGCGCGCTTGACGTCGAAGTCCGCCGCCTGAATGAGCT
>JAHQVS010000096.1 GCA_019634215.1 Paracoccaceae bacterium | reverse complement strand
TCAGCGGCGACCCCTTGCGCGCGCAAACCGGCAGCGAGATCATGCGCCAGATCCTCACCACGCAGATGCATCACTGGACCGCGGGGGCGCGCCGCAACAATCTCCGCCTCCAAGGCCTCGCCATCACCGTCCGCAGAAATTACATCGCCGAATCCCGCCGCCTTCGCCGCCATGGCGGTGGCTGCGCCGACGCAAAACACCGGCATGTGCAGACCAGAGATTGCGTTTCGGCCAAGATCTTGCTCGACCGCTCTCGCCCCCGCCGCGCTGGTGAGGGCGAGGGCGGCGCTTTCCGTGAGATCTCGCAGTGAGAGATGTGAGAGGCGCTCAATCTCCAAGGTCGGCGCCGCCAACGCCTGATACACCAGCCCCTTTAATCGTACCACTAGCGCGTCTGCGGCAGGTTGAGGACGGGTCGCAAGCACTAACGGCGGCATCGGTTTCACCCAGATATCACGTTGATTTTATGTTAAAAAATCAGAGCCAGCGACACCCAACAGATACTCGGCGACGCCTTCGCCCAACGCCGCCGCCTCGGAGGCAGGCCCGACGGCGGCTGAGGCGTGGCGCGCAGAACCGTCGGGCTTCAAGATTTCGCCCCGGAAGGTTAATTCGCCGCCATCCTGACTAAGCTCAGCTAACCCCGCCAATGGCGTACGGCAGGAGCCGTCGAGCCTGCGCAGGAAGGCGCGCTCGGCGCCGATGCGGGTGGCCGTCTGGACGTGATGCAAGGGGGCGAGTCGCTCCTGCGTCGCCGCGTCGTCCGTTCGGATGGCGATCCCAATCGCACCCTGCGCCGGCGCCGGCAACATCTGATCGGTCTCGACAATAGACCGCGCCACCTCCGAATTTCCCAGCCGCCGCAACCCCGCCAAAGCCAAGAAGGTCGCGTCGGCTTCGCCGGCGGCGAGCTTCTTCAGACGTGTTTGGACATTCCCGCGAAACACCGCCACCCGCAGCTCAGGCCGCCGCCACAGCACTTGAGCCTGACGCCGCAGCGAGGCGGTGCCGATCAAAGCGCCTGCGGGTAAATCCGCCAGCGTCTCAGCTGTCTCGGAGATGAAAGCGTCGCGCACATCTTCGCGCGGAAGCACCGCCGCGATCTCAATCCCTTCGGGCAAAACCGTCGGAACGTCCTTCATCGAGTGCACCGCGATGTCGATATCGCCGTTCAGCAGCGCAGAATCGATTTCCTTAGTGAATAGGCCCTTGCCGCCGATTTCGCCCAGAGGTCTGTCCACCACGATGTCGCCAGTGGTGCGAATCACCTGAATTTCTATGCTTTCAGGATCGAGATCATGCGCGGCGGTGAGACATGCCTGGGTTTCCCTGGCCTGAGCCAGCGCCAACGGGCTGCCACGGGTGCCGATGCGAAGCGCTGCGCCGCTCATAGTTTCCTCTTTTCGAATGAGATGCTCTCGATCAGAACGGAAATCCTAGTCATCAGATGCTGACCCCGTCCAGGCTGAGCCGCCGTTCGGGGCGCAGCTTTTTCACCGGAGGCGGGCGCGGCGCGGGTTTTGAGTGATCAGAAACTGACAGTTTTAGGCATCGAATCAAGCTGCGACGAAACCGCCGCCGCCGTTCTGCGCCTCAAGGCCGATGGATCGGCAGAGGTGCTGGCCGATTGCGTACACAGCCAGATTGACGATCACGCGCCGTTTGGCGGCGTTGTGCCGGAAATCGCCGCCCGCGCCCATGTGGAGCGGCTCGACCATGTGGTGGCGGAAGCGCTGGAGCAGGCGGGGTTGAGCGTGACGATGATCGACGCTGTCGCCGTCACATCAGGCCCAGGTTTGATCGGTGGAGTTTTGGCCGGCGTGGCCTGCGCCAAAGCGATCGCCACCGCTGCCGAACGGCCAATGCTGGGCGTAAATCACCTGGAGGGTCACGCCCTCACCCCGCGTCTGACTGATGGGTTGGCCTATCCCTACCTGCTATTGTTGGCCTCCGGCGGACATTGCCAATTGCTGATGGTGGAGGCGCTAGGCCGCTATAAAAGGTTAGGCGGTTCTATCGACGACAGCCCTGGCGAAGCGTTCGACAAGCTGGCGAAACACCTTGGCCTCGGGTTTCCCGGCGGGCCGGAGGTTGAAAGCCGCGCCGCGGAGGGCGACCCTGAGCGGTTCAAAATGCCACGCCCCCTATTGGACCGAGCGGGATGCGACATGTCCTTTTCCGGGTTAAAAACCGCCGCCCGCCTAGCCGCCGATGGGCTGGTTGCGCAGCAAGGCGGGCTATATGAACAAGATATCAACGACTTATGCGCGGGGTTTCAAGCGGCGGCCTGCGACGCACTCTCACAAAAGACCCGGCGGGCAATTGCGGCGTTTCAACAGACCCATCCAGCAGGGCGCAGCCTCGCCGTCGCGGGCGGCGTCGCCGCGAATAGAGTTTTGCGGGCCAAGCTATCATCGGCGGCGGAGGAGGCCGGTCTCCAGTTCGCCGCGCCGCCATTAGCGCTCTGCACCGACAACGCCGCGATGATCGCCTGGGCTGGCGCCGAACGCCTCGCGAGAGGCGAAACCCACGACCGGGACGCCATCATCGCCCGCCCACGTTGGCCGTTGGATGAAACCGCCGAACCGCTGATCGGCTCAGGCAAGCGTGGCGCAAAAGCCTAGAATACATTTTCATCTAGTGGATAAATGAGAAACCCTAAGGGCCAAGCCCTGGATCGATTGCGGGCGTTTGGCAAAATGTCGTACAGCGCTGCGCCTAGGGTAGGCCCTAACCACACCAGCCTCCAACCGCGCGCGAGGGGATGAATGGCGTATTGGCTATTCAAGTCAGAACCCAACACATTCAGTTGGGATGATCAGATAGATGTCGGGCCGGATGGCGGTCAATGGGATGGCGTACGCAACCATCTGGCCAAAAAGCAAATGCTGTCGATGAAAGTCGGCGATCTCGGCTTTTTCTATCACTCGGTGAATGAAAAACGAATCGTCGGTGTGGTCGAGGTCTCCGCCGAAGCGCACCCGGACACCACGGACGACACCGGCAAGTGGATGTGCGTCGACTTGCGCGCTGTCGGCCCGTTCCCAAAGCCGGTGACGCTCCAAGAAATTAAAGAGGAGCCGAAGCTGGCTGAGATGGTGTTGGTCAACAACTCACGGCTGTCGGTGCAGCCGGTCTCACAAGCCGAATGGCGGCTGATCTGCAAAATGGGCGGCTATAAATAAGCCGCCGCATCCTTGTGATGATCGCATTCGCACCGGTGTCAGCGCGGGCTACGTTTGGCCAAGATCCGCTGCAGGGTCCGCCGGTGCATGTTCAACCGTCGCGCCGTCTCCGACACATTGCGGTCGCAGAGTTCAAACACCCGTTGGATATGCTCCCACCGCACCCGGTCGGCGGACATCGGATTGTCCGGCGGCTGCGGCTTATCCTCTTCACGCTGTAGCAGCGCATTCTCGATGTCGTTGGCGTCAGCGGGTTTCGAGAGATAATCCACCGCGCCAAACTTTACCGCCGCCACAGCGGTGGCGATGGCTCCATAGCCAGTCAACACAATGACTCGGGCATTTTCGCGGGCGGATCGTATGGCGGTTACCACATCGAGGCCATTTCCGTCCTCAAGCCGCAAATCAACCACGGCGTAAGCCGGCGGCGCCGTCCGCGCCGCGAGGCGACCCTCCGCGACACTTTCGGCGAGGGTGACGTCAAACCCTCGCTTCTCCATTGCGCGACCAAGACGACGGCGAAAAGGCTCGTCGTCGTCTACAATCAATAAAGTGCGCTCTTCCCCGAGCTCCGCCATGGCGCTCTCCACGCATTACGCGCGAGTAGGGAAGTGACCCGAACTCGCTCCACGATTCATTATCATGAGTTGAATCGAGATTCGGTTTCAAAGCAAGACCAATCGATGTCTCCGCGTTTCGGATCACCACATTTAGTATACCGATCGCGTTACGACTGGCCTTTTAGAGCACTGACAATCTCCTCAGGGTTCGTATTGGCGGTAAAATGCTTCAGGAATTGGCCTTGAGCATCCATGGCGTACAGGAAAGTGGTGTGGTCCATGGCGTAGCCGTCTGGGGAGTCAGGATTGCGGTTTTTGCGGTAAATCACCTTGTAGGCTTTCGCCGCCGCGGCCACCTGATCGACCTCGCCGGTCAAGCCGATCATACGCTCATGGAACGCCTCGACATATTCCGCCATCACATCCGGCGTGTCGCGCTCAGGGTCGATGCTGATAAACACCAAGCCAATATCCAGGCCTTGCTCCGACGCCAAATCGGCCGCAGCCGCCATATTGCTCAGTTCAGTCGGGCAAAAATCCGGGCAAAAGGTAAAGCCGAAGTAGACCAGAGAGGGCTTTCCCAACAAAATGCTGTCATCTACCTGACGCCCGGTATGGTCGGTGAGCTGAAAAGCCCCGCCAATCGCGGCGACGCCGGTGCTCGGCAGAGTACCCGACGAAGCGTTCTGCTGGCCTTGCTGCGGGCCGAACACCCATAAAGATAAGGAAACGCCAAGCACGACGGCGACCACCACGGCCGCCAGGGTCAACACAATGCGCATAAGAATCTCACTCCCAATCTATCGCAGCGTTCACGCGCGATCTCACTCAGTCGGCTCACGGCGCCTTCCGGTGCGAAACCGAGGCGCCGCCGTGCTGACAACACATGGTTTGGAAACGAACAGCGCGTTTCCAAATCCATGACGGCCCGGTCGCCGCGACAGAGTCTGCGGGTCACGCCCTAGAAACTGGCGGAAGGCTCCGAATGCAATCCAAGCCCGATCAAATTTTACTCAGAACGCCTGGAGGCCCCATCATCAACAAGGTGACAGCACGCGACCAGGACGAGGATGCGGCGAAGGGGCGCCCGCAACAGGGCGAAACCGAGCCGTTCGGCGGCCTTCGGCTTGCCAATCACGATTTCCGCTCTGTGCGTCTGCGCACCCTGGTAACGCTGCGTTGGCTCACAACCGCCGCCCAAGCAGTGACTCTGGTGGTGGCCGTGCTGGCGTTGGGGGTTCAATTGCCTCTGGCCGCCTGCGCAGCCGCAATTGGGGTGTCGGTTTGGTATAATCTGGTGGCGGCGCTGGCCGGTCGGCCGGCGCAACGGCTCAGTGAGCGAGACGCGCTGCTGACACTGATGTTCGATTTGGGGCAATTGTCAGCGCTGTTGTTTTTGACCGGCGGCCTCACCAACCCCTTCGCACTGTTTCTGCTAGGGCCGGTGACGGTGGCGGCAAGCGTGCTGATGTTGCGCACCACCCTGTTTTTGGCCGCCGCCAGCATCGCCGCCGCCAGCCTGCTGTCGCAATATTACGTGCCGCTGCGCCTGAGCAGCGGTGAGATCCTGGACCCGCCAACGCTCTTCGTCATCGGCTATTGGGTCGCCATCACCCTTGGCGTGGCGTTCCAGGCGAGTTATGCGCGCCTGGTTGCGATGGAGGCGCTGAACATGTCGGAGGCCTTGAGCGCGACCCAGGCGTCTCTGGCCCGGGAACAACGCCTCTCCGCCATTGGCGCGTTGGCGGCTTCCACCGCGCATGAGTTCGGCACGCCGCTCGCCACTATCAAGTTGACTGCGGAGGAACTGCGCCGAGATCTGCGTGAACAACCTGAGCTGGCCGCCGATGCGGCGCTGATCTCAGAGCAAGCCGCACGGTGCCGGGGGATCTTGGAGCAGCTCTCGAGCGTGCAGTCTCCTGACGACCTGCAAGTGCGCCAGGCGCCGCTGATGACGGTGCTGGAGGAGGCGGCTGGGCCGCATATGCATCGCCGGGCCGAGCTGGTAATGCGCTATAATGGCGCCTCCCTGCCGGACGCGGGCTCAGCGCAGCCGCATCTGCCGCGCCGCCCAGAGATCATCCATGGCTTGCGCAATCTGATCCAAAACGCCGTCGACTTCGCCGCCAGCACTGTCTGGATTGACGCACAACTTGACGACGCCCATCTGGAGATCGTCATCGGCGATGATGGCGGCGGGTTCTCAAACGAGATCCTGGCCCAATTAGGCGAGCCGTTCGCGACCACGCGCGGCAAAGGGCGGGTCGGCGCCAAAGACGCCTACCAGGGCATGGGCCTGGGGGTATTTATTTCAAAAACGTTGCTGGAAAGCAGCGGGGCGACGGTCAGCTTCGCGAATGCGGTGACACAACGCACAGAGCCGTTCGGCGGGTCGAGGGGGATGACCGGCATTGCCGCCAGTGGTGAGAGCAGCAAAAGCCGGGGCGGCGG
>JAHQVS010000095.1 GCA_019634215.1 Paracoccaceae bacterium | reverse complement strand
GGCTCCCTCGGCCGTCGCCCGCTTGTCCGTCCTCAGCCTTTGGTGCGAACTTGGCGAACGTTTCCGCCTCGGTCAGTCGCGGGGCGTCGTCAGCGAAGGCGTAGAAACCGGGGGCGCGATCGCTAAAGATATGTTCAAACAGCGTCTGAGTGGGATCGTGATCCAACGAACCGGCGGAGACCGCCCAATCGCCGGGGTTAGCGTTTTTCATCCGCCAGAACAGCGTCGCCCCGCAAATCCCACAGAAACCACGCTCGCCCCATGAGGAGCCCGGCCACCATTTGAGGCCACTCTCCTCGGTGAGAGTCACCCCGCCGACCATGCGCGACGCCATAAACGGACCAGAGGCGAAACGGCGACACATCTTGCAGTGGCAGACGCCAACGCCGCGATCGCTCAACTCGCCCTCGAAGCGCACCGCGCCGCAATTGCAGCCGCCGCTCACCCTTCCAGCATTAGTCATGCCGCCTCTCCTCATTCCGGCGGTACATCGGAATTAGGAATGAGATATTGGCGACCATAAACAGCGCCGAGCCGAACAGCGCCAACAGGTCGCCGCTGCGCCATGCGGAGGCAAGGAAGAAGCCGGCGCAGGCGACGAACAGCCACCAGCCGAGCAAGATGTAAAAGCGATCTGACATTATTCCGCCGCCACCGCCGCCTGAGCGTCAATATGCTTGGCGATGGCGTCCGCTGCCTCGCGGCCATCTCGGATCGCCCACACCACCAAAGAGGCGCCGCGCACGATGTCGCCGGCGGCGTAGACGCCCGGCAGCGAGGTCTCCTTGGTGCGGAAGTCAGCCTGTATGGTGCCCCATCGGGTCACTTCCAGCCCTTCGACGCCCCAGAGCTTGGGCAGCTCCTCCGGCTCGAAGCCTAACGCCTGAATCGCCAGCTGTGCGTCGAGATCATATTCCGAATTCGGCACCTCTTCCGGCGACTGACGCCCGGTGGCGTCCGGCGGACCCAAGCGCATGCGGATGGCGCGCACCTTGGTGACGCGGTTGTCGCCGAAAAAGGCTTTCGGGGCGGACAGCCAATCGAACACCACCCCCTCCTCCTCTGCGTTAGAGACCTCGCGTTGGGAGCCTGGCATATTGGCGCGGTCCCGGCGGTAGAGACAGGTGACCGAGGTGGCGCCCTGGCGAACGGCGGTGCGGACACAATCCATGGCGGTGTCGCCGCCGCCGATCACAACCACATTCTTACCGGCGGCATTCAGGGAACCGTCTTCATACGCCCCAACCTCATCGCCAAAGCCGACGCGGTTGGAGGCGGTGAGATAGTCTAGCGCCTGCACCACGCCATTAATCCCTGCGCCGGGACCGCCAACTTCGCGGGTTTTGTAAACGCCGGTGGCGATCAGGACCGCAGCGTGGGACGCGCGCAGATCGGTAAAACTGACATCCTCCCCAACGGTGCAATTGAGCTTAAACTTAACGCCGGACTGTTCGAGCTGATCAATCCGGCGGCTCACCGCATCTTTCTCCAACTTAAAACTGGGAATGCCATACACCAACAGGCCGCCAGCGCGGTCGTAGCGGTCATACACCACCACCTGAAAGCCCTTGCGCCGCAACGCATCCGCCGCCGCCAGACCCCCTGGGCCGGCGCCGATGATGCCCACGCTTTCCGCACGCTCGCGCTTCGGTTTGGTGGGTTTGACCCAGCCCTGCTCCCAGGCGGTGTCAGTGATATATTTCTCCACCGCGCCGATGGTGACTGTGCCGTGCCCCGCCTGCTCAATCACGCAGTTGCCTTCACACAGGCGGTCTTGCGGGCAGATACGTCCGCAGATTTCCGGGAAGGTGTTTGTGGCTTGGCTAATCTCATAGGCCTCCTCCAACCGCCCTTCGGCGGTCAGCTTCAGCCAATCGGGAATGTTGTTGTGCAGGGGGCAACCGGATTGGCAATAGGGCACCCCGCATTGCGAGCAACGCGCCGCCTGCGTTTCCGCTTTTTCCGTGATATATTCTCGGTAAATCTCGCCAAAATCCTGGACTCTGTCCGCAGCGTCGCGCTTCTCTGGCGTCTCGCGCTGAACATCGACGAATTTGAGCATTTTCTGCGTCATGGCCTGCCTCTGCGTCGATCCGGTCAAAGTGTCGCGCGCTTATATCGAAGCCCGACACGCCGGTAAAGAAGCAATGCTGACCTAATCATGCATACAAAAATACAATCAGCTCACATCCAACGAAACCCAACCGCCACACAGTAAACATTCATGACCTTTCATACGAAAGCATTGTTAACAAACCCACTCTCCTAGGCTCTTGCCCAGCGCCGCCTTTTCCGCCACCACAACGCTTGGCCGGCGGCAAGGCCCGGCGAAATGGGGGTGGGGTGCGCAGCAATGGATCTGTGGCAACTAATTTTTCTTGCGGTGGTTCAAGGGATTACCGAGTTTCTGCCAATCAGCTCGTCAGGGCATCTGATCCTGACGCCAAAGCTGTTCGGGTGGGAGGATCAAGGCGTCCTGATCGACACCGCCGTGCATCTCGGCAGCCTGTTCGCGGTGCTGCTGTATTTCTGGCGTGAAGTGCGGGACGCGGTCTTTGGCCCGTTCTACCTGATCGCGGACAGCTTCGCAGGGCGCTCGATGCGGTGGGAGGCGAAGCTCGCTTTGCTCTTGATCCTTGGCACGATCCCAGTGGTGATCTTTGGCGGGGCCCTCAGCGCGATGGGCGCGGTCGACCAATTGCGCACCATCGAGGTCATCGGCTGGACCACCCTGATCTTCGGCATCACCCTGTATCTGGCGGACCAATACGGCGGCTCCAACCTGACCTTGAAAGATTGGGGCTGGGGAAGCGCCCTGATGATCGGCTTGGCGCAAGCGATCGCGCTGATCCCGGGCACATCGCGCTCCGGCATCACCATGACGGCGGCGCGCGCGCTCGGGTTCGAGCGGCGGCAGGCGGCGACAATCTCCATGTTGATGGCGATCCCGGCCATTTTGGCGGCCAGCGCCAAGGGCGGCTATGACCTCTATAAATCCGGCGACATGACCTTAACCACCGACGCGATAATCGCCGCCGTGTTCGCCTTTCTCTCCGCCTATCTGGCGCTGGTGGTCATGATGCGGATGCTGCGCAGCGTCAGCTTTACGCCGTTCGTGATCTACCGGATCGCGCTCGGGGTGTTTCTGCTGTCCCTGGCCTACGGCTATATCGATGTTGGGATCGGGGCGCCGGCTTAACCTAAACGACCAAAGCGTAATGAGCATCGCTCATTGCGCTTTGGTGTGAAGCGTCAAGTTCTTCGCAGCGTTTATCGCTGAGTGCGAAACTTCTTCAGATGCCAACTCACGATCTGATCCCACTCGCCGGTCTGCTTGATAGCGGCGAGGCCTTTGTTGAAGGCCCGCATCCACTCAACCGAGGCCTGCGCATTATCGCTATGAGCGGCCAGCCGCAGAGACTCAACATTGGTTAGCGCCGGGAAAGTACGCACAAAGCTCGCCAGACCCAGGTCCGCCAGCGCCTTCTCACCGGTGAAGCGGCTGACTGACACGAAATCAACCGTGCCGCGCTCCAAGCGTTCAAAGCAAATCTCGGCGCTAGGCGCGCGAACCAATTCGATGTTGTCCAGCTCTTCACCGGACAAACCGCCCACGGTCCAGCCGTCAGGGCGGCAGACACGCTTGCCTTGCAGGTCAGTGAAGCTCTCTGGCGGCACGCCCTGGTCCGCGAGGCCGAACAGGTCGACCGCGACCACATAGACCGGATCTGAGTAGACATACTCGCAGCGCATCCGCAGCTCATCACTCGCGTCCGGCCCAAAGTTGCCGCAGTCCGGCGCAACCCAAGGGAAGCCAAACTCGTACTTGTTGTTCCGAAGCAGCACCGAGAGATGCGATCGCCAATCATTGACCACGTCGATCCGCAACGGGGCCTCCACGCCAGAGGCGGCGAAAGACGCTTCCACTAATTGGCGCATCATGCCGCCATTCGGCGTGGCGGGGTCCACGATGGGCGGATGGCCGGCGCCCGTCAGCATTTCGATCACTGTGGCGACGCCATTTGGCGCAACGGCGGCCGGAGCGCGGGCGGGAACCTCAACCGGCTGGGTCGGCGATGGCGCCTCTGCGTCAGCCGAAGCCGGCGGCACCCGCAGTTCCGCGCGGGCTTCAGTGGTGAAGGATTGCCCGCATGGCGGCAGCTGCAGCACCATGCCGACTTCCAGCGCATTCGGGTTGGGACCGATCAGCGTATTGTTGCCGCCATGTTCATACACACGCCGCCATCTGCGGACATCCTGAAACAACGTCACTGAAATGCTGCCCAGGGTGTCGCCAAACTCAACCGTGTAAGCCTCGCCGCATTTCGCATTTGGAGAGGAGACACGCACCAGCGGGCGGCTGTCGCGCTCAACCTCAACCGGCACATTTCCAACCGACGGCGCCGACGCCTGAGGCGCCGCGGCCTCTTGTTGCTCTCCCGCTCCCACAACCGCAGCTTGCGACGGCGCCGAGGGCGCAGGGGCTTCTTCCGAAGCCGCCTGTTCAGACGCCGCATCTTGCGACGCCGCCTCTTGCGGGTCAGTGGTTTGATCAGTGGCCGCTGGAGCCACAGCGGGTTCACTCGGGCGGATTGAGGGCGACGCGCTCTGCGCCGGCGCCGGCGGAGGGCTGATGCTGGGCTCTCTGGTCAATGATGGCGGCTCAACAGGCGCCGCCGCTGAAGGCTCCGCGCCAAGCGGTGCGGGAGTATCGGCGTCGCCCGCCTGTGCGACATTCCGCTGAAGTGTTTGCGCCAGCCGAGAATCGGCGTCGGGTTCCAACTTCGTCTTGGCCTTGGTTTCAGTTTCAGTGGCGCTCTCGGCTTGCGCCTCCTGTTCCGGGGCGCCCCAAAAGGACTGGGCGAAAAAATTGCGCCAGGAGGAGTCAACGGGCTGCTCGCCCGCCTGTGCGGGAGCTGATCCACTTTCAAACCCGGTCTGTGCGATAGCGGGTCCGGCCCCTGCCAGCATGGCGGCCACAACCGCCAAGATCACCGTGTTATTCTTTACATTAACGCAATCTCGAATTTTAATATTGACGGATTGATACGCAGAATTCCCAATTACGATCGTGTCCGCCACTGCTCTCCGCTTCGAAAACATGGCTGCCTCTCCTAATACCCACAACTTAGTTGTGTTAGTGATCGGACAAAGAGAGTCAAAAGAAGTCATTTCAACGGCAATGCCGCGGCTGTCAACTTTAATGATGCCCAAAAATCACAATAGAATTGTGAAATTAAAATACACCTCAAGGGGGATTTTTAGCCGTTTTCCTGCCACACATCTGAACAGGGCTAAGGAACAGTTTGCGGAAAGCAGAAGCTGCTTATTGCGTGGGCGCGCAGGCGACATCCCCTTGCCGCGCCGCAGGGGCGCCGTTGATGGTGACACTGGCGGCCCCGCCTGTCCCGCACTCCTCAGATGGCAATAAACGAACAGCCGGCTCGCCGTTAATGATCACGTTGGGCACCACCTCATAGCGCAAGCCAGGACAGGCGACGACGTCGCTCAACCGCAGCATGCCGCTTCCCTCAACAAATACACTCTCACTGCCGGTCAAATTGCACCCTGGGGCAGACTGGCCACTGGCGGCTGAGGAGGCCGCCAGGAAAAGGGTCGCAAGCACCATGATCAGATAAGGGACAAAGTCTGATCTCATGTTCACCCCCACAATTCTCTTACGCGCGCCTTCGCCTAGGTCAGCCTACTAGGCAGAATTTGTTTAGAGCGGTGTAACACAATCGTGTTCATAAGGCGACGATTTACAGATTTTCTGCAGAAGCCCCGTTATCACCACGAGGGTGACATGGCCCCTCAGTGGGACATTGCTAGGTTCCGCGCCTCTGCGTAGGAAGTTAGTGAACAGTGCGTGTTTCGCATGGGGAAAGGGAGGCGTCTCAATGTGGCGTTTCATTACGGGCGTCGGCAGTCGCCTGGGGGAATGGTGGACCAGAAGCGTATGGGGCTGGCTGGTCGTCATTGGTCCGATGCTCAGTTATTTGTTTTTGCTGATCTCGCTTGATGTGATCGGGCTTGGCAGCTCCGATCCGCTAGAATATCTGCCAGCCAACCCGCAGGAAGCGTTCCTTCCAGCTGAAAAGATGACGCTGTACAGCGTCGCAGGGCGCTTGGAGTATGCAATCGCATCCAGTGTATTTTTCCTGGTGGCTTGCTTCTCAATTATTTGGTCGGTCCCAAGAATTTTCTTTTCCTTCCGAAACCCTTTTGGGGGCTTGACCGGGTTAATCTTGAGTATCGGCTCCAGCGCTGCCCTGTACTACTTATATTTTATATCAGATTATAATCTACGCCAAGTATTTGCGGATGATCTCCTGGTTTATGGCGAAGAAAATGGCCTCATTCCAAGCATTTACTCTAACTTTAACGTGTTGGGTATTCCCATCATGGCAGGGGAGCTGACCCAAAGCCAAATCATGTCGATGACACGTGATGTGGTGTACTTGGTCGGAAACGCCGCACCTTGGTGCTTGATCGTTCTGGCGGCGAAATGCGCGGCCTATGAACCCCGTAAGTTCCGGGAGGAGTCGCCTGAATCGCTGCGATCGCGGATTATCGTGCTTCAAATCGCCGTTGTGCTGGCGGCGGCCAACATCGTGCTCAGCATCGCCTACACCCGGGCAATGGTGTCCTGGCCCCCGATGCTGCTTGAGCCGGAGGTCGCCAAAAGCTACATCGCCGCCACGAGCCGCTACACCGCTCTTTGGGGCGCTCTCGGAACCATTCTGCTCGCGACGGCTCTAGCGCCAGCGGTGGTCAGCGTGAATCGGCAGCTCGATCGGGTGGCGTCGCGAGAGTTGGGGGCAAATCGAGGCCGGCATGTCAGCTTTGAAGAGCGGATGATCTGGCGGCGCAAACATGGTCTGCTGGTGTCCGCACAACAGGCGCTCACCACTGGGGCCGCCGTGGTCGCCCCGGTGATGACATCGCCAACCCTCGACGCCACCCATGGCGGCTCGGGCCAGAACCAGGAGATCCGGCCTCCTGGCCAGGAGCTTCCGTTCGACCAACGCTGAAGCGACCCCGCCCAGAGTTGATCCAACAAGATCAATTTTGGGCGGGTGTTTGTTAAACGATCACAGCGTCAAATCGCTCGGCGGCGCGACCCCGAGCGAGCGGCAGCAGGCGACCACGGTGCCCGCCAACAGACAGGCAATCGTCATCGGCCCAACGCCGCCCGGCACGGGGGTAATTGCCCCGGCAACCTCTGCGGCCTCGGCATAGGCCACGTCACCGACCAAACGAGTTTTGGGTGAGCCGTCCGGTTTGGTTCCCCGCTCCGGCGCATCTATGCGGTTGATGCCGACATCAATCACCGTCGCGCCCGGCTTGATCCAGCTCGCCTTGACCATTTCCGGGCGACCGACCGCCGCCACCAGAATGTCCGCCCGGCGGCTGACCGCCTCGATGTCGCGGGTGCGCGAATGCGCCACCGTTACAGTGCAACTTGAACTGAGCAGCAGTTGCGCCATCGGCTTGCCGACAATGTTGGAGCGGCCCAGCACCACAGCATCCATGCCGGACAAATCTCCGTGCAGATCCCGCAACAGCAATAAGCAACCCAGCGGCGTGCAAGGCACGGCGGCGCTTTGACCCGTGGCGAGACGGCCAACATTGGAAATGTGGAAACCGTCGACATCTTTCTCCGGCGCGATGGCGTTAATGGCCAAATCACTGTCGAGATGCTTGGGCAACGGCAGTTGAACCAGAATGCCGTGTACGGCCGGATCATGATTCAACTCGTTAATAACGGCCAGCAACTCGGCCTCGGTGGTCTCGGCGCTCATCCGGCGCTCGAACGAGGCCATGCCCGCCTCAAGAGTCTGCGCGTTCTTGTTGCGCACATAAACTTGGCTCGCAGGGTCCTCCCCCACCAATACCACCGCCAGACCCGGGGTCACCGCCTTGGACGCCTTCAGCGCCGCCACCTCCTCAGCGACGCGCGCGCGCAGCTTCGCGGCGAAGGCTTTACCATCAATGATCTTTGCGGACATAGGCGACTCTCCCTAGGCGAAAATATGCTGTTGGCCCTCAAAACATCGAGGCCCGCGCCGTCGCTGCATCGGCGCGGCTTGTCGCTGGCGCTTAAGCGGGAACGAGAGCAATTGCAAATCTGACTGTGTTGAAAAATATGCGCCTATCGCCCTCAGGCCAAAGGAGCCGCCATGGAAGAACCCCTCTCCTCCGCAATCATTGCCTCTGATCCGAATGCGGACGCGCCAGCCCCGCCAATGACGCGCCTTCGCGACGCGCCGGATTGGCTGTATCTGTTGCGTGAGTTCTATGAGATGTACCGCCGCAGCTCCGCCGGAGGCAGCGCCCGAATTCGCGGCCATCAGCGTGCGGTGCGCGAGATGATCGCCAAGGAGATCGACTCCAATCCGCCGATTCAGCCGCAACCACACGAGACCAAACCGGTTTGCGCGCATCTGGCTCGCGCCCTGGATAATGGCCGTTTGGAGCGCACTGCGCCGGTAATCCGCGTAATCGAGCGGCTAAGCGACAACCTCTCCTGGCTGTATGGTTATGAGAAGGTGCCGCGCGGGCTGCGCAATAAATTCGCCTACGCCGAGTTGATGGCCCCGACCGGCCCGATCATCTCGGATCGTTTGATCCTTGGGCTGGTGCTGTTCGCGCCGAAATGCACCTACCCGACCCACAGCCATGACGGGGTCACCGAGAGCTATTATTGCCTGTCGGGAGCGGTGTCCGAGAATGACGATGGCGTCTCTGCTCCAGGCTCGATGATCTTCAACCCGCCGGGCCGCGAGCATCGCATCACCACCAGCGAGCGGGAGCCTTGCCTGCTGGCTTACGCCTGGATAGGGCCGCAAGAGAAATTGTC
>JAHQVS010000094.1 GCA_019634215.1 Paracoccaceae bacterium | reverse complement strand
CGGCGCTGTTATAGCTGATGAAATACGCCACCCCGGCCCCGCGCGTTCCCCTCTCACGGCAAGGTTAACGGCGTTGGCTGCGGATGGGAAGGACAGGCGTGGGTTGGAGTATGGGGATTTTTTAGAGGAGGAGCTGGCGGGCGGGATCGCGCCCCCTCCCTAGCCCTCCCGCATGCCTGGGGGAGGGGACGGCGCCGCGCTTATGGCGGGGACGCCCGTTTTAACTGAAGGCGTGCTCTGTTAGGAATGGTGAGAGGATCGCCGCCAACCGGTCCGGCGCCTCGACGCAGGGGATGTGGCCGACGCCCTCGATCTCATGATACCCGGCGCCGGGGATCAGCCCGGCCAGCTCCTTAACCAAGGCTGGCGGGGTGGAGCCGTCCGCCGTGCCGACGACGCAGATCGTGGGTTTGGTGATTTGCCGGGTGGTCTCGGTCAGATCCGTATCCCGGATCGCGGCGCTGCATCCGGCGTACCCGGCGCCGGTGGTGCGGACCACCATGTTGCGCCACAGCCGGACCGTCGGCTCGGCGGCGCGGTAGGGGGCGGAGAACCAGCGCTCCATGATCGGATCGGCCAGCGGCTCCAGCCCCCCGGCCTCGATGGCGGCGATGCGCTCATTCCAGATCTCCGGCGCGCCGATCTTGTGGCCGGTGTCGACCAACGCCAGCGCCCTGACCCGCTCCGGCGCCGAGGCGGCGAGGCTCTGGGCGATCATGCCGCCGATGGAGAGGCCGACGATGACAGCGCCCGGCGCCCCCGCCGCATCCATCACAGCCGCCGCGTCTGTGGCTAGATCCGCCATAGTATAGGGCGGCGGCGGCGCGTCGGAGAGGCCGTGGCCGGGCTTGTCGAACCGGATGATCAGCAGCCCCTCCGGCAGCAGCGGCAATAGCGGGTCCCACACTCTGAGATCGGTGCCGAGAGAGTTCACAAACAGCACCGGCGCGCCGTCCGCCGGGCCATCCGCCCGCCAATGCAACCGCCGGCCCTGACTATCCACGCTTTTCATCTTGTCCCCGCCTCGCTCCTGAGCGCCCATCGGCGCCCACATTAACCGTCACGGCGACCGCCTGCGCACGATGCGGCGCCGCTGCGTTGTGAAATACATTACACCAACAGCGAAAAAGGGGCTGACAGCGCCGCCGCCGCCTGTTTCGTGTCTATCCCGATCGCGAACGCGCGCGACATCAGTACGCGTAAACTATAGAGGAGCGCGGCAATGCGCCATGCCTTGGACCGTCTGGCCGCCGTATGGGCGCTGCTCGGCGGCATGATCCTGTTGACGATCGTCGCCGTGACAGTGACCAACGCCGGGGCCTTCGGGCTCGACAAACTGGCGCGGATGGGCGGCGCGACCGTCGCCGGGCTGCCGGGATATGAGGATTTCGTCACCCTGGCGATCGGCGCGGCCTCACCGATGTTTTTGCCCTACGCCCAGGCCCGGCGCGGCCATCTGGCGGTGGACCTGTTCACCTCGAAAGCCTCCCCCAGCGTGCAGCGCGGGTTGGAGCGGATCGGGCAGCTCCTCACCGCCGCGCTGGCGCTGTTTCTGGCCTATTGGATGGTTTACGGCATGCTCCAGACCATGGACGACAACGCGCTGAGCCGAGTGCTCGGCTGGCCGGTGTGGCCGTTCTACGGGCCGGGGATCGTCTCGTTGCTCCTGTGGGCGGCGGTGGCGGCGGTGCAAGTTTTCGAGACGGACGCGCCCGGCGAGGCCGCCCATGGGTGAGCGTGAGCTGATTGGCATCGCCGGTCTCGGGGTGCTGTTTCTGCTGCTGGCGCTGCGGATGCCGGTGGGGCTGACGATGATCGGGGTCGGGATCGGCGGCAACTACGCCCTCTCGATCGCGGCGCCATTTCTGCGGTTCGAGCCGTATCTGAAGCAGTTTAAGACGTTGTTTTTCGGCAATGTCTCCAGCTACGACCTCAGCGTGGTGCCGCTGTTTATCCTGATGGGATATCTGGCTTCCGAGACGGGGATGTCGCGGGATTTGTTCCACGGCATGCGGGCGTTGGTGGGCCGGGTGCGCGGCGGTCTCGCGATCGCGGCGATCGCGGCCTGCGCCGGGTTCGGCGCGGTGTGTGGCTCCTCACTGGCGACGGCCTCCACCATGGGCCGGGTGGCGTTGCCGGAGCTGCGCCGGATGAACTATTCCGTGCGGTTGGCGACCGGGTCGCTGGCCGCCGGGGGAACGCTCGGCATCCTGATCCCGCCCTCGGTGGCGCTGATTGTGTATGCGATTATCGTCGAAGCCTCGATCATCTCGATGTTCCAAGCCGCCTTGATCCCCGGTCTGATCGCGGTGCTGTTCTTTATCATAACGATCGTGGTGTCCGTACGGCTGAAGCCGGATCTGGCCCCGGCGCTGGACGACCTCTCCCCAGCGGAGCGGCGCTCGGCCCTGATCCGCTTGATCCCGATCCTGGGCCTGTTCCTGGCGGTGATCCTCGGCCTCGGCGCCGGGCTGTTCACCCCGACCCCGGCGGCGGCGGTGGCGGTTTTCGCTGTGGTGGCGTATGGCCTTGTCGCCCGAGGCGGCGATCGCGGCCTGACCTTCGGGCGGATGGGCACAGCGCTGCGTGAAACCGCCGTCACCGCCGGCATGATCACCTTCATCCTGTTCGGCGCGGAGGTGCTGAAGAGCTTCTTCAGCCGCTCCGGCTTGCCAGCGGCGCTGGCGGAATGGGCGGGAACCAGCGGCCTCGACCCCTGGGGCGTGCTGATCGCCATGCTCGCCATCCTGATCATCCTCGGCTGCTTTATGGAGAGCCTGGCGATGATCCTGGTGGTGGTGCCGTTCTTCTGGCCCGCCTTGGTCAGCCTGAACGGCGGCGACTACGCGACAGCCGACACCGCCGCTTATGGGATGGGCAACGAGGATCTGAAGCTGTGGTTCGGGATCTTGGCGCTGGTCGTGGTGGAATTGGGGCTGATCACGCCGCCGGTAGGTCTGAACGTGTTCATCATCAGCGCCATGGCCAAAGATACGCCGATTTCCGAGGTGTTTCGGGGCGTCGCGCCGTTCTTCAGCGTCGAGATCATTCGCGTCGGCCTGCTGCTGGCGGCCCCAGGACTGTGTCTATGGTTGCCGCATCTGATGGCGAATTGACACTGCGTCAAGAGAGAAGGGGCGGTGATCGCCCCTCACACGCTGGCGGCCAACAACTCTCGGGTATACGGGTCGCGGGCGCTATCATCGGCAAGGGCGGCCCGATCGATCTGCTCCACGACCATGCCTTGCTGCATCACGGCGAGGCGGTCGCACATATGGTCGATCACCGCGAGGTCGTGGCTCACCATGAGAAAGGTCAAGCCCCGTGCGGCCCGCAGCCGCGACAGCAAGTTCAACACTTCCGCCTGCACCGAGGCGTCGAGCGCCGAGGTCGGCTCATCGAGCAACAGTATTTCCGGCTCCAGCATCAACGTCCGAGCGATCGCCACCCGCTGGCGCTGCCCGCCGGAGAGCTGATGCGGATAGCGGAACCGAAACTTCGGGTCGAGCCCGACATCCTCCAACGCTGAAACCACCCGCTTATCGCGACCGCCAAGCCCATGGATCGTCAGCGGCTCGGCCAAAGTCGCATCAATCGTGCGCTTGGGATGTAAGGAGGCGTAGGGGTCCTGAAACACCATCTGCACCCGGCGGGCGAAGCCCTTGTCGCGGCGGGAACCAAGAGCGGCGCCGTTGATCCGGATCGCTCCGCCGGAGATCGGTGCAAGGCCGCAAATGGCCCTCAGTACGGTGGATTTTCCAGAGCCGGACTCCCCGACCAAACCGAAAGATTCCTTCGCCGCCACCGAAATGCTGACGCCGCGCACCGCCCGCACCGCATCGGCGCCCGAGCCGAAAGTCACCTCCAGGTCGTCGATCTCAATCAGCGCCACCGACTGCTCCCACAAAGCTTAATACAGGTTCTCATGAATGGAAGCGCCCAGGCGTTCCTTCCATAAGCTCACTCCGCCCATGACGGGTCCCGCTCCAGCACCGGCAACGGCTCCCGTGCGCCGCCGACCCTTGGCAGGCAGTTCAACAACCCTTGGGTGTAAGGGTGCTTGGCTGCATGCAATTGGTCCGCCATCACCTCCTCGACCACCTTGCCGCGATACATCACCAGCACCCGATCGCAAAATTTCGAGACCAGCGTCAGATCGTGAGAAATAAAGAGCAGCCCCATACCGCGCTCTCGCACAAGCCGATCCATGATCGCCAACACCTCGCGCTGCACTGTAACATCGAGGGCGGAGGTCGGCTCGTCGGCGATCAGCAAGTCCGGCTCCGGGATCAACATCATCGCGATCATCACCCGCTGGCCCATGCCGCCGGACAGCTCATGCGGATAGGCGCCGAGCACCCGCTCCGGGTCGCGGATCTGCACCGCCTCCAGCATCTCCAGCGCCCGTCGTACAGCGTCAGCCTTGCCCAAGCGATCGCGGCGGCGCAGGCCCTCGGTGAGTTGATCACCGACGCTCATCACCGGATTGAGCGAGAATTTCGGGTCCTGCATCACCATGGCGATGCGCTTACCGCGCAAAGTCCGCATGGAGCGCTCGGACAGGCCGAGCAGATCAACGCCCTCAAACGCCATCCGCTTCGCTTCAATCCGCCCCGGCGGGCGCACCAACCGTAACACCGAGCGGCCGGTCATGGTCTTGCCGGAACCGGACTCGCCCACGATCCCGAGCCGTTCCCGCCCAAGCGTGAAGGAGACGCCCCGCACCGCCTCCACCGGCCCGGCCTCGGTGTCGAACGTGACGCGGAGATCCTCGACCTCCAACAGCGGCCCGCCTTCGCCTCTCATCCTTTGCCCCCCGACGCACTGCGCGGATCGAGCACATCGCGCAACCCATCGCCCAGAAGGTTAAAACCGAGCGACACGATAAAGATCGCTAACCCCGGCATGGTCGCCACCCACCATTGATCGAACAGAAATTTCCGCCCGGAGGAGATCATCAGTCCCCATTCCGGCAAAGGCGGCTGCGCGCCGAGGCCGAGAAAGCCAAGCCCAGCAGCGGTCAAGATGATCCCGGCCATATCGAGCGTGACGCGGATGATAACCGAGGGCAGGCACATCGGCGCGACATGCGAGACCAAGATCCGCCCGCTTCCCGCCCCCTGCAAACGCACGGCGGCGATATAGTCCGCGCCGCGAATGGTCAACGTCTCCGCCCGCGCCACCCTTGCATAGGGCGGCCAAGCGGTCAGGGCGATGGCGAACACGGCGTTCTCAATCCCCGGCCCCAAGGCGGCGACAAAGGCCAGCGCCAGGATAAGTCTAGGGAACGCCAGGAAAATATCTGTGAACCGCATCAAGGCGACATCGACGGCGCCGCCGTAATATCCCGCCATCACCCCAATCAGCAGCCCAAACAGCGGCGCCGTGACGGTCACCAGCAACACGATATACAATGTCACCCGCGCGCCGTAGACGATCCGGCTGTAAATATCACGCCCGAACTCGTCAGTGCCGAGCCAATGCCCGGGCGACAAGGGCGGCAGCAGCCGGTCCGGCAGCGATTGCGCAATTGGATCATGGGTCGCAAGCAGCGGCGCAGCCACCGCCATCACCACCAGCGCCCCCACGATCACCACGCCGGCGACCGCCAAAGGATTGCGGATCAGCTTCAACCATCCAAGATAGGCTTGCCCCAATCGCGCCTGACCACGCGACGCCGGGCTCGGGTCCAATAACCACGCGCGCGAGAGCGCTTTCATGCGTTCGCGCTCCCTCGCCAAAACTCATCAACCATTTCCTAGAGGCATCCCTAACGCTGATCGTGTGCACAAGACGACATCGCCGCGCGGAAATATGCAAAGGAAATCGGCGAGAGGGGCCAGAGAGCTCATAAAGCAGCTTATCGGTCGGTCAATAAGGCGGCCCTGGCCGGGCGCGTGTTCGGCCAGGGCGAAGGGGTGTCTACACTTCGTCCAACGGAGACAAGGACAAGGTGATCGACTGCTGGTCGATAAACCGCTTCACTGCGTCTTCGCCGGTCATTTGCAAGGTGATGACATCACCAGCGTCCAGCGGACCGTTGGAGGCAATCACCTCATTCACCAAATCAGTGATGTCTGCGATGTCTGTGATCTGCTGCCCGTTGCTCCAAGAACCAGTGATATCCAAGCTGCTGCTGGAGCTGGTGAACACGAGGCTGTCGGTCAGATCCACCCCGGCGAGGCTGTCCGCCGCCTGAACCTGAAGGGTGGTGTCTCCGCTCTGCGCCCGCTCGGAGACCCAACTCAGCGCGGCGCGATCCACCGCCGTCACCCCGCTCACGCCATCCTCGACAGTCAGGCTGACCCGGAAGTCAAGATCCGTCTCCAGATCCGGGCTGCTGAGAGAGCTGTTATTGCCGATTTCGAGATCATCTAGCGGTGACACCGTCGTCGCAACAAAATCCCCAGCCGAAGGCGGCGGAGGCGGCGCTGACGGATCAACCGTCAGGATAAAGCTGTCAGTCGCCGACAGGCCGCCCGGATCTGTCGCGGTCACGTCGACAGCAAACACGCCGGTCTGCTGGGTCGCGCCCGAAATTTGCCCGGTGTTGGGGTTCACATCAACGCCCGCTGGCAAGCCGCTGGCTGAGTACACGAGGCTGTCCGCAACATCAGGGTCTGAGAAATCCGAGAAGATAAACAAATCCTCGCCCGGCTCCACGGTCAGATCTGCGATCGGTACATCGACCACCGGCGCTTGGTTCTGCGGCGGTGTGGCGCCACCACCCAACGGCGTGAAGTCGACATAGTCGACACGGACGAACTCGAAATCACCGTTCGCGCCTGCAGACGTCCCAACCAATTGCAATTGATCGCCGGCCTGGAGTTCGACCGAAGGCAATTCCACGGTGCGCAAATTCTCCGCCTGCGCCGCGTTGCCGCCACCGTCCTGGTTAAAGATGATGGTTCCGACTGGGATGGTTTGTCCCCCGCGCAGCAGCTGCGCCACCAACGTGCTCTCGCCGTCATTCTCATCGAAGAAGGTCACTGAAATGGCGGTCTCCCCCGGCGAGACGCCAGCTCCAGCGAGATTCAAGGTCGCCGTTCCGGTCTCACCGCCATTCACCCGGATCACCGACCCTTCCGCCGCGCCCTGCCCTTCGGTGAAGAAGGTTTGCAGGCTGTCGAAATCCTCAGCCTGCACCCGCACCGGATCACCGCCGGGAACCGAGACCTCATCATCGGCGATGGAGATCTGCGCTGTCGGGCTCGGCGCCAACACAACATTGGCCGCGCCTGATGTCACCTGTGTGAGGGTGACGCTGACGGTTTCGGACGGCTCCAAGTCGAGATCGTCCAGCACTTCAACGGGTATCACCGCCGAGGTGGCCCCAGCCGCAACCGTCACAGTTCCTGAAAGTGCGGTGAAATCAGTGCCGGCAGCCGCCGTTCCGGCCACCGTGTAGGTCAGCACTGTTGGGCTGGTGGAAGCCTCTGACAAGCTGACGGTGAAAGTACCATCAGTGCCCGGCTCGGCGCCATTGGCGACCGCTGCGATCGACACCACGATATCATCAGGCTGGCCAGTCGACTGCGGCGTAAAGTCGACATAGTCGATACGGACGAATTCAAAATCGCCATTTGCGCCAGCGGAGGT
>JAHQVS010000093.1 GCA_019634215.1 Paracoccaceae bacterium | reverse complement strand
GTGATCTGGATGATGCGCGGTTATATCCAGGATGTGCCGCTTGAGCTGGAAGAATCCGCGCTGGTCGACGGCTGCACCCGGTGGGAAGTGTTCGTGCGGGTGGTGTGGCCAATGGTTCGGGGCGGGTTGTTCGCAACGTCGGTGTTCACTTTCGTGTTCGCCTGGAACGAATTTATCTTTGCGCTAGTATTGAGCCGGAGTGAGGTGACGACCTTCCCGGTTCAAGTCACGCACTACTTTGGCGGCCAGTCAAATTTTTGGGCGAAGATCGCGGCGATGAGCGTGCTGGGCACAATACCGATCTTCATCGTCGTGGCGACGCTGCAGCGCTTCCTGGTGCGCGGCATGTCACTCGGCGCCGTCAAGGGATAGGAGCAGGGCGTATGGCGCGGTTGACGATCCGAAAGGTGCGAAAATTCTACGACAAGGTCGAAGCCTTAAAAGGGATCGACCTGGAGGTTGGCGAGGGCGAGTTTTGCGTGTTTGTCGGGCCTAGCGGATGCGGCAAGTCGACCCTGCTGAGAAGCATCGCTGGGCTTGAGGATATCGACGAAGGCGAGATCGCGATCGATGGTGCTGTGGTCAATGATCTGCGGCCCCGTGATCGCGACATCGCCATGGTGTTCCAGAACTACGCGCTCTATCCGTTTCTCACCGTGTTTGAGAACATCGCCTTTGGCCTTCGCGCCCGTAAGACGCCGGACGCCGAGGTGCGGGAACGTGTTCACCGAGCGGCTGAGATGCTGGGCGTCACGCCGTTTCTTGACCGAACGCCGCGCCAGCTTTCCGGTGGGCAACGTCAACGCGTGGCGATTGGGCGCGCTGTCGTGCGCGACGCCCGCCTGTTTCTGTTTGATGAGCCGCTTTCAAACCTCGACGCCCAACTGCGCGACGGCATGCGCGCTGAGATCAAGCGGCTGCATCAAGAGATCGGCAAGACGACGATCTACGTCACCCATGATCAGATTGAAGCGATGACGCTGGCGGATCGCATTGTTCTGCTGCGGGACGGCCAGATCGAGCAGCAAGGCGCCCCACTCGACTTGTTTGAGCGGCCAGCAACGCGGTTTGTTGCGGGGTTTCTGGGATCGCCGCAGATGAATTTCATTCCCTGTCAGCTTCAGAACGTGGACAGCCGCTTGGAGGCCATGTTCGCCGACGGGCGCAGTCTGCGGCTGCCGTCGGGGCAAACCAAGGCGATTTCCACGTATGCTGGCGGCTCAATGATCTTGGGCGTGCGGCCTGAACATATGCGGTTGGCGACGCTGGGCGCGACTGCGCGGCTCAATGAAGCGCCGCTGCGCGCGTTGATTGATCTGGTCCAGCCGACGGGCTCTCGCACCTACGCTCAGTTCCGATTGGACGCGGTCGAGGTGTCGGTTGAAATGCCGGCACATAGCGTCGAGCGACCGGGAGCTGAGATCGATCTTCTTGTCGATATGGACCGCGTCATCCTCATTGACCCCGACACTGACCACGTCATTCCCCATACTACCGCCTCATCCAACACCGTCGCATCGGTATCGCCGAAGGCGGCAGAGGCGGCGCTTTAAGGAGGTTCCCGCCATGACCGCATCCCGCTCTGTGAAGCTGTTCGGCACGGAGGAGCCTGCGGGCGTGATGACAACGCTCCGAGCCGGAACTCTGGAAGCTGAGCTGGACGCAGGCAACCTGCGCTATATCAGGACCGGGGGCGTAGAGGCCCTGCGGGCGATCGCCTTCTTGGTGCGCGATCGGAACTGGGGGACCTATAATCCAGAGATTACGAACCTTCAGATCCAGCAGAGCGAGGAGCGCTTTGCTGTGACCTATGATGCGGTCTGCCGTGATGAGGCGCAAAGTTTCCGATACGCTGTACGCATCACCGGTTTGGCGGATGGCGGGCTGACCTTTGAGGCGGAGACCGAAGCGCTCAGCGATTTTGAGACCAACCGGTGCGGCTTCGTGGTTCTGCACGCACTAGAGGGAGTCGTGGATCACCCCGTCACCGTTGAGCACGCGGATGGCCGACTTGTTGAGAGCAAATTCCCGGCATTGGTCGATCCGGCCTGCCCGTTCCAAGACATTCGAGCGCTGACTCATGGGATTGCTGGCGGCGTCCAAATCGCATGCCGGATGGAAGGCGACGTCTTCGAGATGGAGGACCACCGCAATTGGATGGACGCCTCGTACAAGACTTACATCAGGCCCCTCGCCAAACCATGGCCCTATGTGATCGCGAAGGGCGAGAAGGCGCAACAACGTGTCACAATGCAGGTGAGCGGACCCGCCCAGGCTCAAGCGCCTGCGATTGGCGGCGCCGGCGGCGCTGCTGTTACTATCGGTGAAGCGACGGGCGCTGTTATGCCTAGGCTGGGCGCGGCGGCGCCGGCGGAACATACCGCTGAATCCCTTCAAAAGATTGACCTCTTGCGTGAGCTGGGCCCGAGCTTTCTGGTCTGCCATTTTGATGCGCGGCAAGGCCATGGCGCGGATGAAATGCGCCGTTACGCGGAGTTGGGGGCCGCGCTTGGCTGTGAGCTGGCGCTCGAAGCCGTGGTTCCCTGCACCGACGCCAGTGGGGCGCCGACTTCGGACTTGGCGGTGCTCAAGCGCGATATCGCCGCCATCCGCGACGCTGCGAGCGGGGTGATCTTCGCCCGTGTCGCGGTTTCCCCGGCGAGTGATCTCAAATGCACGCTGCCCGGCACAGTGTTCCCACCGGCGCCAAGCTGGCCGGACCTGTTCGCCGAGGCGCAGGCGGCCTTCCCTGGCGTGGTGGTCGGCGGCGGCATGTTTAGTTATTTCACCGAACTCAACCGGAAACGACCACCAGCAGAGCTGCTCGACTTCATTTGCCATTCCAGCTGCCCGATCGTCCATGCGGGCGACGACGTCTCCGTCACGGAGACATTGGAGGCGCTGCCGTCGGTCTTTCGTACGGTGCGGTCATTCGCTGGCGGCAAGCCCTATTGGATTTTTCCGTCAGCCGTCTCCATGCGCTTGAATCCGTATGGCGAGGCGCCTGCGGAGAATCCAGACAATATTCGTCAAGCCATGAATCGTGTGGACCCGCGGGACCGCGCGCTGCTCGGCGCAGCCTGGCGTGCTGGCTATTTGGCGCACGCCGCGAGAGCGGGCGTCGACGCAGTGACTCTGGGCGCGGTGGCGGGACCGTCAGGCGTGGTGTACTCGAAACAAGCCTACGCCCAACCATGGTTCGATGACGGCGGTGCGAAGGTCACGCCCAGTTTCTTTGTGCTGTCTGAATGCGCGCGCCTATCGGGCGGGGCTGTTCTGAAGACTGATGTCGATCTTGGGCGCGATATTCAGGCGCTCGCAGTCCAAGCACCGGAAGGTAAGCGACTGCTATTGGCTAACCTCACTGGCGAGGAGCGACTCGTCCGGGTGGCGGGCGCTGCTTCGAAAGCATTGGCGCGCATTCTCGACGAGGAGAGTTTTGAGGCGGCTTGCCTAAGAAGCAGCGCCATGGAGCCGCGAGAGGTTGACCTCGGGGGTTTAGTGCTGAGGCCCTATGCGGTTGCGATGATTGATCTTGGCTAGCGACGGCCGGAGATCGGCCAGTTGCTTCCATAGATCGTTATCTTCTTTGATAAATCTCAGGGGTCCCAGGGATCAAGATAATCCCTGTTGGCGATGGAATGTCGATCTCCACATATATACCTTGGCGCCCGCTTAACCGCACTTAGGCCAGAATGCGTTCGAAAATCTCTTGACGTCACCTCAATATTTCATCAATCCATGAAACATGGAATTGAATGACGCTGTGCAGACTCTCACCGCGCTGGCCCACGAAGGCCGGCTGGAGATTTTTCGGTTGCTGGTGCGGCGGGCGCCGGATGAAGTGGCAGCGGGAGAGATCGCCTTAGCACTAGGGGTGCGCGGGTCGACATTGTCCAACCAGCTCAATGAGTTGGAGCGCGCCGGAATGATTGCCTCGCGCCGAAACGGCCGATCAGTGCTGTATTGGGCGAACCTAGAGGCCGCCGGGCGGCTGCTGGGGTTCCTCGCGAATGATTGCTGCAAAAATAGGCCAGAAACGTGCCAGCCGATCGCCGACACGTTTCTGCGCAGATCAAAAGATTGGGGAGTGAATGTTCAGAAAGGTGAAGAAACGGCTCACATTTATAATGTCTTATTTCTATGCGTAGGAAATTCCGCACGTTCGGTTTTCGCAGAGGCCGTCCTCACCCGAGTGGGGCTGGGAAAGTTTAAAGCGTTCTCGGCTGGCTCTGAGCCTCGCGGCGAAATTCATCCGCGCACTGAGAAACTTCTCAGACATCTAAACTATGTCGTCAGCGGATTTCGTTCGAAGTCCTGGGACGAGTTCGCTGTGAAGGGCGCGCCGAAACTGGATTTCGTCATCACTGTTTGCGACAAGGCCGCCAATGAAACATGCCCGCTTTGGCCGGGACAGCCAATGAGCGCGCATTGGGGTATTCCAGACCCAGCGGAAGCCGTCGGGAGCGACACTGAAATCGGGTTGGCCTTTACCGAAGCATATCGCCAACTGTTCAACCGGATCAGCGCCTTCACAAACCTGCCGATCCACAGCTTAGACAGCCTGAAGCTGCAAAAACACCTGGACGCGATTGGCAACAGCGCGCCATCGGCCGACGACCAAAGCGCGCTTGAGCGCACCGCCTGAACCATCCCCGCACCGACGGCGAAGCAAGGAGATATTGGTGACCAAACTCGCCATCAACGGCTTGGGCCGCACGGGCAAACTGGCGCTGCAGGCGCTCATCGAGGACGGTTTCGACGGCGAAATCGTCCTCGTCAATGACGCGGTCGGCGACCCAGCGATGTTCGCGCATCTGCTGGAGTTCGACAGCGTCCATGGCAGATGGCCCGCAGAGTTCAGCCATGACGCCGAAAGTCTGACCGTGAATGGCCGCCGAATGCGGGCGACATCCGAGAAGACCATTGAGGCGCTGCCGCTGCGGGAGCTGGGAGTCAACATGGTGGTGGACGCAACCGGCGTCTTCAAAACCCCGGCAAAGGTGGCGCCCTATTACGAGGCTGGGGTGAAGAAG
>JAHQVS010000092.1 GCA_019634215.1 Paracoccaceae bacterium | reverse complement strand
CTAGGGCGAGGAGCGCGCAGACAAACACCAACAGGCAGGCCGAGAGCTGCGCCGCCGCGATATGATTCCCCATCGAGAACCAGGCCCGGTAGATGCCGGTGGCGAAGGTAGGCACCCCGAAATGCGCCACCGTGCCGAAATCAGCCAAGGCCTCCATCAGCGTCAGGGCTACGCCGGTGACGATCGCCGGGCGCGCCATCGGCAGCGCCACGCTGAAGAAAGTCGACCAGGGGCCGCGACCCAGTGTGCGGGCGACATCCAGCGCGCAGACTGATTGCTGTAGGAACGCGGCGCGAGAGAGCAGATACACGTAAGGATACAGCACCAGCGTCAACATCGCCGCCGCGCCCTCCAGCGAGCGGATTTCCGGAAACCAATAGTCGCGCGGCCCCCAACCGGTGACGTTGCGCAAGGTGGATTGGACCAAACCGGGATGATCGAGCAGATCAGTGTAAGCGTAAGCGATCACATAGGCCGGGAACGCCAAGGGCAACGCTAACAGCACCTCGAACAGCCCGCGCCCGGGAAAGCGTTGAGTGGTGACGAGCCACGCCGTCGACACCCCAATAGCCGCCGAGCCGGCCGCCACCAACGCACCCAGCGCCAGGGTGTTGCCGACATAGGTCCAGAGCACCGAGCGCGCCAATCGCTCCCAGGCTCCGGCGCTGTCTTGCAACAGCGAGGCGAGCACCGAGGCTATCGGTGCGGCGATCAGGGCGGCGGCGAACAGGGCCGCAAGAGTGAGCGGTGCCGCGAAGATCTTGCGCGCCATCAGCGAGTTCCTACTTGGCGGGGCGGCGGCCGGTGCCGCGAGGGCTTGGTGGAATGGTCTTATTCGGAAATAAACACAGGATCAAAGAGTACGGCGTGACAGTGTTGTTTTCACGAAAGAAAAAAGCCCGGCGCTGGGCCGGGCTTTCCAGGATGACGGGGTTGACGTCAACCGAGGTTAATCAAACCCGCGCGTTGATTACTCGGTCTCGGCGTAGCCGCCGTTCTTCCACTCATAGAATACGTAGCCCGGCAGGGACACGTCGCCTTTGTCGTCGAAGGCCAGATCACCAAGGATGGTCGAGAAGTCGCCCTCGTTCAGGGCGGCGACCATCGGGTCATAGTCGACCGAGCCAGCCGCTTCAGCCGCCGTCGCCCACGCCTGGATCGCGGCGTAGGTGTAGAGCACGTAGCCTTCAGTGGTTTTGCCGGCGTCCTTGAGTTTCTTGACCACCTCAGCCGCCGCCGGGTTTTTCTCTGGATTCGGCGAGAAGGTCATCAGGGTGCCCTCGCCGGCGTCGCCGGTGATCGCCCAATATTCGTCGGTGACGAGTGCGTCGCCGGAGATCATCTGGGTCGACATGCCCTGATCGCGCATCTGACGCACCAGCAGGCCGGCTTCGGTGTGGTAGCCGCCGAGATAGAGCGCGTCGGCGCCCAGATCTTTGAGCTTGGTCACGATCGCCGAATAGTCCTTCTCACCGGCGGTGATGGCCTCATAAAGCGCTGGCTCGCCGCCCGCAGCTTCGTAAGAGCCCATGGTGGCGTCGGCCAAGCCTTTGCCGTAGGCGGTCTTGTCGTGCAGGAACGCGACTTTCTTGCCCTCGAAGGAGGTGGCCAGATAGTTGCCGGCGACTTCGCCCTGCTGGTCGTCACGACCGCAGACGCGGTAGGTGCCGCCGTCCGGGTTTGGGCGCTCGTCGGTGAATTTCGGGTTGGTCGAGGCCGGGGAGATCTGAATCACGCTCTCTTCGGCGTACACCGAAGAGGCCGGGATCGAGGAGCCCGAGCAGAAGTGGCCCGCCACGAACACCACGCCGTCGCCGACGAATTGGTTCGCGACCGAGACCGCTTGTTTAGGGTCGCAGGCGTCGTCGCCGATCTCCAGCACCAGCTGCTGGCCGAGCACGCCGCCAGCGGCGTTGATGTCAGCGACGGCGGCTTCAGCGCCGATCGTCATCTGCTCGCCGAAGGCGGCGTATTGGCCGGTCATCGGGCCGGCGGTGGCGATTTTAATCTCGGCGAACGCGGTGCTGGACAGCGCGGTCGCGGCGGTTAGGGCCAAGCCGGCCACTGTGGCGACAGTGAACTTTGACATGATTCCTCTTCCCCTGGGGGCCTTGTTTACAATCTAGGCGTGCCGGCGGCTTGGCGGAGCCTAAGCCGTCGGCGCTATTGGCGGACGCAACCGGCGCCCGCATGTTGCGGTACTGGAGGCCCAAAGGCCCTGTCAGCGCCGAACGACTCGGCCCGGTCCCGCATGCCGGGCTATGCATAAGCTAGGCGCGGTTCAGGCAGGCGCCAAGCCTGTAAAGCATGTTTCGCGCGCGGATCACTCCTTCGCGCGCTCGCGCCAGCTGATTGGACTGGTGCGCTCGTAGAGCCAGAAATATTGGGTGGCCATCTGCGAGGCGCGGGCGACGCGGAAGCCGAGGCCGGCGAGGGCCAGCAGGCAGAGAAAGTCCACCAGGAAGAATTGTGGCGCGATCAGCGAGCCGCCGCCCAGCGCGAAATGCAAAAACCGCGCGGCGCAGGCCAGCAGGAAGGCGTAGCCGAGGAGCAGCAGCGGGCTGGACCAGCTTTGCGCCACCCCGCGCCCGGACATCCAGGCGGCGCCGCCCCCGAGCAGCAGAGTGATGACGATGAACGGCGTCGGGTCGTTCTCCCATAAGATTCCGCTCAATGCGCGCCCCCCTCCAAATAAGCGGCCCTTACTTCTTCACGGGCCAGCAGCTCTTTTCCGGCGCCGGTCATGGTGATGACGCCGTTGACCATCACATAGCCGCGATGCGCCAGCCGCAGCGCATGAAAGGCGTTTTGTTCGACGAGGAACACCGTAAGCCCTTGGCTTTCGTTCAACTCCTTGATCACCTTGAAGATTTGCCGGACAACCAGCGGGGCCAAGCCGAGCGAGGGTTCATCCAGCAGCAGCAGGCGCGGCCGACTCATCAACGCGCGGGAGATCGCCAGCATTTGTTGCTCGCCGCCCGACAGCGTGCCCCCGCGTTGGCCTTGGCGGCGCTCCAACACCGGGAACAGCGTGAACATCCGGGCGAGGTCATCCTCAAAATGGGCGCCGTCGGTGACGGCCGCGCCCATCATCAGGTTCTCCAGGACCGTCATGCGCGGGAAAATCCGCCGCCCCTCCGGAGACTGCGCCACGCCAAGTCGCATGATCTGGTGGGTCGGCATGCGGGAGATGTCGCGCCCCTCCAGGATGATCCGCCCGTTCCGCGCTTGGGGCGCGCCGCAGATGGTCATCATCAGGGTGGATTTGCCGGCGCCGTTGGCGCCGATCAGGGAGACGATCTCGCCCTCGCGCACCTCCATCTCGACGCCGCGTAGCGCCTGGATTTTGCCGTAAAAAGTTTCAACGCCATCGACGGCGAGCAGCGGGGCGCTCATGACGCCGTCTCCGCGACCGCGCCGCCGGATTCCGCCAGGGCTTCGGCCTCGTCGATCTCATCCTCTTCGACGCCGAGATAGGCGGCGATCACATGCGGGTCGTTGCGCACGAAGTCGACGTCGCCGTCGGAGATCTTACGGCCATAGTCCAGCACCACGATGTGGTCGGAGATGTCCATGACCACCCCCATATCGTGTTCAATCAATAGGATGCTCGTTTTGTGGTCGTCGCGAATGAAGCGCAGCAGCGTGTTCAGCTCAGCGCTTTCGCGCGGGTTCATGCCAGCGGCGGGTTCGTCTAGACAGAGCAGCTCCGGGCCAGTGCACATGGCGCGGGCTATCTCCAATCGGCGTTGCTCGCCATAGGAGAGGTCGGCGGCCGGGTCGTCGGCGCGGGGGGTGAGGTCGATTTTCTCCAACCAATACGCCGCCTTCTCGATCGCTTCAGCCTCGGCTTTCCGGAAGCTGGGGAGGCCGAGCAGCCCGCCGATGGTGAAGGTAGAGGCGTCCATCAGCACGGTGTGCTGCGCCACCATCAGGTTCTCCAGCACCGTCATGCCGCCGAACAGGCGGATGTTTTGGAAGGTGCGGGCGACGCCGGCCTCGCGGGTGATGCGGTAGTCTGGCAGCCGTTCCAGCAGATAGTCGCGCCCATCGCGCCGGGCGACCGCGATCCGTCCGGCGTTAGGTTTGTAGAAGCCGGTGACGCAGTTGAACATCGTGGTCTTGCCGGCGCCGTTGGGGCCGATCACAGCGGTGATGTCGTCGCGCTTGACCTCGAAGGAGACGTCGTCGACCGCCACCAAGCCGCCGAAGCGCATGGTCAAACGCTCGACAGTGAGAATTGCGTTCGCCGCGCTCATCCCGCGCCCTCCCCAACCAAGTCGCCCGAAATCGCTTTGCGCTTTTTCAGGAACACCGAGGGCTCCCGGCGCGAGATCAGGCCACGTGGTTTCCACACCATGATGAACACCATTGAGAGGCCGAACACCAGCATGCGGTATTGCTCGAATTCGCGGAAGAACTCGAAGCCGCCGATGAACAGGGTGGCGGCGATCACCACCCCGAGTTGGCTGCCGAGGCCGCCGAGCACCACGATCGCCAGGATCACCGCCGATTCAATGAAGGTGAAGGATTCTGGCGAGATGAAGCCCTGTTTGGTGGCGAAGAATGACCCGGCGAAGCCGCCGAACATCGCGCCAAGGGCGAAGGCGGTCAGCTTGGTTGTGGTGGTGTTGATGCCGAGAGCGCGGCACGCGATCTCATCCTCGCGCAGCGCCTCCCAGGCGCGGCCGATCGGCAGACGGCGCAGGCGTATGGAGATGAAATAGGTCAACAACGCCAGGGAGAGGATTAGGAAATACAGGAAGATGATGCGATGGATCGGGGAGTAGGCCAAGCCGAACACATCGGCGAAGCCGCCGTCGCCGCGCGAAAACTCGATGCCAAAGAAGCTTGGGCGCGGGATGCGGGACAGGCCGTCCGGGCCGCCGGTGAACTCGTACCAGTTGAGCAGAACCACCCGGATGATCTCGCCGAACGCCAGGGTGACGATGGCGAGGTAGTCTCCGCGGAGCCGCAGCACCGGGAAGCCGAGCATGACGCCCCAGAGCGCCGCGATCAGTCCGGCCAGCGGCAAGCAGACCCAGAAGGACAGGCCGAAATGCAGCGCCATCAGCGCATAGGAGTAGGCCCCGACCGCGTAAAACGCGACATAACCGAGATCGAGCAGGCCGGCGAGGCCAACCACGATGTTCAACCCCCATCCCAACATGATGTAGGTTAGGATCAGGATCGCCAACTCGATATACTGACGCGCGCCGGAGCCGCCATAGGTGGACAATAGCAGGAACGGTCCGACCACCGCCAGCACAAGCAGCGCCGGTTGCACATAAGTCCCAGCGTGGCTGAGCGCGTCGCCGGAGGGGGCCAAGCCGGAGAAGGCGCCGCCGAGGTCGACGCCGCTTCTCGGGCCGAGGAAGCCAAGGGCGAGCTTGCCGAAAAACACCACGACCGCTGCGATGACGATGTTCCAGGGGCGGTATTCCAGCGAGAGGCCGCCGGGGGCGATGTCGGTGCGGGCGCCGAGCAGGATCGAGGCCAGGGCGGCGGCGATCACGGCGGCGATCACGGCCTCGCGGATGACGATGGATGTGTGCGAGGGCGCTGGGGCGGCTTCGACGGCGGATGGGGCGGGGGCTGTCGTTGTGTCAGCCACGTCGTCAGACCTTCTCGATCTCGGGTCGGCCGAGGAGGCCGGAGGGCATGAAGATCAGCACGATCACCAGGATCGAAAACGCCGCTACATCCTTGTAATCCGAGGAGAAGTAGCCGGACCAGAATGCTTCGATCAGCCCGATCAGCAGCCCGCCAAGCATTGCCCCAGGCAGGGAGCCTATGCCGCCGAGCACAGCGGCGGTGAACGCCTTCACCCCGGCGACAAAACCGATGAAGAAATCGATCACGCCGTAATACAGCAGGAAGAACATCCCCGCCACGGCGGCCAGCGCGGCGCCAGTGACGAACGTGACCGAGATGGTCTTGTCGACGTCGACGCCGAGCAGGGAGGCCATCTTACGGTCCTGCTCACAGGCGCGCTGGGCGCGGCCGAGGGCGGTGCGGGAGATCAAGAGCGAGAAGCCAACCATCAGCGCCACGGTGGTGACGACGATGCCGATCTGCATATAGGAGAGCTGGACCGAGAACTGGCCGGGCGCCGGGTTGGCGGGGAAGCTGAACCCGCCGGAGATCAGCGGCTCAAGCGGCTTGTTGCGCGCGCCCTGGGCGATCTGGACAAAGTTTTGCAGCGCCAAAGACATACCGATCGCGGTGATCAGCGGCGCCAGCCGGAACGAGCCACGCAGCGGGCGATAGGCGAGACGCTCCACCGCCCAGCCCCACACCGCCGTCAAGGCCATCGACAAGGCCAGAACCCCGAGCAGTGCGACCAATAAAATCGCCATTGGCGCACTGGCGGCCACCCCCAGCATCAGGATGAGGGCGAGGGCGATAAAGGAGCCGACCATGAAGATGTCGCCATGGGCGAAGTTGATCATTCCGATAATGCCATAGACCATCGTGTAGCCGATCGCGATCAGCCCATAAATTGAGCCGAGCGTGATCCCATTGATCAGCTGCTGTAAAAAATACTCCATCGCGTGGCCCGCACCCCTCTTTGCTCCCAAGCTGCGTCGGAACCCTCTCAGAGGGTCTTTCGGCGAAAGTCATGTTCAAGAGAGAACGCGCTGCGTCAAGTATTGTCAGGAGTGTCCAGCGCGTCAGCCAAGGCGGAGAGGGGTAGATTTTTACTGGGGATTCGTGTGTATTTTATTCGCCGGCTAAAACGGATCGGTGAGTCTGCATTCACGTTCTTGTCAGAACGGGAATTATCGCCACATAGTCTCCGCTGTGTGACGTATGCGTGGCGAGAGATGCGGGGAAGATCAATGCCAGAACAGGGTGAGACTGCTGAAGAAGCTGCTGGAGTGCCGCCAGATATGGACTTCGGCGCCCAATTTAATTGGTCGGATTACTGGGACGCGCAAGGGCCGTCGACTAAGACGCCGGGCCATTTGAAGGGATTGTTTAATCCCGATCAGGCCTGCCGAGAGGCATCGATGTCATCGTTGTACACAACGTTGTTTCACCAGGGGGTGCGGTTCGAAGCAAGTGTGAAGGCCGTTCCGATTTTCTTCGATATCATTGAGCGTGGGGACTGCCCCAGTTTGCCGTTTGTTGTGGAGTACCTGCTGGCTCTGGCCTACGGATACACTGCGGATATTGGGCCTGATGGCGTCGATCCGGCGCGCCGGATCGTGGCGCTGCGGCAAGAAACTTCCGTCGCCCCGGATCAGCGCAACCCCTGCGCGTCGTTGGAGCCGTTTTGTGAGCCGGCTGTCGCGCTGTCCTTGTATGAGAGCATCTATGAGCGTCGGCTTCACCTCGCGGCGTTGCTGAATCACCAGGAGCCCCAGGTGGTGTCGTCTGCGCTGATCGCGACCGCGTTGTTATGCGCTAACGACGCTATTGTTCGCCAGCGTGTGATGGGCCGCCTCCATCGGGCCATGGTCGGTGAGGCATTTGAGGTGCGTGCGGCGGCGGTGATCGCGGTGGGCGCCATGGCGCGGGCGGCGGATGACGCCGTTTTGTTGTCCGAGCTGTCCCGGGTGTACGAGGAGCAGGAGGATCAGCGTCTTCGCTATCTTGCGGCGATCGGCTTGGCCACGCCAGAGACGATCGACGAATATCGCGAGGCGCTCACCTGGGGGCTGAGCGAATGGAACGCAAAGGATGCGCCGAGCATTAAGGCGGTTTGGGCGAGCCCAGAGTGGCTGGCGAGCGAGCGGATCACCCAATGCTTGCGCGGCGCTGACGAGGAGCGACTTGGGCGGTGGGTTGAAGGTTTTGCGTCTAGGGTCGAGGGTGCGACGGGCCAGAGCGGCTATGCCGCCGCCGCCGAGCTGTTGCGCCTGATCCGTCCGGGCGGCGACCTGCGCTTTGGGCATTGTCTGGACCATGATCTGACGGCGTCGCAACGCCGTGGACTTGAAGCGCTGCGTGATGCCGGCTTGTGGGGCGAGGATGAAGCAGAGCAGGAGTCCAGCTCCTCAGCCTACTTGAACTATCTGATGTTGTTGAAGAGTTTCGGTCTGCCCGCCAGCCGCGTCAGCTTGACGGCTTATCTCAATGGTGAAGAAGGGCCGTCAGATTGGGTGGGCCCGATTTAACGGCCATCGGCAGCAGCCGGAATGGAAGGCGCCTAAAGCCAGGGCGCCGCGCTTAAAAATTCAACGGCGCAGAGTTTGGCCGATAAGGCGATCTCTGCGCCGCTTTTTTGACATAATTCGCGGGCGCTGGCGCCTTGAGAGCTGGGGGAGCCTGCTCTGTTAGGAGGAGCCGGTTCCCAAAGCGGCGGCGCGGATGGTTTTAAAGATGATCACCACATCGAGCCAGATCGACCAATTGCGAGCGTACCAACGGTCCAGGCGGATGCGCTCGTCATGGGTGGTGGAGGCGCGGCCACTCACTTGCCAAAGGCCGGTGATGCCAGGGCGCATCCGGGCGTAGTCGTTGAACTCATCGCTATGAAAATAGGCGTGGTCGCTGTCGTAGCCTTTGACCTCTGGGGCCACGATCGGTCTCGGGCCGACGAGGCTCATCTCGCCGCGCAGCACGTTGATGAGCTGCGGCAGCTCATCCATGCTGCTCTTGCGCAGCAGCCGGCCGATCCAAGTGACGCGCGGGTCATTGGTGAGCTTTTGATAGGTCTCCCACTCGCGCTTGGCCTCGGGGTTGGTTTCGAGATACCGCAGCAGCCGCTCTTCAGCGTCCGGGACCATGCTGCGGAACTTCAGACAATCGAACCGGGTGCGGCCCTTGCCGACGCGGAGCTGTTTGAAGAACACTGGCCCACGCTCGAACATCAACATCGCCGTGATAAACAGCAGGATCGGCGAGAGCATCAGCATCGCCGATAGCGAGCCGCCGATGTCGATGGCGCGTTTCAGGATCTTGGCGAGGCCGGTGCTGCGGCGGTTGAACACCTCGGCGAAAACTACGTCGCCGCCCATCACTTTGCGCAGCGTCACCGTACGGCGGGCGAGGCCGAAGAACGGCACGGCGACCATGTAATTCGCCTCCGCCGACGCCAGCCGGTCGACGATGTCGGAGACGTCGACCATCTCATCCGGCGAGGGCACCAGGGCGAAGGTCACCTGGCGCGCCTCACAGCCGGCGCTTTCAGCCACCCCGGCGACGCCCACACGAGGGGCTTTTTCCAACAGCCTCAGGAACTCGGCGCAACCATATTGGCTCAACACGTCGGATTTCATTGAGCGGCTTTCCTTGAGCTGCGCGCCCAATTCATCCGAACTCATGCCTTGGCCGACCAGAATCAACGGCTCGCTCATGGCGGAGCGGACCATCGTTGTGGCGCGGACCGCCATGCGCAATGAGATCACCAGGCCGAAGCCGAGAACCCAAATCGCGATTGGCAGCAGCGGCGCGGAGGTGAATCCGAGCGTGGGCTGGGTGGCCCAGGCGCTCAAGACCACGACGCCGAACGCGCCGACCACGGTGGCGATTTCGTCAAGTTCCCAGCTATGACGGCGATACAACCCGGCGAGCCAGAACACCCCGATGGCTAGCCCCAGGCATTTCAACAGCTCCACCCCCGCCACTGAGGTGAGCGGCGCCGCGAAGGCGGTTCCGGCGACGATTTCTGGCGCAAGCAGGCTCGCTGCGGCGATGACCAAGGCCGCCGTTAGACATAAGGCCAAAATGTCGCTGAGTAAGAAGAACAGCGCCACAGGCAGCCGTCTCCCATTCTTGCGGCGGTCGATCGCGTTGGACCATACTCCAATTGAGGAGCTTGGAAACACCTGCCCGGCCATGAAACGCCCCTGTTGTAGCCCTGAAAACCAGTCCCATACGGATGAGTGTCGAATCATTCGATGAGGTGTTTTGCGGTGCGGAAAAGACCACCCGGCGCCAGTTGGCTAAAGGCGGATCTGGTAAAAGTTCGGCGGTTTTTATTCAGCGTCGCGCCGATCCCACGTTCTCTCTCACATTTTGGACACATTCTATGGTCTCCAGCCTAAATCTGTGGCGCGGTTGGCGTTGACGTGCGCGTCCGCGACCAAGCCTATGCGGAATTCGTGCCAAACCGAGGGGCTGGCGGCGGCGTCGTCGGCGTGACAACAGTGGCGGCCATGATCGAGCCAACCGTTTCCGCTGCGGCGGCGCCCTTGCCGCTTGCGGCGATCCATCTCGACGCCGTTGGCGGCGTCTCAGGAGACATGTTCGTGGCGGCGTTGTTGGACGCCCGACCCGACTTGATCCCGATTTGTCTGCAATCTGTCGAAGCGGCTCGGCGGGCGACGCAAGCCCCGGCGGGGGCGGCGGCGCAGATGGCGCCGCATAGCGATGGGGTGCTTACGGGAACCCGGTTTGTGGTGACTCCGGATGAGATGGCGACGACGGCGCAGGGGCATGGTCATCGCCATTGGACGGCGCTGCGTGGGGAAATTTCTCGGGCGGAGGAGTTATCCG
>JAHQVS010000091.1 GCA_019634215.1 Paracoccaceae bacterium | reverse complement strand
GGCAGTTAAGCCTGAGCTTAAACAAAATAGGAGATCTGTATTTTCGTCGTGGCGGGGCGGAGGTAGCCCAGGAAGCGTTTGAGGAGGCGTTAGAACTCCGGCGCGAGTTAGCGTCTTCCGAGCCCGGGAACCTAGGGTTTCAGCGGGACATAAGCGGAAGCCTGGAGAGGCTTGGAAAAGTGTATCTGCATCGTGGGGAAATGGATGACGCGCTGAAAGCTTATGAAGGCGTACTGGAGATTGCGCGCAGCCTTACTGTGAACGAACCAGGAAATACGCAATTTCAGCGCGACTTGAGCATCAGTTTGGGCATGCTTGGAGATTTCAGCCTCCGCAACGGAGAAGAAGATGCAGCGCTTAAGTTCTATCAAGAGGGGCTTGAGATTGACCGCGTGCTCGTGGCTTTAGATCCAGACAACACTTCTTTTAAGAGCGGCCTCAGCTTGAGCCTGATGAGGCAGGCGGACGCTCTTTGGGAACACGGAGAGGCAAAAGCCTCATTCGAGGCTATTAGAGAGACCCTCGATATCAGAAAGGCGCTGGTAGAATTAGAGCCAGACAACACTAGCTTTCAGCGCGACCTTAGCATGAGTCACTCCAAATTAGGCGATCTGCTTTTGCAGCAGGGTGATAGAGGTGATGCTAAAACTGCGTTCCAGGATGCGATGAAGCTTGTTGGTCCCCTCGCTAAGGTGGAGCCAAATAACATCAACCTGCAAGCTGACGTCATCGCGATACTGCTAAGACTGTCATTGGCGGTTGATGGGCCAGAAAAGGTTGACGCCTTGCAGCAGGCGTTGGAGCGGCTTGATGTGTTAGAGCAAGCTGGTGGCTTGTCGGCCGACCAACAGCAGTGGCGTGTACTGCTGGAGCGTGAATTGGAAAAGGCGTTCGCTGATCAATAAGGTCTGGCCGGGCCGGAGAAGCTGTCGGCCCGGCCAGAGCTTGAAAACTAGTACTGCACCACCGCGCGGATCGACTCGCCTTTGTGCATCAGATCAAAGCCGTGGTTGATCTGATCCAAGGTCAGGTTGTGGGTGATCATCGGGTCGATCTCGATCTTGCCCTGCATGTACCAGTCGACGATCTTCGGCACGTCAGTGCGGCCACGCGCGCCGCCAAATGCCGTGCCGCGCCAGCTGCGGCCAGTCACTAGTTGGAACGGACGGGTGGAAATCTCCGCCCCCGCCGGGGCCACGCCGATGATGATCGACTCCCCCCAACCCTTATGGCAGCACTCCAGCGCGGTGCGCATCACGCCGACATTGCCGGTGGCGTCGAACGAGTAGTCCGCCCCGCCTTTGGTCAGCTCAACCAGATGCGCGGTCAGATCGCCGTCGATCTTGGAGGGGTTGACGAAGTGGGTCATCCCGAACTTCCGGCCCATCTCCTCCTTGCTGTCGTTCAGATCGACGCCGACGATGATGTCCGCATTGGCCAGTTTCGACAGACCCTGGATCACGTTAAGGCCGATGCCGCCCAGGCCGAACACCACGCAGTTCGAGCCTTCTTCGACCTTGGCGGTGTTGACCACCGCGCCGATGCCGGTGGTGACGCCGCAACCGATGTA
Organism: Paracoccaceae bacterium; assembly: GCA_019634215.1. GTDB lineage: Bacteria > Pseudomonadota > Alphaproteobacteria > Rhodobacterales > Rhodobacteraceae > JAHQVS01. The sequence continues at coordinate 15,592 of JAHQVS010000091.1, read as the reverse complement.
GCAGATCTTGTCGAACGGCGCGTCTTCACGCACCTTCGCCAGTGCGATCTCCGGCAGCACGGTGAAGTTCGAGAAGGTCGAGCAGCCCATGTAGTGCAGGATCGGCGTGCCATCGAGCGTCTTGAACCGCGAGGTTCCGTCCGGCATCACGCCCGCGCCCTGGGTGGTGCGGATCTTCTGGCAGAGGTTGGTTTTTGGGTTAAGGCAATACTCACACTCCCGGCATTCCGGGGTGTAGAGCGGGATCACATGGTCGCCCGGCTTCACTGACGTGACGCCCGGGCCGATCTCTCGCACGATGCCCGCGCCCTCATGGCCCAAAATCGCCGGGAACGCGCCTTCTGGGTCATCGCCCGAACGGGTGAACTCGTCGGTGTGGCAAAGGCCGGTGGCCTTGATCTCGACCAGCACTTCCCCGGCCTTCGGCCCCTCAAGCTCGACTTCAGTGACCTCAAGCGGCTTCCCCGCCTCAAACGCTACCGCCGCGCGTGTTCGCATCTCTCTTCCTCCGTGAAGTCTTTGTTCAATTATCGTTCTAGCGGCGATTTCGCCGCCGCGCATGCTAACCGCCTGTCGCGGTCGGGCCAAGCGTATGGCGCGGCCAACGACAGGTGGTGGTAGTATTTTAAGGCCTCATCGATCTGGGGCCAAGAAGGATAACGCTGACGATGCGGTTTCTGTGAGCGTCAGCAATGATGGTGGATCGCGCTCTCTCCGACTCTAGGTGTTCTCAGATACTGGCGAGAACCTCTTGGCATGTAGTGCATGGCTTATTCGCAACAGAATACAGTCTGGCGCCCCGTGAGAATATCTTCGTGTTCATGTGGGTGTACGTAAATATTCAGCGTTAATTTCAAGCTTGATTGATGCATATTTCGAGTATTATTTTATTATTGAAGTTTTTATCAAGCATGCGCTGACTGATTACAATGAGATTTGGGCTTGAATCGCCAACAGGCGCTGGCTGGACTTAGGCAGTAAGGCGGGAGTGCGATCATGAGGATATCCTCTGCTTACTGCAGCATGGCGCACGTTGCTTTAGCGGGCACGGCGGCGGCTCTGTCCGGATGCCAGAACGTAGGGTCGGAGTATAGCTCCATTCGAGAGGCGCTGCTGACATCGGTCAGCATGGCGCGAGAGGCGCCGCCTGCTGAAGCGATTGTTTTGGAGCCCGCCTCGCTTGATCCCGCCGCAACAGATGCGCCGCCGGTGAGGCGGCGCCCCGAATGGGCGCCATCGCGTGCGCTTAGCCCACACAAAGGCGGCGCGTTTTTGGATCGGACCCAGGCCGAAGGCGTCAGTTGCCTGCTGCCGTCCACACCTACGTATCATTGTTTCACTGGCGCCTTCGAAGCGGTTGTCGCGGGTGATCCAGCCAAAATCGGCGCCCATCCGCCTCAGCCAATTCCGAAGCGGGGGCCGTCGACTTTCCTGTATCAGGACAGGATTCATGGTGTTGCGTTTTATGGCCATGAGGACGAGGGCGCGCCCGTCCCCCTCGTCGGTGATCGGGTGTTCTCGCCAGCCCTGGAGCGCTATCTAAACGAGCTGTTGCATCGCTTGTTGCGGCAGGCGCCGATTGCACCGCCTGAGATGAAGGCGTTCCTGATCCGCTCCACCTGGTATGGCGCGACGGCGACGCCAGACGGGGATATTTTCGTCTCGCTTGGGGCCTTGAACGCGGTCCAAACCGAAGATCAGCTCGCCGCCTTGTTGGCGCACCAAGCGGCTCATTTGCTGTTATCGCACTTTGACCGGGTTGCGTTTATCAATACAGCTCGGCGGCGGGTTGAGGCGGTGTCCAACGCGGCGTTGAGGGTGGCGCCGGGCGGACTGGAGGCGCCCTCCAACGCTGAGGCGGAGTTAATGGCCGCGATCGCGGTGGAGGCGGAGAAGTCCATTGAGCTGGCCTCATTTGACTCCTCCTGGGAGGGACGGGTTGAGGATGAAGCCGACTTTCTCGCCGTGGACCTGTTGGTCAGGGCGGGGTATGCGCCGAGCGCTGTGCTGGATCGATTGGCGTTGTCAGCGGAGGCTGCCCGTGAACGCGCGTCCCGGGAAGTTCGGCCGAGGGTTGCTGATGAGAGGCTCGTTGAGGCGCCGGGGGAGCAGAACAGCAAGATTGCGGAAGTTATTGGGGTGCTCGATGCACTATCCGACGCCGCGACGCCCGAGCTGGGGGAATTGTTTCGCCGCCCTCGTTTAATTCAGGAAGCGCGGTTCGCAGATCTTGATCACTACATGCGTCGCCAACATGACGCAGCGTTGAGTCGTGTTGGCGCCATGGGCGGCTTGGAGAAAGCTAAGTCAGCCGCTTCTTTTGATCGTTTGTATCTAGATTATCAGCAGGTGGAGGCCGCCTCCAATTTGTTGCGTCAGCGCCGGGCGGGAGCTGCGGCGGAGATTTTGGAGGCCACACTGCGCGGTCCGATAGGGGGCGACCCCTATCCTCAAGCGCTGCGAGCGCGCACCTTAGCAGCCCTTGGCGATTGGGCAGGCGCTCTTGACAGTTTCAACGCTCTGCCTGCTGGCGCGTTGATGTCCCCGGATGGCTATATTCTAAAAGCTCGTCTCGAAACCAAGCTAGGGTCGCCACGAGCGGCGTTGCTCACCACACAGCACGCTGGCGACCGGTATGGGCCGTCACCCTTTCTTGCGCTTCAGATCGCCGCCCTGGCCGCCGTTAATGATGTGCAGAGCGCGGAGTTCGTGGCAAGCCAATGCGAAGATGTGGCGGCGGCATCAATCCGCGAGGCCTGTAAGTCCAGCAAGGGACTAGACCTTGGTGTTGAGAATGCACGCTCAATAGACGCGAAAGATAGCCCCCCGCCTGCTTCGGCTCACGGCTGGGTGCTTGGAGATGTTGTGGAGACGGGCGCGCGGAAATTTAGGAGCTTATTTTGAGGCGCCGCCTCTGAAAGGTCTGGGTTTGCGGCGCTCTCACAGCGATTAAATCGTCGAGAGTGGTTGAAGGTGCTCTCCGTCAGGGCGCCAACATTACCGCTCAAGGCGGCCCCGAGACGCTCAAAGCCACGTAAGCTTGCCGATACTCCCTCTAGATCTTTGCACGCTTTCTCTCGCACACTCAGAGCTACGCCAAGTGTGTGAAGCAAATACGCTTGCATGGTGTTGATTTTTTTAGGTTGATACATTCAGGCAGGGGAGTGGCTTGGATGGAAACAAATCTTTTCGCGTTTGTATGGAACAATTCTAAGCGAGAGCAGTTCCTAATTCTCCTACTCACTCTGATATCATTCCCCTTGATATACTTCTCTTTGGAAATTCCAAAAATTATTATTAATGACGCTATTTCAGGTATTAAGTTTCCCAAAAATATCTTTGAGTACCAGTTTGAGCAAATTGAGTACTTGTTGTTTTTATGCGGTGTTTTTTTGATTTTGGTGATTTTGATCAATGCAATCAAATGGGTTATGAACGTATTGGTTGGCCTTACTGGTGAGAGGTTGCTGCGGAGGCTGCGATATTCTTTGTTTGAGCGGGCGATGCGGTTCCGCATTGCAAGGTTTCGATCAATACGGTCCGGCGAGGTAATTCAGTCAATACTCGGTGAGATTGAGCCTCTCGGTGGTTTTTTTGGAGAAGTGATTGCGACCCCGATTTTTCAGGGTGGATTGCTTGTTGTGTATTTGACGTTCATTTTCGTCCAAGATTGGACTCTTGGTTTGGCGGCGGTGGCTTTGTATCCGTTGCAGGCGTTTATTATCCCGAAATTACAAAATAAGATCGTAAGTCTTAATCGGAAGCGCTCGAAGAATACTCGAAAACTGGCAGATAAGATCGGCGAAGCCGTCAGCGTTATTCCGGATGTGCACACAAATGATACAGCACTATGGCACCTCGCGCAGGTTTCTCAGCGCCTATACGAGAATACTATTATCCGTCTCCAGCTTTTTAAGCGAAAATTTACGATAAAATTCATAAATAATTTTTTAAATCAGTTAACTCCTTTCATGTTTTACTCGATTGGTGGGTATCTCGTTATTAAAGGAGAGCTTGATTTTGGTTCATTAGTTGCTGTTCTAGCCGCATATAAGGATGTGGCTGGGCCTTGGAAGGAAGTGTTGAATTACTCTCAGAGATGGACGGATTTTAAGAGCCGTTATGACTATATTATAGAGAGTTTTACCGGCGACGATATCTTGCCGAAGGAGAAAGCTTACGTTGAGGAGCAGGTAGTTCCTCTGAAGGGGGATCTGGTTTTTCGTAAGGTTGAAGGAGGCCCCAGTGCGGGGGCGCTGATCATCCCGGAATTGCAGATACCGCAGGGCAGCATGGTTGCGGTTTTGGGGGGAGATGGCGGAGCGCGTGAAGCGTTTTTGCGGATGACAGCCGGCCTGGAGGAGCCCGCGGCTGGCGGCGTGGTGTATGGCGGGCAGAACCTGCTAGATTGCTCCATTCCTCAAATTGGCCGCTCGGTCTCCTATGTGGGGTCCGATCCTGGTATTGTGTCGCGATCTCTGCGTGAGAATTTACTCTATGGGCTGTTCAGCCGAGCCCCGGAACTGGTCGCGACCGCTACGCCAGATTTCGCCAACTTGCTTCGAGAGGCGCGATTAACTGGCAATATCCACGCCGATCCAAACGGTGATTGGGTCGATTACGACAGTGCTGAGTTGGCGGGGCCGGAAGCGTTGGAAGCGCGTCTGATGGAGGTCGTTGGATTGGTCGGCCTGTCGAGCGATATCTACACATATGCGTTGGAAGGCCGCCTTGACGGCGCGCGCGTCCAGGCATGGGAAGGAGCGATCCTGTCGGCTCGCAGGCGGCTTCGCATTGATCACCCAAACGTCACCTCCATTGTTGAAGACTGGCGCGCAAAACGCTTCAACACCAATGGCTCGTTGCTGGAGAACGTGCTGTACGCGTCTCTCTCCACAGCACGAAGCAGTGTTGCAGATGTGTTAGACGACCAGCGGGTGTGGCAGGCTTTGCTGGAGAGCGGGGCGGATGAAAGTCTTGTTGAGATCGGCGCTGATATTGCGCGAGAGTTTCATGAGCTGATCACAGTTTTGCAAGCCGACAGCGTCGTTTTGGACAGCTTCCAGGGATTTCAACGCGCGGACATTCTAGCCGCCAGCGAGCTGGTTGAAGCCGTTGGATGGCGTGCCGAAGTCAAGTGGTCTAGGGAACAGCGCAATCTCTTAATCCGGCTAGCGGCGGGCTACATCCCCCGGCGTGACCGGTTTGATGTTTTGTCCAGTGAGCGGCGCAAACGATTGCTTCGGCACCGTAAAGCTATTCGGATATTCCTCGCTAGCTATGAGGATTTTATCGATTTTGACGAAAAGCGTTTCATGCCTGGCCGCACCATCGGGGGCAATGTTCTACACGGTAAGCGACGGTTTGACCGGCGCTCTTCGTGGAAGAAACTGGACGCCGCTATGGAAAAGGTCATCGGCGGCGCGGGTTTGAGGGAAGACTTTATGCGCATCGGTTTACGCCATGAAATCAGCTCTCCTTCATCCGTCTCATCGTCGTCACGGCGGAAGATTGGTTTGGCGCGTGGCCTGATTAAAAAGGCGCCCTTGCTCGTGATGGATGGTGTCGCAGGGACGAATTCCTCCGTGGATGTTGATCTTAGAGGCGCGGTGCGAGGCGCCGCCCCATCTTCGACAATTATCTATGCCGCGTTGGAGGCTGGCGCGGAGACCGGCGCCGATATGGTTGTTGAGATCGCGAACGACGGATCAGTTCGCTCTAAGCGCGAGGTCGCGCCTTAACAGGCCGGGAAGCGGGATCAGCCGCAATACGCACGGCATGGGGCTGACCCTTTTTCGAACGGGAACCACCTGGAATGAACAATATCACCGACGTCATTGATGTTCTGCAGGAGGCCGCAATCTTCCGGAATATTGACGCCAAGCGCCTGAAGCTGGTCGCCTACCTTGGCCAGACGCTGGAATATCATGTGGGTGAGAGATTGTTCGAGCGTGGTGACGAAGGCGATGCTGTTTTCGTTGTGTTGGACGGCGAAGTTGAGGTGATTGTTCCAACAGCAGCTGGCGAAGCGCCTGTGGCTGTGCTGGGCAAATATGAGATTTTTGGAGAGATGGGCGTCTTCAGCGGTCAAGCGCGATCTGCCGCTATTCAAGCGAAGACCAAAGCCACCGTTCTGCGCCTTGAGAAGACCGCGTTGCTGGGACTTTTGCAGGAGTTTCCGGATGTCGCCCTTGATGTTATCAAGGTGCTGGCGAAGCGCTTGGACGCCACCAATCAACAACTTGCCGCCGCCCGGATAAGCTGATCGCGCATCCTCAGGCACTGTTTCCTTCAGATCAGTTTCTATAAGTTTTGCGCCGCGCTGATCCGCTTATGGCCCGCTAGCTCTTGGGAATTGCTGCGTGAGCGCTCACATGTAGGGAGACCGCCTTCAGGTGTAAGCTCTCCCATGGAGAGAGGTGTTACGGCTTTACTATGCTGTCATGACGAAATCGGTCGCAAGTTCGTTTGAGAGCCAGATTCTCCACAGTCAGCCAGCCGCCACTTCTATTTATCTTGCAAAGAAGCAGTGGTGATCAAAGCCTGATCAAAAGCCCGTCTCTAGCAAGCATTGTTTCGAGTGGTGCCGCGCCAAGCTGACTGGCAATGTGGTCTAGCGCGCTGTCGGTTGCTCCAGGGTCGTGATGCGTCAGCAGCAACCGCCGGGCTTTGGCCTTTGTGGCGATGGCTAATGCCGCGCTTCTCGGCGAATGTCCCCAGCCAAGGCGATTGGCGTACTCCTCCTCAGAATAGGGCGCATCAAACACCAGAAGATCGGCCTCGGTGCTGGCGGCGTGTACGCCTGCGTCAAGGACTGCATCGCCAGTTTCATGGTCGGTGGCAATGACGATTTTTCGATTGTCTATCCTGATCTCATATCCCACAGCGCCGCCAGGGTGGCGGAGTTGAAACGGACGCACCATAAAGCCGCTGATGGCGTTGTCATGAGCCGCAAGGGATCGAAAAGCGATTAGCTTATTCTGTGTCAGCTTGACTGGCCAAATAGGTGGGGAAAACAGCCGGTCGATGCTGGCGCGCGACGCTTCCGCGTCCTCGCTCCAGAAAACAACTTCCGCAGACTCGTTCAGCAATGGAGCGAACAACCCCAGGCCCATTATGTGATCGAGATGATGATGGGTCAGCAAAACATTGATCTGGGGCCGTTTAAGTTGGGGCGTTCCGCTATACTCCAGCGATAGGCCGAACTGGCGCAGCCCGCTGCCGCAATCAACCATCAGCCGTTCGCCCTGGCCGCTGATGATTTCGAAGCAAGTCGTCTCGCCCCCGTATCTATGGGTGTCGGCGTGAGATGTGGATGCTGAACCCCGACACCCCCATACGCGAAAGACGACGCCAGCCCGATCCACCCATTCCCCTCCGGATATATTGTCGACGTGCAAAATTAGAGGATGAGCGCATGCGTCGAGTATGCTTTGCAGCACGATAAATTGAAATTTAAGATCCTGATGGATATCGCATTTGTTTCGAGATCAATCTATCAAAAGTTTTATATTACTGTTCGGAAGCGGCACGAGCGGTGCACGTCAGGATAGCCCCTCGCTGTCGATTTTATCTCAATTCAGATAGTGAAATTTTTCTCAAGCCGGGGGTTTTGGAATATTATTGTATGTAATGATTGAATCATGGCTAAGGCTCTCTGCTCTCTGCCATTGTAATCTGTGGGCGTATGGTGGAATTTCATGACTTCTCAGCTTGAAAACGCTGTTGAATGCTGAAATTCAAACGGCTTCCGCCAGTACAGCCTCCGAAGGCGGCAGTGTGATTTTGAAACAGGCGCCGATCTCATTGTTTTTAGCTGAAATACTTCCTGACATATCTTTAATTGTTCCAAAGCCAATTGACAGGCCAAGACCTGTGCCTTTGCCTGGTGGCTTGGTGGTGAAGAAAGGCTCAAACACCCGGTTTAAGATCTCCTCAGGTATACCGCCGCCATTGTCTTGAAGCCAAATCACATGGCCTTCCGCAGTGTCGAACTCGGCGTGAATTGAGACATGACCTTCGGGGATATCGGCAGCCTCAATCGCATCGCGAGAATTGCTCAGCAAATTTAGGAGCATTTGCTCAAACAGGACTTTCTCTCCTGTCGCAAACCCAGCTTCTTCAGGAACATTAAGCGACAGCTGAATGTTGAGGTTTCGCATCTGGGGTCTGAATAGCTGACAAACATCCTCCAAAGAGTCCCGCAGATCGATGGGATGTTTTTGGCCGTCCGGTTTTCTGCCGAAAATCCGCATATGGTCAATTATTTGCGCCGCGCGCGCCGTTTGATCGCCGATGCGCTTCAGTTTTTCGGTCAGATAGTCGAGATCGCCCCGGCCCTTCTCAATGCGTTTTACGCTGTTCGCGGCAGCCATTCGGATCACGCCCAATGGCTGGTTCAGTTCATGCGCAATACCGGTAGCCATCTCGCCCAGTGTGGCCATCTTGGATGACTGGACGAGTTGCGCCTGCGATTGACGCAGTTCGGTGATATCTGAGGCAGAGACCACAACGCCAATGCCAGGAACCTGGGTTTGCAAAGAGAGAAGAATCCGATCCGGATGGCGTCTTGTCTCTTCAGGCGCGCGTTCACCTTGCTTGCTGCAAAGACGCTTGGAGATCCAAGCTTCCGCGTCTTGAATGGCGTCGGGGTACACACCCATCTCGACACCCTTGCGAAGAAACATTTCATAAGAAAAATCTTCGTTGAGATTAGATAGCACATCTTGATTGGCCGCCCGGAACGAAGTGTTCAAGAACAGAATTTTGCCATCCATGTCGAAAATGGCGACTTGTTCCGCAACCTGGTCAAACGCCATTATTAAGCGTTGCTGCTCAATGCGGGCCTCTTCAACACGCCGCATCGCCTGCTGAAACACAACGGTTGCGCGCGCCATTTCTCCGATTTCATCCAGACGCTCGGTGTCGGGCACAGCCGTGACTTCCGCCCTGGCCACAATGTCGCTCATGCAGGCCACAATCGCTTCGACCCGCGCTTTCTTCGCCAATAACTCATTTTGCTGGGTCAGCAAGGTGTCTCGATCAGTGGCGAGAGTGGTGGCCATATGGTTGAAGCAGCGGGCCGTATCCGCAAGCTCATCTCGGCCTTGGACCTCGATCTGATGGGACAGATTTCCATCTGCGATAGCGGTCGCGCCGAGGCTTAAAGACCGTAATTGCCTAGTTAAGATCGATCCAAGACCATACCCGAAAACCGCCACAAGCGACACGCCAAGGGCGGCCACGATCAGATTCAATTGCAGAGCTTGGGCTATTTCCGCTTCGACCCGCTGCGTCGATAGGCCGATTTCAATGCTGCCATAGCGAACGCCCTCGACGATAATATCGGCGGAGACGTCGATCCGGTGATCGGAGAGACCTGTCTGGTAGCTTGCATCACTCACAAACGGAGTGGCGAGCGCCTCTTCCGCACCGCCCTGAGACAGAACAAAGTCATTCGTGTCTCTGGCTCTGAGATAAATCAGATCTTCTGTGGCGACGGCGGTTTCGATGGTTGCGTCGAGAGTCGCGAGATCCAGTGATATGACCGCGTCCGAGACCATATTGGCGAATATCCTGGACGTGGCCTGCGCCCGCTCATAGAGCTGCGTCGACGCTGATCCGCCAAGGTTGAACTGGTTGATGACGATCAAGATCGCCATCACCGTTAGTTCGATGATGGCGATGCCGATGATGGTCTTCAGTCGGAAGGACATGCGGCGTCACTCTGTTCGGAGATGCCAGTGTCATTGCGCGCCATTTCAAGCGCTCTGACATCATCCCAGTCCGCGTCTTTCGCCAGCTCAATACCTTTCATACCGATGCCTTTGACCAGATCGGGCCGCTCCTTGGCGACGCTTAGAAACGCCGTCTGCATCGCCTGGATCATATCGTTAGGCACAGCGTCTCGGGCGGCGATGGCGTGTGGAGTGAAAGCGTCGGTTTTATAAAGGATCTGCAATTTCTCACGAATTTCAGGGGCGACAGAGTTGAAGGTTCGAAGCACGCCGCCACCAGCGGGAAGCAGTCCGGCGGCGACGGCGCGATATACGCTGTCGTGCGATTTAACGTATGATGGCGTGAAACCAACCCCCATTCGAGTGAGCGAAGCGCGGTTTAGAATACTCGCTCCGAAAGCGCCGGGGGATGGGAAGGCAATCTTCGCCCCATCAAGCGCGGTCATGTCGTCAATTCCGCTATTCCCGCGTACGACCAGTAGTCCCCGCAACTTCTTCTTTTCCTGCCGGGCGATAGCCTGATAGCCGCTTTCCTCGGAGAAGATGGTGTAGTGCATCGGGTTCATATAAGCGATGTCATAAGCGCCAGCCGCGAGGCAGGCCTCGAAGGTCGGAATATCTTTTGTCGTCCTGAACTCAATCTTGGCGCCTGTGCGGGTGCTGATCTCCGCCAGAAAAGGGCCCCACATCTTCGCTAGCCTGCTGGCTGATTGCTGTGGAACGATACCGAACGTGAGCGTTTGGGGCGTTTCGTCCGCAGTGGAAATTGATGAAGCGCCAAAGATCACACCAAGACAAACAACCGCTCGAAACAGTGGGCGTGGCATCAAGCAACCTCCTCAGTTTTTTGTTTTACGAAGGAATAAGACCAAGCTAGTGCCTCTTCAGAAGGCATGGCTTTGGCGATGTAGTAGCCTTGAACGACGTCACAGCCCTCCGACCGGAGCCAGGCGATATCCTGCTTGCATTCGACCCCTTCCGCTAAGACTTCTGCCCCGGTAGATTTCGCCAGCATGATCAGTGTGCGCGTAAATTTCTGAAGACTTTCATCCTTGTGGACATCGTCGATGAAGCTCCGATCGATCTTGACGCGATTGACTGCCAGTTCCCGCAAGCTGGACAAGGAGGCATGACCCGTTCCAAAGTCGTCCAGCTCGATGCTGAACCCCAGTTCTGACAGTCGTTTGATATTCCCAAAAATCCGGGCAGAGTCCGCGCCATCCAGCATTGCGGTTTCCAGCACCTCGATTCCAATCCACCGTGGCTCCAGCCCCGCTTCCGAAACTTCACTCAGGAGTTGTTCAACAATGTCTGGCCGCGCCAACTGCATCGCGGTGAAGTTAAGCCCCAGCATTGGCTCCTGAAGGCCGTTCTCATGAAACGACCGAAGAGTCCGCATGGCCATCACGCGCAGTGCACAGTCTAGCTCGGCCAATGTGCCGCTCTCTTTCGCCATGCCGAGAAATTCCAGTGGTGTTCTGGTCGTCCCATCCGGTTCTATCCAACGCGCAAGCGCCTCAAAGCCGCAAATCCTGTTGTGGCGGAGGTCAAGCTGCGGTTGGAACCATGGCAGGATAAAGCCGCTTTCGAGCGCGTGGCGGATGCTGGACGCCAGCTTCTCTCTCTCATCTGCGATTTGCTTGGCCTCAAACATCTCGTTCTCTCTGGCCACGAGATCGGAGTTGACTTTTTTCAGCGAAGCGGTTGTTCGCGTCACTTTTTGCATTAAGAATTCGGACATTTCGGATGGTGTCCGAACCCTGCCCTTGAACGCCTCCGCATCTTTCACCGCCTTGACCAGCTCATCGGGATCGAGGGGCTTGGTTAAAAAGTCGACAGCGCCGATTTGTAGTGAGCTGCTGACGAAACTGGGATCGCCGCTCAGCACGACAAAGGAGATCGGGCGATCGCCAAAACGAGAGTGTGCTTGCTCAACAAGCTTCAAACCGTTCGACACTTGGCCTGAGGTTTCAACCAAGTTGACGTCGGTGACGACGACTTGTATCTCTGAGTACTGGTCAAGCTTAATAAGCGCTTGCTCGATTCCAGACGCCCTCAGTGCGATCCAGTCCTCCATTTCGATGACCTCAACGAGCTCATCTAGCGCCTCGGCGTCATCATCCACCAACAATACTGTCAGGGGAGAGGACTGATCTCCAATAATAGGATGTGCCAATTGGTTTGCCCTCTCCTGCTCACAATCAATGTTAGCGGCGGAGGCATAATGAGTAGTGAAAATGTAAAAGATTTTTATTTGTTGGTTAATTTGAGTGGGCGCTGCTTATGCGGTTTCGACTCTGATTCGATCAATTAATTCATCAACATCAACTGGTTTGGCGAAGCAGGCGCAGGCGCCTATTGCCAGCGCTTCGTCACGATTGGTTTGGGCGCCGTGACCAGACAACACGATAATTTTCATAGCCAACCCTTCCGCGCGCAGTTTGCGGATCAAGTCCAACCCAGTGATTTCCGGCATCTTCAGGTCCGTTACGAGCAAATCAAAGTGATCAGTCTGGCAAATCTGCAAGGCGTTTTGCGGACTATCAATATAGCGCGCATCAAACCCCTCGAATTCCAGGCACTCCTGTAATTCTTCGCCTAATAGAGGTTCATCATCAATTAATAGAATCCGCGCCATCGAACACCCCTCGCTACGCAAGCAATGTCATAGCAAAATAATGTTAAGAGCCTGTTGGTGGGGAAGCTAAAAAATCTCTCGTCATCATTTTTTGGGAGCCATTCTGGCTAGTATCGTGTTGGCTGCTAAAGTTTTAAATATTTGCTGAGTAAACAGCTGTCGCCTGGAAATGTTGGGAGGTGTCGCGCGCTTTCTCACGAAAGTGTTTTGGTGGAGAGGGCTGGATTCGAACCAGCGTAGGGTTTCCCCGACGGATTTACAGTCCGTTGCATTTGACCGCTCTGCCACCTCTCCAAGCGGCTGGAGCCGTGATGTGGCATAGGCTTAGGCGCAGATCAAGGGGCTTTTGGATATTCGCCGTATTGGGGCGTTTTGAGCGGGTGTTCGCGCTGCAGAGGATGTGTGCGGGCGGTTTGCGGCAGGCGGTCTAGCGTTGCGGCGTCGGGGCCTCTGGCATCTCGCAGAAACTGTCACAGAGCTGAAACATAGGCATCATGGCGTTGGGTCATCCTGTGTCGGCGGGAATCAGAACCGCCAACCCGGAGGATGCTTTGTATAGATTGTCACATTGGGCCGCATTGGTCGCGGGAGCGGCGGTGGCGACGCCGGTCGCCGCCAAGGATGCGAGTTATGTCGGCGCGGTCGAGGTCGTGGCCGGGGAGGCCGAGGGCGATTTTGCGCGGGGGGTGGTTTTCCTGGACGCCAACCGCAACGCGCGCCTGGACGAGGGCGAGCAGGGGATCGCCGGTGTTCAGGTCTCGAACGGGCTGGAAGTGGTCGCCACCGGCGATGATGGCGGCTATGCGCTGCCGATCTATGACGATATGAACCTGTTCATCACCAAACCAGCGGACCACGCCGTGCCGGTGGATGCGGATCAGGTGCCGCAGTTCAACTATATTCATAAGGTCGCTGGTTCGCCTGATCTGCGCTTCGGCGGCATTGAGCCGACTGGTTCGTTTCCGAAGGCGGTGAACTTTCCGCTGATCGAGGACGCGGTCGGGGAACAGTTTGACTGCTTGGTGTTCGGCGACGCCCAGCCTTACTCCAACGCCGAGATCGGCTATGTGCGGGAGACGGCTGGCAAGATGCTGGCTGAGCGCGACAACTCCGGCACTGAATGCCTGATTTTCGAGGGCGACGTGATGGGGGACGACCTGTCGCTCTATCCGCGTTTCAAGAAGATCATCTCGGTCGGCGGCACGCCGCAATACTATGTCGCCGGGAACCATGATCTGGATTTCGACGCCGAGTCCGACGCCCATTCCTTCGACACTTTCCGCCGCGAGTGGGGCCCGGAATATTACTCGTTCGACATCGGCCGGGTGCACTTCGTGGTGCTGGATAATGTCCGCTACCCTTGCAACGGCGTCGACGACCATCCGTTTTGCGATCTCTCGGCCAAGCCGAGTTATAACGGTGTGATTCATGAGCGCCAGTTGCAGTGGCTGCGCAATGATCTGGAGAATGTGCCGGAGGATAAGCTGCTGGTGGTGAGCGCGCATATTCCGTTCGTCGCTTTCACTGACGCGGAAGAGCAGAAGCATCAGACCGATAATCTCCAGGAGTTGTACGACATCATCGGCGATCGTCCGACACTGGGGTTGAGTGGACACACCCACACCACCGAGCAGATCATGCCGGGGGAGAGTTTTGAGGGGTGGGAGGCCGCCACTGGGACCGGGCCGGCGAAGTTTCACCAGATCGTCACCGGGGCGTTGTCGGGTTCTTGGTGGGCCGGGGACTTGAACGACGACGGCGTGCCGCGCGGTGTTCAGCGGCTGGGCAGCCCGCGCGGCTACTACCGGATTGCGTTCGACGGGGCCGAGTATGTCGACACTTACCTGACCTTCGGCGGCGATGAGAGCGAGCAGATGCACGCTTCGTTCAGCACGCCCCGGTTCCGCGATTGGGCGACCAAGCTGCTGGCCTACGCCGACAGCTATCCGGTGCCGACCGATGTGCTGCCGCCGGTGACGGTGAATGATCTGGGCGACATGAATATGTTGACCTTGAAGGATCTGAGCGAGGGCAGCTGGGTCGCCGTCAATGTCTGGAACGGTTCGAAGGAGAGCGCGGTGTCGGTGTCGATCAACGGCGCCGCCGCGATTGAAGCGGCCCGGACGCAGGCGGGCGAGGGTGAAGCGGCGTTGAAGGGACCGGAGTATGCGGACCCGTTGGCGCTGGCGAAGCAGTCGACGCAGGGGCGGAGCACGTTCCGTTCGGCGAATGGCGGCGATGAGACGGCGGGTTACAGCACCTGGCGCGGCTATGACTGGAAGACTTCGGTTGCGGGCCCGCTTCAGAGCTGGATGCTGACGCGGCGCTCCAGCCATCTCTGGCGTGCTGATCTGCCGGCCGAGCTGCCGGTTGGCGTGCACACCTTGGATGTGAAAACCACTGATCGCTATGGCCGCACCTTCAGCCATAGCTTGGTGTTCGAAGTGGTCGAGGAGTTGCCGCAGCTGCGCTGGAACGCTGAGCTGTTCGAAGAAGAGTAGCGGGCGAGAGATCTGTCTTTGGTTAGCAAGATTTGGCCCCGCGCGTTGGCGCGGGGCCCTTTTTTATGTCGAGGCGTCGGCGTGGTCGAACGGCGCATGCTCCGCCTCGGCTTTTAGGCAGGCGACTTCATGGTCTGCCGATATCGCGGACAGGGCAGGGCGTGTTTCGGCGCATTCCGGGGCGGCGATTGGGCAGCGGGTGCGGAACACGCAGCCGGAGGGCGGGTTGATCGGCGAGGGGGGCTCGCCTTTCAGCAAGATGCGCTGGCGGCTGCGGGCCTGGGCGGGATCGAGCGTTGGGGCGGCGGAGAGAAGCGCTTGGGTGTAGGGGTGGCGCGGGGCGTCGAACACGGTTGAGACGGAGCCGCTCTCGGCGACGCGGCCGAGATAGAGCACCAGCAGCCGGTCAGAGATCAGGCGGACGACCGAGAGGTCGTGGGAGATGAAGATCAGCGTCAGGTTGTAGCGCTGTTTCAGATCGTCGAGCAGCCGGATGATCTGCGCCTGGATTGAGACATCAAGGGCTGAGACCGGTTCGTCGCAGACGATCAGCTTCGGGCGGGAGACGATGGCGCGGGCGATGCCGATGCGTTGCGCCTGGCCGCCGGAGAATTCATGTGGAAAGCGGTTGAGCATCTCCGGCAGCAGGCCAACGGCGTCCATGGTCTCCAGCACGCGGGTGCGGCGGGCGGCGCTGTCGAGGTCGGGTTCGAAGC
>JAHQVS010000090.1 GCA_019634215.1 Paracoccaceae bacterium | reverse complement strand
GGCGTGGTGGTCGACACCACCAATCTGCAAGGCTCGATCTTCACCTGGTGGCGCGGCGATGACGGCGTCTGGCAGGCCAAGAAGACCATCACCATCGATCCCCAGCCCGCCGATCCCGCTAACCTGCCGGAGTTGCTGAAGGGCTTCTCCGCCGTGCCGCCGCTGGTGACCGACATCGACCTCAGCCTCGACGACCGCTTCTTGTATGTCGCCTGCTGGGGCACCGGCGAGATGCATCAGTATGACGTCTCCGACCCGATGAACCCCACACTCGCCGGCAAGGTTGAGCTGGGCGGCATCGTGAAGGACACCAAGCACCCCAATGGCAAAGACTTCGCCTACGGCCCGCAAATGGTGGAGATCAGCCGCGACGGCAAGCGGGTCTATTGGACCAACTCGCTGTATTCGACCTGGGACGACCAGTTCTATCCCAATGACGCAGGCGGCCAGATGGTGATGGCGCATGTCGGCGAGAATGGCGGTCTGACGCTGGACCCGAATTTCTACATCGACTTCCCGCCGGGCTACCGAGCGCACCAGATCCGGCTGGAAGGCGGCGACTGCTCCACCGACAGCTTCTGCTACCCGTCCGTATAGAGCATGCTGGACGACAGCTCTGTGACGGCCCTTTGGGGGGCCGTCATTCTCTCTGGCCTGTATCATGGCCTGAGCCCCGGCATGGGCTGGCCCCTCGCCGTCTCGGCAGCGCTGATGGAGCGCCGCGCCAGTGCTCTGCCCAAAGCGCTGGCCGCCCTCGCCTTTGGGCACCTGCTCGCCATGTTGGCGATCCTGTTGCCGTTCTCGCTGATGATCGCGCTGGTGCAATGGGAGGCCGAAATCCGCCTCGGCGCCGGGCTGCTGGTGATCGGCATGGGCGTTTATCTGCTGATCAACCGCCGCCATCCCCGCTTTCTGGCGCGGGTGAAGCCGACCCAGTTGGCGTTGTGGTCTTTCCTGATCGCCATGGCGCATGGGGCGGGGTTGATGCTGGTGCCGATCTTTCTCGGCCTCTGCCAAGCCCCGGAAGCAGGCCATTCCGACGCCGGCCATCTGGCGGCTGGGGCGCTCATGGCCGGAAACCTCATCAACGCCGTCACCGTCGCCACCATTCATACACTCGCGATGACACTGGCTGGCGCCGCAATTGCCGCGACGATCTATTTCTGGCTCGGGCTGAAGTTCCTCTCCAGCACATGGTTCAACCTGGACATAGTGTGGGCGCTCAGCCTGATTGGCGTCGGCGTCGCCGGGATCGCTGCTTAGAGCGCCAACATGGCGCTTTTCTTTCCCAATGGATCGCGCGACCCTCTCCTGAACATGATTGACCCGCTGGGAGACCCCTGATGTCCGCCACCGAGCCTTGCGACCTCTCCGCTGTTGAGGCCCGCCGCCTGATTGGCGCGAAAAAACTCTCCCCGGTCGAATTGATGGAAAGTTGTCTGCTCCGGATCGAGGCGGTCAATCCCGCCGTCAACGCCTTGGTGACGCTCGATGCCGAGGGCGCTATGGCGGCGGCGCGAGCAGCCGAGGCGGCGCTGACCACAGGCGAAAAACTCCGCCCGCTGCACGGCATGCCCGTCGCCATCAAGGACAACCGCGACGTCGCCGGGATGCGCACGACCCACGGCTCCCTGCTGTTCAAAGACTTTATCGCCCCCGCCGACGAACCCGGCACGGCCCTGCTGCGCGCCGCCGGGGCGATCCCGTTCGCTAAGAGCAACCTCCCGGAGTTCGGCGCCGGCGGCAACACCATCAACCGGGTGTTTGGCCCCACCCGCAACCCGTTCGACCTCGACAAAACCACTGGCGGCTCCTCCGGCGGCGCGGCGGCGGCGCTGGCGACCGGGATGACGCCGCTCGCCACCGGCTCCGACTATGGCGGCAGCCTGCGCACCCCGGCGGCGTTCTGCGGAGTGGCGGGTTTCCGCCCCTCGCTCGGCGTCGCCCCCTCCCCTGGCGCCGCCGCTGTGTTGAGCCCGTTCGGAGTCAACGGCCCGATGGGCCGCACTCTGGCCGACGCGCATCTGCTGCTGTCGGCGCAAGTAGCGTATGACCCGCGCGACCCGTTCTCTCACCCCGGCGTGGTTGAAATCGCCAAGCCGATCCCGCCGGCGGATCTGGCCGGACTCCGCCTCGCCGTCTCGCCCGATCTCGACTGCGCCCCGGTAGACGCCGGCATCCGCGCCCAGTTCGATCAAAGAACCAACGGCCTAACCGCCCTCACTGGCGCCGTGGAGGCCGCCCATCCCAACATGGGCGACGTCCATCAGGTGTTCGAGGTAACGCGCGGCGTCTCTTTCGCCGCCTCGTTCCAGGACCTGCTCGCCACGCATCGCGATGACCTCGACCGCAACGTTGTCGACAACACCGAGCGCGGCCTGCGCTACTCCCTGGGCGACGTGGCGCGGGCGCAGGCCGGTCAAACCCAGATCTACCGCCGCTGGACCGCGTTTTTCGAGCAATACGACGCGCTGATCTGCCCGGCGGCGGCGGTCCCGCCATTTCCACACAGCCAACTCTTCGTCGAAGCGATCAACGGCGAGGCGATGCCGACCTATATGCGCTGGTTGTCGATCTGCTACGCCCCGACCATGGGCTTCGCCTGCGCCGCCGCCATTCCCTGCGGGCGCGACGCCTCGGGGCTGCCGTTCGGCCTCCAGATCCTGGGGCCGCATGGGGGAGACCGCAAGATCCTCAGCATCGCCCTGGCGCTGGAGGCGGCCTTCGCCAAGACGCAGGAGACGGCGCGGCCCGTCCCAGATCTCACAACCTTCAGCAGGCCTTAACCCTCATACTTCTCTAAAAACGCCTCCACCGACAGCGAGCGGAACGCCTCCAACCGGTCGCGCAGAGTCTGATGGCTCCAATCCCACCACGCCAACGCCTGCAACCGTTCGCCAATCTCGGGCGGATGGCGCAACTTGATCCGTCGCGCCGGCACCCCGCCCCACACCTCATAAGGCCCGACATCCTTGGTCACCACCGCCTTAGCCGCGATCACCGCCCCATGCCCCACCGTTGCATCCGGCATCACCATCGCCCCATGCCCAAGCCATGTGTCATGCCCCACCCGCGCGATACGAGCGCGGCGCTTGGCGAAAAACGCGGCGTCATCCTCGACATCGTCCCAATACATCCGTGAACGATACAGAAAATGGTGCTGACACGGCTTATCCATCGGATGATTGGTCGCGCCGATCCGCACCATTGCGGCGATATTGACGAATTTCCCGACCTCGGCGTTGGCGAAATCGCAAAGCCGCGAACAATAAGAATAGTCCCCGAACGTCACGTTTATCAGCGAACATTGTTCGCTGATTTCGGTATATGCCCCAAGTTGGCAATTCTCCAGGTCAGCCGTTTCATGCACCCGAGGCTCGACACTCAGTTTCGGCATTGATTTCTCCCACGCTTCAATCCTCCCCGGCGCGGACGCGCTTGCACCGGCATCTGCGTCGGTCTACATCGCTTAAGAGGTGTGAGCATCAAGAAGGAACGCCGTCGATGCCGATGGAGGCCAACCATATCGAGCGGATGTTGCGAGACGCGTTTCCCACCGCCGAGATCAGCATCACTGATCTCGCCGGTGACGGCGATCATTACGCCGCGAACATCGTCGCGGAAGAGTTTCGCGGTAAGAATAGGGTGCAGCAACACCAACTGGTCTACGCCGCGCTAGGCGACAAGATGGGGGGAGAACTCCACGCCTTGGCCTTGCAAACCAGCGCACCGCCGCAAGAATAAGGAAGGATTGTCCCACAATGAGCGAGCAAGTCACGGTAGACACCCAGATCCAGGACATTATCGACGCCCATGAAGTCGTATTGTTCATGAAGGGGACAAAGTCATTCCCGCAGTGCGGCTTCTCCAGCCGAGTAGCCTCGATACTGACCTACATGAAAGCCCCGTTCCATGACGTGAACGTCTTGGAGAACGAGGAGATTCGGCAAGGAATCAAGAACTTCTCGAATTGGCCCACTATTCCTCAACTCTACGTCAAGGGCGAGTTTGTTGGTGGTTGCGACATCATCACGGAAATGACTCTTTCCGGCGAGTTAGACCAAACCTTTGAAGCCAAGGGGGTCTCCTACGACAAAGCCGCTATCGAGGAAATTCGGTCTCAAAACTCATAGACAAAACAAAGAGTTATTAACGGGCAAAATCCCGAAGCTACTGCTGGCAAAATTCACTTCGAAACCTTGACGCCGCTGTCTTAAGCGGCGTTTTTTATTTCACAATTTTTCTGAACGACATGTTAACAACACAGTCCCGTGCGCCGACCTGGAATTGATCCAGGTCATCTAGCGTCGCCTTTGGAGTTGCGATACCACCCAAGGCACGGAATACGACGCGACTCACGGGGTTACCCTTAACCGCTTCATATCATTGGCGAACTCAGCGCTATGCGGAACCGCGCTTCAGCTCGCCAACAGCTCATCATTCACGGCTGGCATGAATCTTGGATCAACGCTGGCATACGCCAAGGCGATCGTACGCTTTACGCTTTGGCGAAAAAACAAACATAGCCGCGGGCGGGGCGCGGCGACAGTCATCAGGAGAAGAGACAGATGTTCAATTTTGAGAGCGCCGGTTCTTTTGGGGGCTTTAGTCAACCTACCACTGTAAACTTCGGTGCTGACGGTCGTCTATACGTCACAGAAATTAACGGCACGATTAAGGCCTTTGACGTCACATCTGACGGCGACGGCAACTTCTCACTCGGCAACCAGGAAACAATTACCGAGGTGAAGGATATTCCCAACCACAATGATGATGGGTCCCTGAACACTGGTGTGAATGACCGCCAAGTCACCGGTCTTGTCACGGACTTCGTCGATGGCAAGATGGTGCTCTACGTCTCCTCCAGCGATCCGCGCATTGGCGACTCGGACACCGGCGACACCGGCCTCGACACCAACTCAGGCGTCATCACCAAGCTGACCCAAAATGACCAAGGCGGCTGGGACGCGGTCGACATCGTGCGCGGCCTGCCGCGTTCGGAGGAGAACCACGCTGTCAACGGCATGACCATTGTCGATGGCAACTTGCTGGTGAATGTCGGCGGCAATACGAACGAAGGCGCCCCCTCAGACGCCTTCAACTATCTCGGCGAGACCGCTTTGTCGGCGTCGATCCTGGAAATCGATCTAGCGGCGATTGAAGCGCTCCCTGTGCAGAACGACGGCTCCCGTGACTATGTCTACGATCTGCCGACCCTCGACGATCCGACCCGCACTAATGGCGGTCCCCAAGAGGATGCAGGAGGCAACGACACCAACGGCCCCTGGGGTGGCAATGATGGGCTGAACCAAGCCATTCTGCCTTCGGATGCGCCGATTTCGATCTACGCCACGGGTCTGCGCAATAACTACGACATCATCCAGCACTCCAATGGAAATGTTTACACCATTGACAACGGCGCGAATGGCGGCTTTGGCGGAGTGCCTATCATTGACGGCAATGGCAACGCCACCAACGACATTAACGAAGGCGGCATTGAGACCAGCGACCCACTGATCATCATCAACGAGGGCGATTATTACGGCAGCCCGAACCCAATCCGCTCCAATCAAGATGGCGAAGTCGTCTCCTACAATGACGATGGCAGTGTGGCTAACACTATTGGCAACGCGTCTGACGCCGTGCCCGATGGTGTGAGCATCCAGAGCGGTTTCATCATCGACCCCAGCAAATTCACAGGGGATTTGAACCGACTGGAGCAAGAAGAGACACTGATAGACCCACGCCCGACCGCGATTGTGGATTTTGGCCAGTCAACCAACGGTTTCGTCGAATACACCGCCAACAGCTTTGGCGGGGAGGCTCAAGGCGACATCTTCGCCGTGACATTGTTTGGCGCAGGATCGGCAGTCCGTCATGTCGAACTGAACGAAGACGGCACCATGGGGACGCTTACGGACGTCACTTCGATCAATGTTGACAGCAACCCGCTCGACATTACACAAGGCCCAGATGGAACATTGTGGGTCGCATCCCTGTTTGGCGGCATCACAGCCTGGAAGCCTACCGACGGACCAGTTCAAGCCGACCTCGATGCTGATGACGACGGCCTAAACAACAGCATTGATCCGTTCTTCTTTGACGCCACTAACGGCGGCTCGGCGCTTCTTATCCCT
>JAHQVS010000089.1 GCA_019634215.1 Paracoccaceae bacterium | reverse complement strand
CTTATCATCTGGACCACCTTCGGGATCTACAGCTCACAGCTAAAGTTACTTCCTCGTTGATGCCCAACACCCGGAATTGAAGGGTCCGTTGCCGGTAGACTATCGAACGTAGATGCTGGGCTATCAATATCGACAAATCCACCTGATTCCGTTCGTCCCCATTCTTCTAGAGTTTCTGGTAAAGACATTTGAGCGGGCATTCCCCATTTAGACCGTCCCTGCAAAGCAAACTGAACATGGTCAACGAACACAAGCGGAATTCTCCCGGCAAACGCATTCTATCAGTCTGCCCGGATAGCAAAGGCCAATACCACCCAACTATGGCACTAAAAAAGCGACGACTTCTACAGTAGGCGGACCACAAGTTTTTAATCTCATTTCAAGCCGGAGTTGAAGGTCAGTTAGCTCTGAATTTCCAGCCAAGATCGGCACATAGATTGATAATCGAGGTGGCTCCGAGCCCTCGATCGCAATCACATCAAAACACCTACTTGGATCTTCCCCAAGAGGTCCCATCTGTGGAGCATAATTAGAAATCAGCGATTTATAAGCCTCTGGTGACACCCGCTTTCCCGTTTCTATTTCGTGAACGCGTTCGAATTTTCCTGCTCTCAGCAATTCATAGATTTCTACAATCTTAGCGATAACCTCATCCTTCAATTCAGGATTGTTCATTTAGAGGCACCCTCAAAGTCAGCGTTTAGGACGTCCAGGCGTACGCCGTTGTCTGGCGGAAGACCCCGGCCTGCCGCGCGCAGCCCCCCTTCGACAGTGGGCCCCGCCGCAAAACCATTCTACCCAGCCGCCATTCTGCGGCGGCTGAAAACCTCACGACAAACCTGGGCGTGGGCCCGATGCCCCCCCTCACTCGTCAAGCAGCGCCGTCCCGTACGAATTATCCACCACACATCGCCACCCTTCATCCGCTGACTTGCGAAACACGTAAGTCGCCCGCCGCATAACAGACGCGTCTTGCTCCCCCGTGTTGAGGATCGTCTCCATGATCACCAGCGCCGTATCGCCGCCCTCGATCACCTGCATCCGGCCCTGCTGGACCTTGAGCTGGTTCTTGAAGTGCGCCGCGATGGCCTCGAAAGCCCGGCGGATCTCCGCTTTACCGCTCGCCTGCAGCCCCGGTTTCACAACCAGCGTCGCATCTTCGGCGTAGAACTCCATCAACGCGTCGAAATCCTCCGCCGAAATCGCGCGGTCGGCGGCTTGGATTAACTGCTTCAATACCTGGTCCGGCATCCGCGTCTCCTCAAATACCGCTTGACCCAGCGCGCGCTCCATGATAGGAATATATTCAAGATGGGATACTTGGGCGGCCGAGACGGCGCAGACCGTATCAGCAGGCGCCGCGATCATCTACTTCCTGGCCCCCTTCCCTCGTGTCGAGATCATGCTCGCCTGAAGCGGGCGAGCTGGCTCGCCATCACCGGCGGCTTCGCCGTCTTAGCCGTCTTGTTTGAAATGAGGACCAACGCCAAAGGCGGCCAGTTCGATCAACCCGCCAACGGGCGGCGGAAAGCTATGTTTTTATAGCGACCACCACCGCCAAGCAGTGACCCAGCGCCTCAAGAACCATTCTCCGATTTCGGCAGAAAAAGCGCCCACCAATTCACAGGGCGCTCCCCCAAAGGACACCCCAACATGACTGACTGGCACGATATCGCGGCGCTGTGGCGCGCCCGCGCGCTTACCCGCGTCGAGATCGCCCGCCGCGCCGGCGTCGCCGTCACCACCTTGCGCCGCCGGGCCAAGGCCGAGGGCTGGGATCACGCCCCGCCGCCCGGCCCAACCGCCGAGCAAGCCCCCCATAACGACCCGATCGCCGCCGCCCGCGAGCTGCTCGCCGCCCTCACTGAGGCGTTGCGCCAAGCCCTGGCGGATCTGCGCGCCGCCCATCACGCCCGCCGCCTCGCTGGCGGCCCCGACGCCTCCTCCCAGATTTCCTCGCAGGCCGACTCCGGCCTCGCCGACCTCTCCGCCCTGGTCAAATCGCACGCCCGGGCCCTGTTCGCGGTGATCGACTATGACGCCAAACTTACCCGACGCCGAGGCGCCGCCGGAGCGCCCGATCATCCCGATCGCTCCCCCGGCGCGCCCGTTCTCGATCTCGCCGCCGCAAGGGAGGAGCTGCGCCGCCGACTGGTTCGCCTCACTGCCGCCGCGCCGCCGCAGCCAGTTGATCCGCAGTCTGAGTCCAAACACGTTGAGGGCGGCGCCGTGGCTGTTCGAGCTGTGGGGGAGGGCGGACCACCAGCTTGAGCCGCCGTCCACACCCGACAACGCCCCTTGGTCCACCTGGGCCATCCTCGGCGGGCGCGGCTCCGGCAAAACCCGCGCGGGCGCCGAATGGGTCCGCGCCCAGGTCGAGGGCGCCAAGCCTGATGACCCTGGCCGCTGCCGCCGCGTCGCCTTGCTGGCCGAAACCGCTGACCAAGCCCGCGACGTGATGGTGCTCGGCGAGTCCGGCCTGCTCGCCGTCACCCCTCCAGACCGTCGCCCGGCGTTCCAAGTCTCCCGCCGCCGGCTGGTCTGGCCCAACGGCGCCGAGGCGCATCTGTTCTCCGCCAGCGACCCGGAGTCGCTGCGTGGCCCGCAATTCGACCTCGCCTGGAGTGATGAGCTGGCGAAATGGCGCCGCGCCGAGGCGGCGTGGGACATGCTGCAATTCGGCCTGCGCCTCGACGATTTGCAAGGCGGCCGCCCGCGCCAGATCGTCACCACCACCCCGCGCCGCAACCCGACCCTGCTGCGCATCCTGGAAGACCCGTCGACCACCGCCACCACGGCGCCCACCCGCGCCAACGCCGCCAACCTCGCCGCCGACTTCCTCGCCCGCGTCGAGCGGCGCTATTGCGGCGCCACCCTGGGCCGGCAAGAGCTGGACGGCGAGCTGATCCTCGATCCGCCCGGCGGCCTCTGGCCCCGCGCCCTGATCGACGCCGCCCGCGCCGGGTATGAAACGGACAAAGCAGGGCAGGGGAGCCGCCCGCAAAATGATCGCCAAAATTATGATAGGATCGTGGTCGCCGTCGACCCGCCGATCACCGCCCATCAAGGCTCCGACGCCTGCGGCATCATCGTCGCCGGGGTCCGCATCGGCGAGAGCTGGGAGGATCGCCGCGCCGCCGTGCTGGCCGACTGTTCGGTGCAAGGCGCCAGCCCCAACGCCTGGGCCGCCCGCGCCGCGTCAGCCTACCGCCAGTTCCAGGCCGACCGGCTGGTCGCCGAAGTCAATCAGGGCGGCGACCTGGTCGAGACCGTCATCCGCCAAACCGACCCGGCCATCGCCTTCCGCGCTGTCCGCGCCACCCGGGGCAAACGCGTCCGCGCCGAACCGATCGCCGCCCTCTACGAACAACACCGCATCACCCACGCCTCGGGGCTTGACTTGCTGGAAGACCAGATGTGCGCCCTGACCCGCTTTGAATCCCGCGCCCTCGCAACCCCCGGCCAGTCCCGCCGCAGCCCCGACCGCGTCGACGCCCTGGTCTGGGCGCTCACCGACCTGATGCTCACGCCAGCGCCGGTGACGCCGAGGGTAGGGTGGTTGTGAGGGGGCTCACCCCCCGTAGAGAACACTGAACGTTGAGCCTACGACGCCTTACTAACCGCCGTCCCGGCCCCATCCGCCGCCGCATCCTTGCGCCACGCGTCGACGTCCTTGCCCGCCGGCTTCTTATCCGAGCCCTGGCCATCGTCGCCGCTCTCCAGCGACCGGTTCAGGTCGTCGATCCGCTTCTTCGTGCTGCCGATCCGGTCGGAGATGTCCGCCGCCGACTCCGACGAGCGGTTGGCGAGGTTGCTGACCTCCTCCGCCACCACCGAGAAGCCCTTGCCCGCCTCGCCGGCGCGCGCCGCCTCGACAGTCGCATTCAGCGCCAGCAGCTTGGTCTGCATCGACAGGTTGTCGATATTGGCGGCGATGGCGCTGATCTGATCCAGCACCGAGCCCATCAAGTTCCGGCTTTCATCGATCGCGTTGCGTTTCAGCGTGACATCAGAGCCGAACATCACCACCTCGGACAGCTCGCCGCGATAATCCGTCACCGGCTGGAATGACGCGCTCAGCCACACCGAGCGGCCCTCGGAGGAGGTCAGCTCGATCTCGCCGGAGACATAGCCGCCCTTCTTGATTTTATCCAAATCCTCGTGCGACAGCACCTTGCTCAAGGCGTAGGAGTCGGGAATCTCCGAATTGGGGTTTTCGGACAGCCCTAGCGTCCGGCGGCCAAGGTCGTTGATCATTGCAGGCGAACCGTCGCGGCCCCATTCCATCACGATGTTCGACGCCGAGATCGCGTTGATCCGCGCCGATTGCCGCAGCGCCTGCTCCTTCGTGCCCGAAACGTTGGCTTGCACCGAGATAAAGCGCTGCACCCGGCCCTTGTCGTCCGTAATCGGGTTGATCGCCAGCGAGATCCAGTAAGCTTGGCCTGACTTGGTGTAGTTCAGGATCTCCTCATAGAATGGCTCGCGCGCCTTCAGCTTTGCGCTGATCCTGGCGATGGCGGCGCGGTCGGTGTGCTGGCCTTGCAGCAAATCGCCGGGCTTGCGGCCCATCGCCTCTTCGGCGCTGTATTCCGTCAACCGTGTGAAGCCCGGGTTGACATATTCGATCCGTCCGTTGGCGTCGGTGATCACCACCGAGTTATCGGTCTCATCGGCCACCAGCGACAGCAACCGGAACCGCTCGCGGCGGGCGACTTCTTCCGTAACGTCCTTCACGAACGCGGTGTAAGTGGTTTTGCCGTCGACTTTCACCTTCGACAGCGACAACGCGCCCCAGCGCTTATCGCCGTCGCCCCGCCAGATCTCAACCTCGCGGCTGGTGCCGACGATCTTGTCGACGCCCGTCCGCCGGTTGGAGTTGACCAGCTCATCATGATTAGAGCGCAGCTCCTGCGGCACCAGCATCTTAACGTTCTTGCCGAGGACCTCGTCGCGGTTGTAGCCCCAAAGCATCTCGGCGGCGGCGTTGAAGAACGTCACATTATTGTGCTCGTCGATGGTCACCACAGCGTCGAGCGCCTGCTCCAGGGTCTGCCGGACAGACTCCCGCGCGTTGCGCTCCTCGCTGATGTCCTTCACGAAGGCGGTGTACGTGATCGTGTCGCCGATCCGCACCTTCGACAGCGCCAGATTGACCCAAGCGGTCGAGCCGTCGCGGCGCACCAGCTCCAGGTCGCGGCTGGTGCCGACGATCTTGTCCACGCCAGTCGTCCGATTGGCGTTGACCAACTCATCATGCCCCGCCTGGAATTGCACCGGCACCAGCATCTTGACGTTATTGCCGACAACCTCGTCGCGGCTGTAGCCCCACAGCCTCTCGGCGGCGGCGTTGAAGAACGTCACATGATTGTGCTCGTCGATCGCGACCACGGCGTCGACCGCCTGCTCCAGCGTCTGGTTGATCCGGTCTTGCGCGTTCTTTTGTTCGGAGATGTCTTTGACGAAGGCGGTGTAGGTGATTTTGTCATCCACCTTCACCTTCGAGAGCGCCAGATTGACCCAAACCGTGCCGCCATCGTGGCGCACCAATTCCAGGTCGCGGCTGGTGCCGACGATCTTGTCCACGCCGGTCTTCCGGTTGGCGTTGACCAAATCATCATGGCCAAATTGGAATTCCTGCGGCACCAGCATCTTGACGTTGTTGCCGACAACCTCGTCGCGGCTGTAGCCCCACAGCTTCTCGGCGGCGGCGTTGAAGAACGTGACATGATTGCGCTCGTCAATGGTGACGACAGCGTCGACCGCCTGCTCCAGTGTCTGGTTGATGGCCTCGTCCGCTTTCTGCTTCTCAATAGTCAGATCGCGGAAATGGTTCACGGCCTTCGCCATCTGGCCGATCTCGTCATCGGCGTGCACCCGCACTTCATGAAAGAGATTGCCCGCCGCCAACGCCTCGACGCCGGCGACAACCTCCGCAATGGGGCGCCGGATGCTGCGCGACGCCACCAGCCAGGCGCCGAATGCGCCGATCAGGATGGACAAGGCGGTGATAATGGCAAGCATGTTCTGCGCGGAGCGCTCATGCGCCTCGGCGGTCTGGATCGCCTTCAGGGTCGACTTCTCGACGGTCAGCAGCATTTCCTCGACCGCAACGTCCAGTTGCTCCGCCTGCTCCTCAACCTCCGGCAAAATCTCCAGCGCGGCGTAAACATCGCCGCCTGCGAGGCGGCTGAAAACGCCCTCAGCGCTTTCTGCGAAGCTTTTATGCTGCGTCGCAGCCTGCCTCAGGCGCCGCTCCGCCTGCTCAAGCAGCGCTTTAACCTCGGCGCCGCCCTCTGTATACACGGTCATCCCGATGGCTTCGGCGATCTCGATGTCGACCTTGGCGTTCAGTTTCTCAAACTTGTCGATTGCTTTGGCGAAATCGTCTTTCGCCTGTGCGGCGATATCATTCTCGCCCGACATCACCTCGCCGGCGCGCACTGCGCGCTCAAAGCTGATTGTCTGCTCAAGCTGATGGATCGTCATCTCGGTGAGCGCTGCGGTCAGCGGCATCTCGACATGCGAGATCGTCTCGATCTCGTGACCAATCTTGTTCAGCTGCCAAAGGCCCACCCCGCTGGCGCAAAGCCCGGCCGTCAAACAGAGCGCCGCGATGCCATAGACCTTGGCCGCCACGCCGCCGATTGAGAATTTGCGCGAGGACGCGCCGCCAAGCCGCGAATTATTCATTGGGGGTTCGCCATCCTTGTCTACAGGTGCGCGAACCCTCGCAAAATTTGATTTAAAAACTACTGACAGGCGCTAATTTCGCTGCGCCCACAGGCTTTGCAGCGAAGACGGCGAAGAACAGAACCAAGCTCAGGCGGCGAATACAGCGCGTGGCTGAGACGATCTATCGCCCTGCGCTCGATTTAACCTGGATCAATCCTAAATCTGGCGCGTTAATCTACCGTAACTGCGGCAGGATGAAGCGCCACAACTTCGCTGTCTGTGGAGCAAAAGCCGCCGACCGGGCCAGCCTGAAGCTTGAATGACGGCGGCCAGAGCGACCGCCGCGCGTCGTCAAAGACAGCGTATCGGCCTCACATCTTTTCGAACATGTGCACCGCTTTGTCCATTTCCGTGAGGACAAAAAGGTTCAACTGCGCGGCAGACTTCAGCTCGGTCTCCGTCACCGGCGCGCCCTCGACCGCCTTCGACAGCGACGGCGCGAGTTTGCCATAAAACGACGCGACCTTTTCGAGTTGCTTGCGTATGTCCT
>JAHQVS010000088.1 GCA_019634215.1 Paracoccaceae bacterium | reverse complement strand
GGATGAGATGTCAAACCGACGGCGTGAATCCGGCGTCAGCGGCTCCAGCACCATGCCGAGCATAGAGGCGGTGGAGTCGTCGTCCCCCGCCGTATCAGCCTCGGTGCTCTCGAAACGCTCTTCCTCTAACAACGCAATCGCGACCTGAACCGTGTCGCGTGATCCGCGCCGCAGAATCTCAACGTCGACCGTTTTACCGACCTCCGTCTCAGCGACGATGCGCGGCAGATCCCGCATGCTCTCAATATTCTGACCGTCGAAAGTGAGGATGACGTCGCCGCTTTCCAGTCCCGCCTCTTCAGCCGGACCGTCCTCAGTGACTTCACTGACAAGCGCGCCCATTGCATCGTCAAGGCCGAGGCTTTCGGCGATGGTCTCGTCCACGGACTGAATTCGCACACCCAACCAACCGCGCCGGGTCTCGCCAAACGAGCGCAACTGCTCGACAACCGCCGTGGCGATTGCCGACGGCACTGAGAAGCCGATACCGATCGATCCGCCTGAGGGCGAGATGATCGCTGTGTTCACGCCGATGACCTCACCAGCCATGTTGAACAGCGGGCCCCCGGAGTTGCCTCGGTTAATGGCGGCGTCGGTCTGAATGAAATCATCATATGGGCCGGCGTTGATGTCGCGGTTGCGGGCCGAGATAATGCCAGCTGACACCGAACCGCCGAGGCCAAACGGGTTGCCGATCGCGACCACCCAATCGCCGACTCGCGCAGCTTCGCTTTCGCCAAAATTAACGAACTCCAGCGGCTCGGGCGGCTCGACCTTCAACAAGGCGATGTCGGTTTTAGGATCGCGGCCGATCAGAACGGCAGGAAGCGACGAGCCATCCGAGAAATTCACCTCAATCTCATCGGCTTCCTCGATCACATGGTTGTTGGTCACCACGAAACCATCGCCATCGATCACAAACCCAGAGCCAAGCGACTGCACCCGGTTCGGGCCGCCGCCCTCGCCGCCACGACGGTCGAAAAAGTCCTCAAAGAACTCGCGGAACGGCGAACCAGGGGGCAATTGCGGCATCGGGCGGTTCGGCCGGTTGACAGTCTGCGCGGTGGAGATGTTCACGACGGCCGGAGAGAGGCGCTCCGCCAAGTCAGCGAAGCTAACGGGGCGATTGTCTTGCGCGAATGTGGGGGCGGTCACAGCGCCAACCGTCAGCGCCGCCACGCCCAACGCGAGGACGCCCGCCGCCAAGGGAGTCGATCGACGCGTGGATGATGTGAACAGTGAGATCACCAAAACCTCCTTGGGGTACTTCAAATTATTGAGCGACCAGGGCAGCGGCGCAGCGTCGGCCTTGGCCCACCGACAGCGCATAGCGCATGAGGCCGCCTCGTCGCAGTTAGAAGTGGAATATGGGATAAGAAGTCAGAAAACGAAATTGTGAGTTGCGCGAAATTTTCTGGAGACGCGCCGCGATGGGGTCATCGCGGCGCGTTCAGAATGGTTACTGCACGGGCGACGTGCTGCTGTCGCTCTTCAGATATTCAAAGAAATCTGAATCCGGCGAGAGCACCATAGTGGAGTTGCCGCCTTGCAGGGCTTTCTCATAAGCAGTGAGCGAGCGATAGAAGGCGAAGAACTCCTCGTCGCGGCCATAGGCCTCGGCGAACACCCGGTTCCGCTCTGCGTCAGCCACACCTCGGATGATCTCCGATTCGCGGCGCGCTTCAGAGACCAACTCAACCGCCTGACGGTCCGCTTCGGCGCGCCGGACTTGGGCCGCCTCACGTCCACGAGCGCGCTCATCGGCGGCTTCCTGGGCCCGCTCGGCCTCCATCCGGTTATAGGTGGCTTGCAGGTTCTGCTCCGGCAGATCGGCGCGGCGGATGCGGACGTCGACGATCTCAACCCCCAGCGCCTCCGCTTGACCCCGAGAACCTTCGCGGATTTGCCGCATCAACGGCGCCCGCTCGTCGGACAGGATGGCGTCGGACTTCACCGAGCCCAGCACGTCCCGCACCCGCGCATTCAGGATGTCGCCCAAACGCTGAGAGCCGTTGAACTCGGTCTGAGCGGCCTCACGGAACTTCTGCGGATCGATAATCCGCCAACGAGCGAAGGCGTTGACCACCAAGCGCCGGTTGTCCAACGGGGTGACCTCAAGATCTTCCGTTTCCAACGGCAAAATCCGGTCCTCGTAGAAC
Organism: Paracoccaceae bacterium; assembly: GCA_019634215.1. Taxonomy (GTDB): domain Bacteria; phylum Pseudomonadota; class Alphaproteobacteria; order Rhodobacterales; family Rhodobacteraceae; genus JAHQVS01. Next base: position 2,886 of record JAHQVS010000088.1, on the reverse strand, counting down.
ACGACGGTGTTAACCGGAGTCGGCAATTTGAAGTATAGGCCAGGCTCGTGCTTGACCTCCTTCACCTTACCGAATTCAAGAATCAACGCCTGCTTGCGCTCATCCACGATGTAGATGCATGACAGCCCTAAAAACGCAGCCACACCGATCAACAAAACTAATATCGGAAGAAATCTCATCTCATCATCCTCCGCTTTTAATTCTGCGACCGTGGGGTGCGATTGAGTTGGTCTAATGGCAAGTACGGAACGACGCCATTGGCTGAGCCATCTTCCTGGTCAATAATGATCTTATTGATACCACCGAAGACCTTCTCCATGGTTTCCAAGTACAAGCGCTTACGTGTCACATCTTTAGCCTTGAAGTACTCTTCGTAAATTGCGTTAAAACGCTCGGCCTCACCTTGAGCAACCGCGACGACTTGCGCTCGATAACCTTCGGCTTGTTGAAGCAACTGAGCGGATTCACCGCGCGCGCCGGCTGTCTTTTCATTGTAGTACGCCTGCGCCTGCTTCAGCAGGGTGTCGCGCTCTTGTTCCGCGGCCTGCACGTCGCGGAAGGCGTCAATCACCTCCGGCGGCGGGTCAGCGCGATCGAGGTTGACGCGGCGTATAGCGACGCCGGCCTCATACTCATCAAGCGTACGCTGGATCAGATCGTACACCTGCTGCTCCAATAGCGCGCGATCCCGGTTCAACAGCGGCGCCAGTTCCGAACGGCCCACCACCTCACGCATCGCGGACTCGGCCACGGCGTTAATGGTGGCGTCCGGGTCAGCAAGGTTGAACAAGAATTTGTCCAGCTCCCGGATGGTCCACACCACCTGGAAGTTAATATCGATGATGTTCTCATCGCCGGTCAGCATCAGGCCGCTGGTGCGGCCGCTGCCGCGCGCCGGGCTGGTCGCGCCACTGCGGCGTTGACCGATCTCGACGATGTTTTCCTTAGTGACCGCGCGGATTTCAGAAGTCTGCACCGGCCAGGGGGCGAAGTTCAGGCCCGGCCCGACGGTCCGGGTGTAGTTGCCAAAGGTCAGAATAGCCGCCTGCTCTTCCGGCTTGACCTGGAAGACCGACACATAAGCCCAAGCGCCAACCGCCACGAGGGCCGCTAACAGCAATGCGCCTCCGAAACCGCCGCTCCTCGGGGCGCCGTCGCCCAGGACGTTCTTCAGTCGGTTTTGGCCTTTTTTGAACAGATCGTCGATGTTCGGACCTTGCCCGCCACCGCCGCCACCGCCGCCGCCACCCCCGCGCTGACCGCCGCCCCATGGGCCGCCACCGCCGCCATTGCCACCGCGACCGCCTCCGCCCCAAGGACCCTGGGACTTATTGGGTCCCCCGGTGTTATTGCTCCAGGGCATAATGTTCCTCTCCGAATAGTTCGCCAAACGACGCAGCCGCGCGCTGCGCCGACGCGCCGTGACGCGTGTTGGAATGCGATTGAACGCCGCGCCGCGTTTTGGCGCGGCAGGGTCCACGACGCAACACGTGGGTTAGTTCGCCGCCAGATCAATCTCCCGACGGGGTGTTAATGCGACGTTGCGACGCGGAAGAAACGTCAAGAAATTGGCGTGCGTAGCGTCACTAACTCCTCGGCGGCTGTGGGATGCACCGCCACGGTGCGATCGAAATCCTCCTTGGTCGCGCCCATCTTGACCGCGATCCCCAAAATCTGCGCCATCTCGCCAGCGCCATGGCCAACCACATGGACGCCGAGCACCTTTCGGCTGTCCTTGGCCACCACCACCTTCATCAACATCCTTTCATCACGCCCGGAAAGCGTGTGAATCATGGCGCGGAACGCTGATTTGTAGATTTCCACCTCGCCCTGCGTCCTCGCGGCCTCTTCTGACAGACCCACCGTGCCGATTTCCGGCTGGGTGAACACCGCCGTCGCCACCAATTCATGGTCTGGCGCGGTTGGGCGATCGCCATAGAGGGTGTCGGCGAAGGCGTGGCCCTCGCGAATCGCCACTGGCGTGAGGTTAATCCGGTCGGTGACGTCGCCGACGGCGTAGATCGAGTCGCAGCTGGTCTTGGAATAGGCGTCGACCACCACTTCGCCGCTCCGCCCCAGATCGACGCCTGCCGTCTCCAGGCCCAGCCCGTCGGTGTTGGGTTTGCGGCCGGTGGCGAACAGCGCCTGATCAACGACGACCTTCTCGCCGTTGGTCACATGAGCGATCAGGCCGTCGCCGGTTTTCTCCAGGCTGTCCAACACCTCGTTAAAGATGAACTTGATCCCTTTCTTCGCCATCTCCGCCTGAACGAAGGCTCGGACCTCCTCGTCGAAACCGCGCAAGATCTGCTCCTTGCGGTAAATCAACGTCACCTCAGCGCCGAGCCCGCTCATGATCCCAGCGAACTCACAAGCGATATATCCGCCGCCGGCGATCAAGATGCGTTTTGGGAATTCCGTGAGATGGAAAACCTCATTGGAGGTGATGGCGTGTTGTGACCCAGAAAACTCCGGCACAAACGGACGCCCGCCAACCGCGATCAGGATGGTCTTGGCGGTGACGGTGCTGCCATGGCTGGCGAGGCTGATCTGATGGGGCCCGGTGACAGTGGCGCGGGTCTCGTGCAGTTCGACGCCGGATTTCTCCAGGTTTGCCCGGTAGATGTTCTCCAGCCGTTGAATCTCGGCGTCCTTGCGTCCGATGAAACGCCCCCAATCGAAAGAACGCTCCCCGACCGTCCAGCCATACCCCTCTGCGTCCTCGAAGTGCTCGGAGAAGGCGCTGGCGTACACCATCAGCTTCTTCGGCACGCAGCCCCGGATCACACAGGTGCCGCCGAAACGGTACTCCTCGGCGATCGCCACGCGCGCGCCGTAGCCGGAGGCGATCCGCGCCGCCCGCACGCCGCCGGAGCCGCCGCCAAT
>JAHQVS010000087.1 GCA_019634215.1 Paracoccaceae bacterium | reverse complement strand
CTTTTTGATCGCGCCCTTCTCCCATTTCAGTGAATGCGCCAGGATGGCGCCTTCCGCGTCGGCGAGGGGGATCGGGCCGAATTTCATTGCGCAGCGCTCACTTCCGGGTCTCCGGTTTGCGTAGGCGTTCGGTGATTTCGGCCAGAACTGAAATCGCGATCTCGGCTGGAGAGCGTGCGCCGAGCGGCAGGCCGATAGGCGCGTGCAGCCGGGCGATTTGCGCGCCTGACAGACCGGCTTGGGTAAGACGACCGACGCGCTTGGCGTGGGTGCGGGTTGAGCCCAACGCGCCGACATAGAAGGCGGGGGAGGCCAGGGCGCGGATCAGGGCGGGATCATCGATTTTCGGGTCATGGCTGAGGCAGACAATAGCTGAGCGGGCATTGGGCGCGAAGCGCTCCAAGGCGGCGTCCGGCCAGTCATGGGTAAGGTCTTCGCCGAGCGTATGGCCGGGAAATCGGTTCTCCGAGGCGAAGGCTTCGCGGGGATCGTTTAGGGTGACGTCATACCCCGCCAACCGCGCCATCGGCGCCAGCGCCTGGGCGATATGGACGGCGCCGATGACCATCATTCGCAATGGTGGATTGTGGACGGCCAGGAACCGGCGGGCCTCCTCGTCCTGAAAACCGGAACGGTCGGCGGAGAAGGCGTCAGGCGCCTCCTCTGGGTCGATCAGGCGGCGAGACCAGTCCTGCACATCGACCAAATACCCGACAGCCCGCCGTGCCGCCCGCGCCGCCGCTAACGCTTCGATTTCCGCACGAGAGGGGCCGTCGCCGACGCCAATTGGTTCGACCAAAACCTTTATCGTTCCGCCACAAGCGAGGCCGACGGCAAAGGCCTCATCGTCTGACACCCCATATTCTAGCATTCGGGGGCGGCCGTCCCCGATCGCCTCCAAGGCCTCAGCCGTCACCGCGCCCTCGACGCAGCCGCCGGAGACCGAACCGGCCAACTCTGCCTCGGAGGACACCGCCAATTGCGCTCCAACAGGGCGCGGGGCGGAGCCCCAGGTCTGAGTCACAGTTGCCAGCGCCGCGCCCTTGCCAGCGTCTAGCCAAGCCATGGCTGTTTCGGGGATTTGGTTCGGATCGAAAGCAGGGTGGGGGTCGGACATGTGGGCGTCTCCAAATCGGCGAGCCGCAGACTATCCGAGGAAGGGGCCAAACTGCAAAGGGCGAGGTGAAGGCCCCGCCCTTTTGAGGGGCCTATTCCGCTGGCACAGCCACGTCCGAGCGCCGCAGCCGGTCCGGCAGCGCGAAGGCGATCAAGATGAAGGCGGCCCCTAGCGCTAGGCCGATCATGTCGCCGGGCGCGCCGGGGACCAAAGCGGGGTATCCCGCGCCTGGCACCGCGCCGAGGGTGGCTTTGCCACCGGCGATCTCTTCCAGCGCGCCGGTGGTCTTCACCCACGAATAGCTCAACATGTAAGCCGCCGCGCCGAGCAGGCCGCCAAGCGCGAAAAACACGGCGTCCCGCCGTCCGGAGGCCGCCGCGGCCAAGCCGGTGCCAGGACAATAGCCGGTCGCCGCCCAGCCAGCGCCGAGCAGCAGGCCGCCGATAAACACGCCTGAATAGGCCGCTTTTACCGACATGTGCCCGACCTCGACCAGCCCCAGCATCTGCCCGCCAAACATCAGCACCGAGCCGACGCCGATGGCGAACAGGATGGTCTTCATCAAATGCAGCCCGCGTAGGCTGAGCATGCCGACGATCAGGTTGGGATTGGTCGCGCCGACCCGGTCCAGCGCCACGCCGAAGGCGCCGCCGATCGCGAGTGCGAGAAGTATCGCCGTATCCATGGGTTACGCCTCCCGTTGGTAAAGAATTAGAGCCGTGGTGATCGCCGAGGCGAAGGCGCCAGCGGCGAAGATGTAGCCGGAGACGGCGGTTTGCATCATCCCGCTCATCATATGGCCCGAGGTGCAGCCACCCGCGAGCCGGGCGCCGTACAGCACCACGAACCCGGCGGCGAACGCCGCCGTGTAGCGGCCCCAAGGCGAGTCGCCGAAATTCGCCCGCCAGATCGCCGGAGCAGTCCGTTCCGCAGTGCCGAGTGGCGCACGCAGCCAGCTTGAGAGTCCTGCGCCGGCCATCAGAGCCAGAACGAACACGAAGCTGTAGTTCAGTGGGTTCGCAACCGACGCTGCGTATTTGCCGCCACTTTTGTCGAGATAGGCGTTGGAGGACGCATAGCCAGATTTGGCGTCCACGCTCTCCGTCACCACGGTGGAATCAACGGCGCCCCAGAGCAGCCCGTCAAGAATCACGAATTGGGTCGAGACCCCGATGGGCTTCACCAGCAGTACTGCCAGGAAGAACACGAGGCCGAGCAGCAGGCCGCCGAGCCGCCAATCTAAAACGCCTTTGGGCAAAACCATTTTAACCTCCCTCGGAGCAGCGCTCCGACTCTTTTGAATGCTGTATTTTGAATATGTTTGAGCATAGCGGCATGATCTGGATCAAGAGCGAGGCGGGAAATGTCCGTTCAAATAGGCTGAGTGAGGGTCTGAACGCGCCGAGGGGGCGAGGCTTGACATCGCCGGAAACAAAATGGAATTCTGAATTCAGTATATGGTTGAGCTGAACGCGGCTTTGGTTTGTGGAGCAGCGTAGTGAGGGGCTTGATGCTCGATCCTGTGAAATCTGAACCGGCGCTGATTGATCGGGTGCATGATCAACTCGTGGAGGCGATTTCGGTCGGGCGGTTGCCGCCGGGAGAGCGGCTGACGCAAGAGCGGGTCGCCAGTTTGTTGGACGTGTCGCGGCAGCCCGTTAGCCACGCGTTGCAACTCCTCAAGCACAGGGGGCTGGTGATTGAGCATGGCCGCCGGGGGCTTGCGGTGGCGCCATTGGACGGCGCGCGCATCTGGCGATTGTACCAGGTTCGTAAGGCGCTGGACGGTCTCGCCGCGCGCTTGGCCTCCGAGCGGGTTGCGGCGGGGCTCGCCGACGCGGCGGAGATCGCGGAATTGCAACGGGTGTTGGAACAGGGGGCGGCTTTGGAAGCCGAGTCGGCGATCATCGATCTGGTTCGCGCTGACGTCGCCTTTCACCGGGCGCTGTATGATCTTTCAGGCAATCCAGAAATCGCGCGCACCGTCTCGGAGCAATGGCCGCAATTCATGCGGTCGATGGCGGCGGTGTTGGATGCGCGGGAGCGCAAGGCCCGGATTTGGCGGGAGCATGGCGGGATTGTTAACGCCGTCCTGACCGGCGACGGCGACACCGCCGAGCGGTTGGCGGGAGAGCATGCTCTTCAGGCGGGCGAAGAGACCAGACAACGCCTGATCCAGACAGAAGAAGGCGATTAAGCGTTCACAATACCAGACATGCGTTCAACAGGTTCAACAGGGAGGAAACAACAATGAAGCTGACGGAAGCGCAACTGAAACAGTTTGACGAAGAGGGCTGGATCTTCCTGCCGGAGTGTTTCTCTCTGGAAGAGATCGCCGTGCTGCGCGGCGAGGCGGAGACGATTTACAATCAGCAACGCCCGGAAGTGTGGCGCGAAAAATCCGGCGCCCCGCGCACCGCCTTCGCCGCCCACACTTATAATGAAGCGTTCGGCATCCTTGGCCGCCACCCCCGTCTGGTGGAGCCGCTGGAGCAGCTGTTCGGCGAGAAGGTTTACATGCATCAGTTCAAGGTGAACGCCAAGGCGAAGTTCACCGGCGATGTCTGGCAATGGCACCAAGATTACGGCACCTGGGCGCGGGACGACGGCATGCCTGAGCCGCGCGCGATGAACATTTCAGTGTTTCTGGACGAGGTGTTCCCGTTCAACGGCCCGCTGATGCTGATCCCCAAGAGCCATAAGCATGGGGTGCTGGAGGCTGGGCATGACACTTCCACCACCAGCTATCCGCTCTGGACGCTCGACAATGACGCTGTGGAGCGGCTGGTTAACCAAGGCGGTCTCGTCGCCCCGACGGGCAAACCGGGTGGGGTGCTGATGTTCCACGGCAATCTGGTGCATGGCTCTTCTGGCAACATCACGCCGTTTCCGCGCAAGATCGTGTATCTGACCCTGAATGCGGTCTCCAACCATATCCGCAAGCCAACCCGCGAAGAGTGGATCGCGCATCAGGACTTCACCCCGATCGAGTGCTGCCCCGACGACGCCTTGTTGCAGTATGCGCGGGCCCAGGCCACGGCGGCGGAATAGGGGGCAGGAGAAGGGCGGCTGGTTCGCCCTTCGTTGCTTTCCCGTGGTAGAAAGGTGGGGTTAACCCTCCGCCATCATTCGCATCAACCGCGCCCTGTCCCCGCTGTCATCCGCCTTCACCAACGCGTCGCATAAACTATCCAGGCTGTCGATGTTGTGTGCGGCGCGGAAACTGTCGACGCGGGGCAGCAGCGCGCGCACCCCCTGGGCCTTGGGGGCGAAGCCGTCCCAGCGCAGCAGCGGGTTCAGCCAGATCAGCTTTTTTGATGACAGCCGCAGCCGGTCGGCCTCGGCGGCGAGGCGGAGCGGGTCGTCACGGTCGAGGCCGTCGGTAATCAGCAGCACCACTGAGCCCTGGCCGAGCACCCGGCGCGACCAATCGCGGTTGAAGGCGTGCAAGCATTCGCCGATGCGGGTGCCACCCTCCCAATCTTGGACCTCGGCCCCGGCGGCGGTCAGGGCGTCGTCGACGTCGCGTTGACGCAGATGGCGGGTGATGTTGGTCAGCCGGGTGCCGAAGGTGAAGCAATGCACCTTGGCCCAGCCCGCACCCTTGGCGTTGCTCGCGGCGTGGAGGAAATGCAGCAGCATCCGGCTATAGGCGCTCATCGAGCCGGAGATGTCGCACAGCGCGACCAGATTGGGCCAGCGCAGTTTCGGCGCACGGGTTTTCGGCGGCACGATCTCGCCCCCTGCCCGCAGCGAGGCCCGCAGGGTCGCCCGCCAATCCGCCCGCCCTCCGCGCGGGGAGGGGGCGAGGCGGCGCGAGGCCAGGGGGCGGACCGGCAGCTCAAGCTTGGCGATGGCGCGCTTAGCGGCGCGAATCTCGTCGGCGGTCATCTGTTCGAAATCAGTGGCGCGCAGCTTTTCATCCGCTGAGAAGGTGAGGGTGGCGTCGACCTCGATCTCCTCGCCCTCCTCCGGCGGCGGAGGCGGGGGGAGCGTGTCCTGATCGGCCAACGCCTCCTGCACGCGGGTTTCGGCGGCTTTGCGCTCTTTCTCCTCAGGGGGAACGTCGACCTGGCGCAGTAGCACCGACATCATCTTTTCGAGCATCTGCGGATTGCGCCAGAACATCTTGAAGGCGGCGTCGAACACCGCCCGGTCTTCGGCGCGGGAGACGAAACAGGCGTGCAGGGTCCAGTAGAAGTCGCGCTTTTGGGTGAAGCCCGCCGCTTCGACCGCCCGCACCGCGTCCACTGCGCGGCCGGGGCCGACGCGCAGCCCGGCCTTACGCAGCGCGCGGGCGAAATGGAGGATGTTGTCGGCCAAGCGGCCGTCCTCGGGAATGGCGATCTCGGGCATGGTGGTCTCGGAACTGGGCGGGGAAGAGCCTTGCTCAGCTCTCCTGCAGGCGGGGCATGATTTCCACCAAATTGCAGGGGCGATGGCGAATGTCGAGCTGCCACTTCAGGATTTCGTCCCACCCGTCCTTACAGGCGCCAGGAGAGCCGGGCAGGGCGAACAGATAGGTCCCCTTCGAGACCCCCGCACAGGCGCGGGACTGCATGGTTGATGTGCCGATCTTCTGGGCGGAGACCATGTGGAACAGCGCGGAAAACCCCTCAACTTCTTTGTCGTAGACGCGTTGATGCGCCTCAACCGTCACGTCACGCCCGGTGAGGCCGGTGCCGCCGGTGGAAATGATGACGTCGATCTCCTCGATGGCGGCCCAGGCCCGGAGCAGTGCGGAGATCTCGACGATTTCATCCTTAACAATGCGGCGATCAGCGACGATATGCCCAGCCTCGCGCACCCGTTGCTCCAAGGTGTCGCCGGAGCGGTCGTCCTCGAACGTGCGGGTGTCAGACACGGTGAGCAGAGCGATGCGGACCGGGACGAACGCCGCTGTCAGGTCAAGGCGGTCTTTGCTTGGTTTTGGGAACGGCATGGACGGTACCTATCAGCCTTGCTTCGCATGGGATTTGAGCTGCGAATCACCCGGCGTCGACCGCCGCGCTTTTCAGCTTTGCGCCAAACGCGCCTCCAACTCCAACAAATCGCGCCACGCCAGCCGCTTTTGATCCGGGCTTCTGAGCAAATAGGCCGGATGGAAGCTGGCGAGGGCCGGGACCTTGACGCCCTCGACCTCCAAATCGGCCCAGGCGCCCCGGAAGCGGGTGATGCCGGTGGTCGCGCCCATCAAGTGCTTGGAGGGCACGTTACCGACGCACAGGATCGCCTTGGGCTTCACCAGTGCGATATGGCGCAGGGTAAACGGCAGCAACGGGGCGACTTCCTGGTCGGTGGGGGTGCGGTTCTCCAGCGGGCGGTAGAACACGACATTGGTGATATAGGCGCTCTCCCCGGGCGCCTCGGCCTTCCGGTCTCGCCCGATCGCCGCCAACATGCGATCGAGCAATTGACCGGAGCGGCCGACGAAGGGCAGGCCCTGGCGGTCCTCGTCGCGGCCGGGGGCCTCGCCGACGATCATCAGATCAGCTTTCGGATTGCCATCTGCGAACACGGTGTTGCGCGCACCCTTCTTGAGCGGTGAGCCGTCATAGGCTTTCAGAGCCTCGCGTAGCGTGGCGACGTTGTCGGCTTTTGCGGCGAGGGCGCGGGCGTCAGCGACTGGGTCAGCCTTCGGCGCGGCTGGCGGCGGGACGGGTTTGCGTTTTCGCCCGAGCGCCACTGGCGGGGCTTTCGACGGCAGGCTGGTGCGGTCGATCGCGATCTCGCCAATCGCCTCGTCGGCGCCAAGCTCGATTTGCCACTCCAGCGCCGCGCGCCAGAGAGCGCGCAGATCGTCGCTCGGGGGCTCAGGGGATTCAGAGAGCGTCATTCACCTCTGGTAGCGCCGCATCCGCCTTCTGGCCATAGTGTTGCTCTTGGCTCATGAATTCATATGTGGCCCCTCATCGGCGCCTATTTCTGACGGGCGTGTGTTTGGGAGATGGGGATGGTTCATCGTCGCGCGTTGGTTCTGACGACAAATTTAGGTTTGATTGTTTTTGTTATTGTGATTTTCGGAGCCGTCGGCTGGACGATCGATGAGGCGATGGGATGGGATTTGGCCCCAGAGCAGCTGGAGCGCCTGGCTGAATCGCTTATCTTTTTGCTAGGGGTGGTGGCGGCTTTCGCAGCGCTGGTGAGCGCCATGTGCAGTCTCGCGGTGATTGCAGAGGCCAACGCCGTGCAGGCGGGCTTGTCCGATGCGCCCATCTCTCCTCTGACTCGATGGACGATATGGTTGGCGGCGCCGGCGATGGCGGCGGCGATGTATGGGCTGCACTTGGTGAATGAAGGGTTGGAGGCGGACCGTTTGGCCTCCAACACCGAGCAATTACGGGCTGCGGCGGAACAAAGCGCTGAGCTATTCACTCCAGAGATCTTGTCCACGCTGAGTTGCGTTGGCGAGAAGAAGGCGGATATCGAGATCGCGCAGTTCCTGGACGCGGTTTCGGCATCCGTCCCATCCCGGCCCGAAGCCAAGCTGCTTCTCCCGGCCGAGTCGCCTTATCAATATTGTATCGTGGGCGGGTATCCGCTTGGGTATTGTATGCAGGACGGGGAGCCGGACAGTTGTCTGGTCCGCCATTTCCTCACAAGTTTCCCGTCGGAGTGGGAGGCAATGGCGGTCAAGGCCGCTTTCGCGCAGGAGGCGGCGGCCCCCGCGCCGGCCGGCGAGAGGGGGGCGTTCTTGGACGCCAGCACGTCGATCGGGTGGTCGCCGTTCGGCGCCAAGGGCGAGGTGCGAGGAGTTTTGCTGCTGCGCGGCGTCAACTAGCCGCCTACGATCCGCCTATACCCGTGCTTTTCGCGCGCTTCAGGCGTGATTTTGACGCTGCGACGTGGCGTTACACCGGTCCGGCGCATTGACCCCGCGCCGGACCGCTCCATAAGTTGCCCCAAGAATTTACCGACAACGTGGCTGCGCCGGACGGGCCGCGGAGCAGGAGGGCGCGCGATGGAACGCGAGTCGATGGAATATGACGTCGTCATCGTTGGCGGCGGGCCGGCGGGATTGTCGGCGGCGATTAAACTGAAGCAGTTGGCGGGCGATGATCTGTCGGTGTGCGTGCTGGAGAAGGGCTCCGAGATCGGCGCCCATATCCTCTCCGGCGCGGTCATGGACCCGATCGGCATGGAGCGGTTGTTCGGCGCGGACTGGGAGAGCCTCGGCGCGCCGTTGAACACGCCGGTGACGCAGGACCGGTTTTACGTTTTAGGCTCAAGCGGCGAGTTGCGGCTGCCGAACATGATGATGCCGCCGCTGATGAGCAATCACGGGGCCTATATCGTTTCGCTCGGCAATGTCTGCCGCTGGCTTGGCGAGCAGGCCGAGGCGCTGGGCGTTGAGATCTTCCCGGGCTTCGCCGCCTCCGAGCCGGTCTATGGCCCGAACGGCGAACTGAAAGGCGTGATCGCCGGGGTGATGGGCTTGCAGCGCGATGGGACGCCAGGGCCGAACTACGAGCCGGGGATGGAGCTGCACGGTAAATATGTGCTGATCGCCGAGGGCGTGCGTGGGAGCCTCGCGAAAACGTTAATAAAGAATTACGGCCTCGACGCCGACAGCGACGCGCCGAAATTTGGCCTTGGCATGAAAGAGCTATGGGAGGTCAAGCCGGAGAACCACAAGCTCGGGCAAGTGACCCACACCATGGGCTGGCCGCTTGGCGGTCAGGCTGGCGGCGGCTCGTTCATGTATCATCTGGAAAACAATCAGGTGGCGCTCGGGTTCGTGGTGCATCTGAATTACCGCAACCCGCACTTGTTCCCCTACATGGAGTTCCAGCGCTTCAAGCATCATCCGATGATCGCCGAGGTCCTGGAAGGTGGGAAGCGCATCTCCTATGGGGCGCGGGCGATCTCCGAAGGCGGCTGGCAATCTATTCCGAAGATGAGTTTTCCAGGCGGGTTGTTGATCGGTTGTTCAGCGGGCCTGGTGAACGTGCCGCGCATCAAGGGCAGCCACAACGCCATGCTGTCCGGGATTCTGGCTGCGGAGCATGTCGCGGAGGCGGTTGGAGCAGGGCGCTCGGGCGACGAGTTGGCCGGATTCTGGGGGGATTTCCAGGAGTCAGACATCGCCAGAGATCTGAAAAAGGTTCGCAATGTCAAACCATTATGGTCGCGCTTCGGGCTGAGCGGTGGGCTCGCCCTCGGTGGGCTCGACATGTGGTGGGCCAATATGTTCGGCGGCACGCTGTTCGGTACCTTGGCGCATGGCAAAAACGACGCCGTAGCGACTGATCCGGCGGCGAAGCACAAGCCGATTGACTATCCGAAGCCGGACGGGGTGCTCTCTTTCGACCGTCTGACCAACGTCTCCTACTCCTTCACCAATCACGCCGAGGATCAGCCTGTGCATCTGCAATTGGTGGACAGTTCGGTGCCGATTGCGGTGAATCTGCCGAATTTCGCCGAGCCGGCGCAGCGCTATTGTCCGGCCGGAGTGTATGAGGTGGTAAGCGGGGAGAATGGGGCCGCGCCGCAATTTGTGATCAACGCACAGAATTGTGTGCATTGTAAAACTTGCGACATCAAAGACCCGTCCCAAAACATCAATTGGGCCACGCCTCAGGGTGGTGAGGGGCCAAACTATCCAAATATGTGAGGGATTGTTTCAATTCTTGCATCGATGAAGTGCTGTTGCAGCGACGCAAGTGCGCCACGTTTCCGATCCAGCTGGGCCGCCGTGTCGTCACAGGCTTGTCGTAAAGAGTTTTGATCCTTTTTTAGTTGAGTCTGTTCATAACGCTTTTCCGTGTGGGATGTGGGGCTTGACGCCCCAATCAATTCCGAACCCAGATTGGGGGAGCGTCGGCGGCGGCGTTTGGCGCTTTGGGAGCGCTAACGCGCCGTGGGCCATGCACGACGCCAACACGGGAGCCGATACGTATGACTTTCGCCACCATTTCGCGCCGCTGGCTGCCTCAACCGCCGCGCCAGATCCGCTTCGCCATGGCGGCGGCTGTTGTGATGGGCGCGGCCTCGTCGGGATGGATTGGCGCGTCATCCGCCCAGGCGGAGAGCTTCACCGGCGCTTATCTCGCCGCCCGCCACGCGGAGACGGTGACGGATGTCAACGCCGCCGCCCGCTATTTTAACAAGGCGCTGCGGCTTCGCCCGAGCGACCCGCGGCTGATGGAGTCGGCGTTATTCTATTCCGTCGCGGCGGGGCGCGCCTCAAGGGCTGTAGAAATCGCCAAGCGGGTCTCGATGAAGAATCCTGCCGATCCGGTTACCGTGCTCACCTTGGCCTCTGACCATATGGTGGAAGGGGATTTCGAGGGAGCGAAGGAGCGTCTGGAGGGCAGCCTTGAATCCAACGGCGCGGGTGGTTTGCTCTCGAAGCTGCTTCATGCATGGAGCGCGTTCGGCGCTGGCGAGACCGAGGCGGCGCTAGCGACTCTGAGCGCAGAAGAAGAGCGCGCGCTTTACCGTCTATTTTTCCGGTATCATGCAGGCTTGGTGGCGAGCGCCTCAGGGGATGATGCTGCGGCGGCGACTTTTTTTGAAGAGGCGATGACGGCGGCCGGCGGCCCAACCTCTCGCATCGTTGAAGCCCTCGGCGCCGCTTATGAACGCACCGAGCGCACCGAGAAAGCCGAAGAGCTGTATGATGAGTTGTTGGCGCTCTCGCCCTCCGATGCTTCGATGTTGGCGGCGAAAGCGCGGCTGGAGCGCGGCGAGGCGCCGGCGGTGAAGTTTGAAACCGCCGTCGAAGGCGCGGCGGAAGCGTTTTATGGCCTCGCCGCCGCCCTGGCGCAGGAAGACAGCGCCCGGATCGCATTACTCTATGTGCGGTTAGGCTTGCATCTGCGTCCTGACTTTGACGAGGCGCATCTGTTGGTCGGCGAGATCATGGAAAGCTTCGATCAGTTCGATGAAGCCGACAGCTCCTACGCCAAGGTGACCGAGGCGTCTCCGATGTTCAACGCCGCCCAGCTCGGCCGGGCGTCGGCGATGGAGAACGCTGAAGACGATGACGCCGCGCTTGAGCTGTTGAAGGGGTTGAGCAGCCGGGCGCCTGACGACCCGCAGATTCACTTCGCGATCGGACGTTTCTTTAGCCGTCATGAGCAGTTTGAGGATTGCGTTGTCGCCTACAAGGATGGGATTGAGCGGCTGCGTCAGATCACTGACCGCAACTGGCTGTCACATTACGGCCTGGGCATCTGCCTTGAACGCACAAAGCAGTGGCAGCTTGCCGAGGAGAATTTCCGCACCGCCCTGGAGCTGCGCCCGAACCAGCCTGATGTGCTGAATTATCTCGGCTACAGCCTTTTGGAAAAGGGCGAGCGCTTGGATGAAGCGCGAGAGATGATCGAGCTAGCCGTCAAGGAGAAGCCGGAAAGCGGCTATATCGTCGACTCCCTGGGATGGGCGCTCTATCGCCTGGGCGAGTTTAACGATGCTGTGGAGCATCTGGAGCGTGCGGTCAGCCTTACCCCGGTGGAGCCGGTGATTGTCGATCATTTGGGCGATGCTCTGTGGATGGTGGGCCGTAAGATGGAGGCCGAGTTCCAGTGGAACCGCGCCCTTTCCTTTGAGCCGGAGGAGGATGTGGTCGAGCGCATCAACCGCAAGCTGAAGGTTGGCCTCGACCGGGTGCTGGAAGAGGAAATGGCCGAGAAAGATGACGAAGGCGCTGTCGAGGGCCAGACTGAGCCGAAGAAGGTCGAAGTCACCCCAGCCAGCGAACAAGACGGCTGAGACGGCGGATTTGCTGGGGCGTTTCGTTAAAGCGAGCGCCCCCGTCAGCATATGTGTTCTCGTGATTGGTCGTCTGGCCCGGTGCATGATGACCGGCTATCAGCATCGGCCATGACCATGCTCGGTAGAGGCGCGATGCTGGCCCGCGCCAAACTCAATTTATGCCTGCATGTGGTTGGACAACGACCCGACGGCTATCATCGTCTCGACAGCTTGGTGGTTTTTCCTGAAATTGGTGATCTGATTGAGGCGGCGCCCAGCAAACGGGTGAGCCTGTCGCTGGCCGGTCCGTTCGCTCAAGAGCTGGGCGGCTGCGGTGATAATCTGATGGTACGGGCGGCTGAGCAATTATCAGCGTGGGCGGTGCGCCAAGGGGCGCAGGTTTCGGGTGCGGCGTTGCTGTTGGAAAAGCGTTTGCCGGTGGCCAGCGGCTTGGGGGGTGGCTCCGCTGATGCAGCGGCGACCCTCCAATTGCTATGCGACTTGTGGGGAGTGGCGCCCAACAGCACTGAACTCGCGGAGATTGCGCTGGGCCTAGGGGCGGATGTGCCCGCCTGTTTGTCGCCCGACCCGGTGTGGATGCGCGGGATAGGCGAGGAGCTTTCGCCCGGACCTGATTTGCCCTCGTTCTGGGTGGTGCTGGTCAATCCCGGTGCGTCAGTGTCGACACCTCGGATATTCGCCGCCCTTCAGAATAAATGCAATTCCCCAGTGCGGTCAGCGCCAGAGAGGTTCTCGGATCTGGATAAGCTGTTGTCCTGGTTGCGAGAAACCCGGAATGACTTACAGCCGCCCGCTCTATCGGT
>JAHQVS010000086.1 GCA_019634215.1 Paracoccaceae bacterium | reverse complement strand
ATGGTATTCGGTCGACCAATTATCGACAGCCCTCGCGCGCTGCCACGTGTTACATCTCTCCCGGCGCCAGCGGAGACGGTTCGCAGACTCTGGGACGATATAAACCAGGACGGTGCGGCGTTTTTCCGGTCTCACGAGATCGCGAAAAGCTGTAGACCATCAGCGAAGATGGGGGGGCGGCTTTGGAGAGGGCGGATGAGCGACATGGATCATGAACAGCCGGGGCGGCGGCACCCGCTGATCGACGAGGCCGCTGCGAGTCTGCGCGCGGGCCGCCTCAGCCGTCGCGGCTTCCTGCGCGCCGCCACCCTGCTGGGCGCGCCGCTTGGGTCGGCGCTTGGCTGGATTGGCCCAGTCCGCGCAGAGGACGCCGCCACTGAGCCCGTCGCCACCGACGCGCCGCCGGTTCCCAAGGAGGGCGGAGTGCTGCGCGTCGCCATGCATGTGCATCCCGTCTCTGATCCTGCCCGTCATTCCTGGGTGGAGATGAGCAACCTCACCCGCCATCAGAATGAGCATCTCACCATCACCGGCGCCGACAACATCACCCGGCCGATGCTAGCCGAAGGCTGGTCCGCCTCCGATGATCTGAAAACTTGGACCTTTACCCTGCGTCCGGGCGTCAAGTGGCACAACGGCGATGATTTCACCACCGAGGATGTCGCTTTCAACGTCAACCGCTGGTTGGACCCGGAGCTGCGCTCCTCCAACGCCGCGCTGTTGGGCGCCATGACGGAAATCGTCGACACCGGGGAAAAAGACGCCGACGGCGCTCCGGTGATGGCGCGGCGTCCGATTGAGGGCGCGGTTGAGGTGGTCGACCCGTTGACCTTGCGCCTGCATCTGGCGCAGGCGGCGCTGTCGCTGCCCGAGACCATGTTCAACTACCCGACCGCGATCGTCCATCGCGGCTTCGAGGGCGACGTAGTCGCCGAGCGTAACGGCACCGGCGCGTATCAGATCATTGAACTTCAGCCCGGCGTGACCGCCGCTTTGCGCAAGGTGCGGCAGGACGGTTGGAGTTATTGGGGCGCCGAGGTCCCGCATATCGGGCCGGGCTATCTCGACGAAATCCGCTATCTGCATCATGAGCCCGCCAGTCAGGCGTCGGTGACGGCGGTGCTGTCCGACACCGCTGACATGAATCACGCCATCTCCCCGGAATGGCTGGAGATCGCTGAGCTGGTGCCGGGCGCGACCATCTACACCACCGACACCGCCCAGACTGGGGTGATGCGCATGCGGGTCGATGAGGCGCCGTTCGACGATCTCAGGGTCCGGCGCGCGGTTCAACTCTGCTGTGATGCCGAGCCGTTCGTGCTGGAGCTGTTCAAGGGCCGGGGGCAGCCGGGCGAGCATCACCATGTTTCGCCGATCCACCCTGACTATTTCCCCCTGCCGCGCCTCACCCGCGACCCCGCCAAAGCGCGAGAGTTGCTGGCCGAGGCGGGCTATCCGGAGGGGATCGACTTGACCCTGACGGTGGGCAACACCTCAGGCGTTTGGCAGCAGCGCGCCGCCGAATATTTCGCCGCTCAGGCCGCAGAGGCGGGGGTCCGCATTGCGTTGGATGTGGTGCCGCCTGAGCGCTACCATGAGATCTGGCGCACCACTGCGTTCGGTATGACTCATTGGACCCACCGCCCGCTCGGCACCATGGCGCTGTCACTGGCCTACCGCGAGTCGTCGCCCTGGAATGAAACCGGATTCTCCGACCCGGAATTCGAGGCCGCGCTGGATCAGGCTGAGGCCCTGATCGACGTCAACGCCCGGCGTGAGGCGATGCAGCCAGTGGAGCAGCGCTTGCAGGATGCGGCGGTGATCATCCAGCCGATCTGGGCCCCGACCTTCTTCCTCGCGACCAATCGCGTGCATGGGTTGGAGGCGCATCCGGCGCAATATCATCTGTTCAACAACGTGTGGCTGGACGCGTGACGGCGGTTAGATGACGCATGGCGGCATGATGCGTGAGGATGTGCTGTTTCCCCTGTTCGCCGAACAGGTCACCCTGCCCGGCGTCGGCCCGAAAAACCGCACGCTGTTCGAAAAGGTCGCCGGCGGCCCCTATGTGCGCGACTTGGTGCTGACCGCGCCGACCGGCGTCATCGACCGCGCGCTGCGCGACACGATCCTGGGCGCGCCTGAGGGGGCGGTGGTCACCGTCGAGGTCGAGATTGGGTCGCATCGCCCAAATCTGCGAAAAGGCAAACAGCCCTATCGCATCGACGTCACCGACGCCGGAACCACCTTTCACCTGATCTTCTTCCACGCCCACGGCGAGTATCTCAACCGGCTGATGCCAACCGGCGAGCGGCGTGTGATCAGCGGCAAGGTCGAGCGCTTTGACAGCGTCTACCAGATGCCGCATCCCGACCATATGGTTCCGTTGGCGGAGGCGTCGGAGATTCCGCTGTCCGAGCCGATCTATCCGCTCACCGCTGGTTTGTCGCTGCGGGTGCTGGGCAAGGTGATGCGCGCTGCTCTGGAGACCGTCCCCGAATTACCGGAATGGCTCGATCCGGCGTTCCAGGCCCGTGAAGCGATGCCCCCATGGCGGGACGCTGTGTTGTCTCTGCATGCGCCGCAGGGGCTGGGCGATATCGAGCCGACAACCCCGGCGCGCCGCCGCCTCGCCTATGACGAGTTGCTGGCGCATCAATTGGGCCTCGGCCTCGCCCGCGACGCCATGCGCTCCGGCCGTGAGGGTGGCGGCGCGGTGTCGACCCAAGGCGATGGCCGTTTGCGCGCCGCCGTGTTGGCTCAGTTGCCATTTAAGCCGACAAGTGCTCAGGATCGCGCCGTCGCCGAGATCGCCGCGGATATGGCCACGCCGCTCCGCATGATGCGGTTGCTGCAAGGCGATGTCGGCGCCGGCAAAACCTTGGTGGCGCTGCTCTCGATGCTGATCGCGGTCGAGGCTGGCGGACAGGCGGCGCTGATGGCCCCCACCGACATCCTCGCCCGTCAGCATCTCGACAGCTTGACGCCGCTCGCAGCGGCGGCGGGCGTCCGGCTCGGCGCACTGACGGGCCGGGACAAGGGCCGGGCGCGGGAGGACAAGCTGGAGATGGTCGCCTCCGGCGAGATCGACATCCTCGTCGGCACCCACGCGCTGTTTCAGCGCGGGGTCGATTTCAAGGAGCTGCGGCTCGCGGTGATCGACGAGCAGCACCGTTTCGGCGTCGCCCAGCGCATGGCCTTGGCTGAAAAAGGCGGCGCCGCTGATGTGCTGGCGATGACCGCCACCCCGATACCCCGTACGCTGGCCTTGGCGAATTACGGCGACATGGATGTCAGCATCCTCGATGAGAAGCCGCCGGGCCGAATACCAATCGAGACCCGGCTGGTCTCAATCGACCGCTATGAGGAGGTGGTGGCCGGGGTCGCCCGCGCCATCGCAGGCGGCGCGAGGGCCTATTGGGTCTGCCCGTTGGTCGAGGAGTCCGAGGTGATTGACGTCGCCGCCGCTGAGGAACGGTCGCGCGTTTTGGCCGCGACCCTCGGCGCGCAGACTGTCGCCCTGACCCATGGCCGCTTGCCAGCGGCGGAGAAGGACGCCGCCATGGCCCGCTTTGTGGCGGGCGAGGCCAAGGTGCTGGTGGCGACCACGGTGATTGAGGTCGGCGTCAACGTGCCCGAGGCGACTCTGATTGTGATTGAACACGCCGAACGCTTCGGCCTCGCCCAGCTCCATCAATTGCGCGGCCGGGTCGGGCGCGGCGGCGACGCCTCGCATTGTCTGCTGCTCTATGGCGGTCCGCTGTCCGAGGCTGGGCGGGCGCGGTTGTCGATCATGCGCGAGACCGAGGACGGCTTCCGCCTCGCCGAAGAGGATCTGCGGTTGCGCGGGGCGGGGGATCTGTTGGGCGTCAAGCAATCCGGCCTGCCCGCTTTCCGGGTCGCCGATGTCGAGCGCCAGGGCGACTTGATGAAGACCGCCCAAGACGACGCCCGGCTAGCGCTCTCCCAGGACCCCACTCTCACCAATGACCGGGGCCAAGCCCTGCGGTTGTTGTTGCAGTTGATGGGGCGGGACGAGGCGATGAAATACCTTGGGTCCGGTTAGAACTTCCAAGGAAATGGAAGCGATTTTCACTGACTGCGACGAAATGCCCAATCGGATAAGCGCGTGAGAGTCCGTGGCGCGCACTATCCTAAATCCGGTTTTTCTATGTTGATTCGATTATCTTTCAGAGAAGCCGCCGCGCCCAGTGTTACAGGTTTATATTATTGAGCAGATGAACAGTGGAGTGATTGATTTGTGTGCAATTTGAATTTGATGAATGCCGTACGGAGTAATCTAGAAATAACCCGATTATCCATCTTTCACGATGCGATAAGTTCCTCGAAATACGGTAAGGTTTTTCGCTGTTTCTTTTTCACAAGTGAAGCTGCCACCACTTTCGTAATGAATAGTGATAATATCTTTGCTGATAGGTAGAAAATTTTGCCTTAAGGGTCCAACTATCCCTTTCATTTGATTAACGCAGGCATCCATACTTCTAAAATACTCAGGCTCTCCAACCTGGTATTCACGCAAATCGTAGGTCAGTAAGAAAAGACCCAGGAATGCGAGTAAGGCGACTGGAACGAACTCTTGCAACCTTATCATGGCATGTAACACTTTAAGATCTAACGCTAGATCAAAGTGTAGAATACAAATGTGGTGTATTGTGGCCAATCACGCCTCTGACCTGTGGATAACTATAAGATCGTGATGCTTGCTTCAGAAAGTGTCTTGGTTGCTTTTGCTGGCGGCCCGGTGAGAGCCATCTCCTTAAAATGGCGCCAGGTGACAACTCCATCCTGCGGGCGATGTAGGGCGCCCGCAGGACGTGTGCGCCTCACAGCGCGTCGTACTCCTGGTTGAACGTGTCGCAGCTCTGGATACGGCCGCTGTCGAAGCCCGTGCGGAACCAGCGTCGCCGCTGTTCCGCCGACCCGTGTGTGAAGGCGGATTCGTCCACTGATTGTCCGCTCATACGCTGGATCACATCGTCGCCAACCTGATAGGCGGCATTCAGCGCTTCATCCAAATCGCCCCTCTCCAGCGAGTTGAATTTCTCCTGCGCCAATCGGGCCCAGACCCCGGAAAAGCAATCAGCCTGCAGCTCCAGCCGCACGGTCATTTGATTGCCTTCGACCCGGCCGGCCTGTTGCCGCAGCCGGTTCACCTTTGGCAGCAAGCCGATCTGGTTCTGAACATGATGCGCGACCTCATGGGCGATCACATAGGCCTGGGCGAAATCTCCCGGCGCCTTCAGCTGCCGCGCCATCACCTCATAGAAGCTGGGGTCGATGTAGATTTTGCCGTCAGCAGGGCAGTAGAACGGTCCGCTTTGCGCGCTGCCGACCCCACAGGGTGAGCTGGTGCGCCCCGTGTAGAGCACCAGCACCGCCGGAGTATATTGCGATGAGCTGAACGCGCCCTGCTGGAAGATGTCGCCCCACACCTCTTCGGTGTCGGCCAGCGCGACGCTGGCGAAAGTGGTTTGGTCGTCGGTGGCGACTGGCCCGGCGCTTTGTGTGGAGCTCGCCCCCGGCTGTCCGACGCCGAACATCTTCAGGAATGGCACCGCCTCCGGGAAGAACACGCTGGCGGCGAACAGGATCAGGACGCCCGCGCTCAACCCGCCCCCGAGGCGTGTCGCGCCCCGGCCGCGCCGGTCTTCAACATTGGCGCTGGTGCGCCGACCTCGCCACTTCATCCGCGTCTCCTACAGCTTTGGCCGCCCGAAAAGTGTAGACCTCTTTACAGCGCGTCATACTCTTGCGTCCAGGTGTCGCAAGCCGCCATCTCGCCGCTGTCATAGCCGCTCTTGAACCATTCCGCCCGTTGTTCGCTGGAGCCGTGGGTGAAGCTGGCCTCATTGATCACGCCGCGATCCATCATCTGAATCGCGTCGTCGCCGAAAGCGCGGGCGGCGGCGATGCCCTCTTCGATGTCGCCTTCCTCCAGCAGGTCAAAGGCTTGATCCGCTTGTTTGGTCCAAATGCCGGCGAGGCAGTCGGCTTGCAGCTCGAAGCGAACCTGCAATTGATTGGCGGGCTCATTTCCAGCGTCGATCCGGTCATAGAAGATGTCCATGTCGCCGGTGAGCAGCTGGACATGATGCGCGACCTCATGGGCGATGATGTAGGCTGGTGGAAAATCACCGCGCGCCTCGAAATCCCCGGACACCGCGTCGAAGAAGCTGAGATCAAGGAAGATCTGACGGTCGAAGCCGCAATAAATCGGGCCGAAATCGGCCTGGATCGCGCCGCAGCCACTGGTGGTTTGGCCGGCATAGAACAACAGTTTTGGAGGTTGATAGGGCGCGCCGTAGCGCTCAAACTCCGCCGACCAAATCCGCTCAGTGTCGCCCAGGATGACGGCGGCGAAATCGTCGATCTCGGCGCGGCGCGGGGCCTCCATGCCAGGGGCGATCAGCGCCCGCTCGATGCCGATGAACTCCAAGGCGGAGTTGAGTCCGGTGACGGTGACCCCCAGCGCGCCGGCGGCGAGGGCGCCGATGACACCGAAGCCGATCATCATCCCGCGTGATCGCGCGGGGCGATCGGGAGCGCCCGGCGGGCGCCGGTCGACAATGTTCCGGCTCGGCGAGCGATTCCCCAAATTGACCATATCGGGCCCCTGTTAAACACAAGGGCGCACAGTCGTAACAGCCCGGCGCCGCGTCAAGGATTAGCTCGACGATGCGGCGGCGGGATTGAGGTTGGAAACGCGTGGCGGCTTAGCGCAGTGAGGCGCAGAACCGTTGGATGCGCTCGCACGCCTGGGTCAGCAACGCGTCCGAGGTGGCGTAGGACACCCGGAAATGCGGGCTGAGGCCAAACGCCGCGCCGAACACGGCGGCGACGTTCTCCGCCTCAAGCAGTTCGGTGCAGAAATCCTCGTCATTCTCGATCTTCTTGCCGCTCGGCGCGGTTTTGCCGATGCAGCCCTTGATCGAGGGGTAGACGTAGAACGCGCCCTCCGGCGTCGGGCACTCGATGCCAGTGGTTTGGTTCAGCATCGACACCACCAGATCGCGGCGGCGCTCGAAGAGTTTATTATTCTCTTCGATATGCTGCTGCGGCCCGATCAACGCCTCCATCGCCGCCCATTGGCTGATGGTGCAGGGGTTGGAGGTCGATTGCGACTGGATCTTTCGCATCGCGTTGATCAACAGCTCCGGTCCGCCGGCGAAGCCGATCCGCCAGCCGGTCATGGCGTAGGCTTTGGAGACACCGTTGACGGTCAAGGTGCGGTCGAACAGCGCCGGTTCGGCTTGCAGGATGGTGGCGAATTTGAACGGCGCGTAGGTGATGTGCTCATACATGTCGTCGGTCATCACCCAGACATGCGGATGCCGCATCAGCACCTCGGTCAGCCCTTTCAGCTCGTCTAGGGTGTAGCCTGCGCCGGAGGGGTTCGAGGGCGAGTTGAAGATCAGCCACTTGGTTTTCGGCGTGATCGCGGCGTCGAGCTGCGCCGGGGTGATCTTGAACTTGGTCTCCAGAGAGGCCTCGATGAATTTTGGTTCGCCGCCGCCGAGCAGCACCATGTCCGGATAGCTGACCCAATAGGGCGTTGGGATCAACACCTCGTCGCCGGGATTCAGGGTCGCCATCAGCGCGTTATACAACACCTGTTTGCCGCCGGTGCCGACCGTGACCTGTTTGGTGGTGTAATCGAGCTCGTTATCGCGTTTGAATTTGCGAACAACCGCGTCCTTCAGCTCGGGCATCCCGTCAACGGCGGTGTATTTGGTCATGCCGGCGCCGATCGCAGCCTCGGCGGCAGTTTTGATGT
>JAHQVS010000085.1 GCA_019634215.1 Paracoccaceae bacterium | reverse complement strand
GTGGTTGAGGGCAGACTTTTGCGTAAGGCTGCATCTCTCCAAGAAGCCATCGCACGGTTGAAGACCCTGGCTGGCAATACTCATCATTTAGTGACGGGTGTAGCGCTGGTGGAGGGGGGGCATGTCCAATGGGCGCATGCTGATACTACCGTTGTTCGGATGAGGGTGGCTTCTAAGGGGGTTATAGAAGGCTATTGCGCTCGTAGAGGCGAAGAGCTTCTGGCCTCTGTTAGCTGCTATGAAATAGAAGGGGAGGGGGCGCAGCTGATTGAAACCCTTGAGGGCGATGTTTTCAGCGCATTGGGCTTGCCGTTGTTCCCGACTTTAGCTGGTTTACGGGCATTGAAGGCGTTGGCGACATGAGATCCATGGGGGCGGGGCTCTCCGCTAGCCGTAAATGATCAAACTCGGCCTCACTGGTTCGATCGCCATGGGGAAATCCACCACAGCTGAAATGTTTAGAGAGGCTGGGGCTTGGGTGCACGACTCCGACGCAGCAGTTCATCGGTTGTATGATATCGGTGGTGCGGCAGTTCCAGCTATCTTGGCTTTGGCGCCAGAAGCGATCGTTGATGCTGCCGTCGATCGCGCGCGTTTGGGTGCTCTTGTGCAAGCTGACCCTCAGCTGTTTAAGCGCGTCGAGGAGGCAGTGCATCCGCTGGTCGCTATGGATCGTGAGCAGTTTGTCGCGGAAGCGGCCAAAGCTGGTGTCTATGTCGTAGTGTTCGATATCCCTTTGTTATTTGAGACTGGCGCTGACCTGCAGATGGACGCTGTTGTGGTGGTGACAGCGTCGCCTGCAACGCAGAAGCGTCGGGCATTGATGCGCCCAGGCATGACGTCTGAGAGGCTAAAAACCATTCTTTCTCGCCAAACTCCAGATGAGGAAAAGCGCCGGCGAGCGGATTTTATAGTGGATACAGAAGGGGGATTAGACGTTGCTCGCTCTCAGGTTAAAGAGATACTACGAGAAGTTACGAGCGGAACCAACAATACGGTGTGATTAGATGCGTGAGATCTCTCTGGACACTGAGACAACCGGCCTGGACCCGTCTTCAGGTGATAGAATTGTCGAGATCGGCTGTGTTGAGATGATTAACCACGTGGCGACGGATCAAAGCTTCCACGTCTACCTCGACCCAAAACGTCCGATGTCTCCAGAGGCGACCGAAATTACAGGGCTGACGGATGAATTTTTGGCTGGAAAACCTTTGTTTGAAAGCATTGCTCAGGCTTTTGCTGACTTCATCGGCGACGATTTGCTTGTCATTCACAATGCGCCTTTCGATGTTAAATTCATCAATGCAGAGTTCCGTCGAGTTGGCTTACCGCCACTGGATCGCAATCGGGTAATGGACACCTTGCCAATGGCAAGGAAAAAATTCCCAGGAGCTCAAGCTAATCTTGACGCGTTATGTCGTAGATTTGGAATTGATAACTCAGTTCGAGAAAAACATGGCGCTTTATTAGACGCTGAGTTGCTCGCGGAAGTGTATTTGGAGTTGATTGGCGGGCGTCAGCCAGACTTCATACTGAATGACTCTAAGGCGACTAGTGAGAATTCCAAACAAGAAGTTAGTATTCGACGCGGCCCTGCGAAAGTTCGGCAGATCACACTTGGTTCGCTGATATCAGAAGATGAAAAAGTCTTGCATCAGAAGTTTGTTAATGAACTAGGTGAAGAGGCACTGTGGAATATCTCTGACTTTTCAAAAATATATAATAATTAAAGGAAACAGGTCGACACAAGATGATTGCCTCGACCTGTTTTAAAGTTATGTGCTTTCACCATTATTCTGTTTTGCCGATGCGGCTTGAGCCAACTGGCGGCGATACAGCGCAGTGAAATCGATGGGATCTAACATAAGTGGCGGATATCCGCCATCACGCGAGACTTCTGCGATAATGCGGCGCGCAAATGGGAACAATAAACGTGGGCATTCGATCAGAAGAACGGGACGCAGTGCGTTGTCTGGAACATTTTGAACCTGAAACGCGCCTACATAGTCCAGATGCACCTTAAAGACATCTTTCTCTTCGGCTGAGGCGCTGACGCCGGTTTTCAGGGCGACCAAAAAGCGGTTTTCAGCGATTGGATTGGCGTCGACATTCACCTGAACGTTGATGCTGGGTTTACCAGATGGGTTGACACCATTCGCCGCTGCGATGTTCTCGAACTTAAGATCGCGAACATATTGTGAAATAACAGTCATTTGCGCTGGCGCCGACGCGGTAGACTCTTGTGCTTCTTCAGCCATTTCTAATCCCCCTCAGCAAAATTGGTAGGGCCTGCTAGCATGTTTCTAGCTTATCGGGAAGCGGGCTTGGGTGAGTGAATTCATGCCTCCTGTGGAGGACTTATTGGCTTTGCTTAGGGGCTCTCACGGTCCTTATCAAGTATGGTCGCGTCTTCAGCTGAACGGCGTTTCGGTTGTTTTGACCGTGCGTCTGCCCATGGGGAATTGGTTGTTTGCTGGGATTGAGAGGAGGTGTCAGATTCAGTATCTGCTGAAGATCCCTGATCAGGCTTCGGTTGAATGGTTGGGCCTGGGCCTGAACCAGCCGGACTCTGATGAAAGTTGGCGCTAGCGTGGCGTAACAAATAGCGGGCGATGGCATTGCGCACAGGCGGGATCAACAACAAGAGGCCGCATGCATCAGTTAGAAAGCCCGGAGTGATAAGAAACACGCTTGCGAGCATCAACAACAACCCATGGGAGAGTAAATCGGGTAAGGTGATCACTTCGAGCTGGCTGAGTCGGCGCCACACCACCGCACCTTGCCGGCGTAGCGATATGCTCCCGATCAAAGCGGTGATTAGGATGATCGCGAGGGTTGTTGGCGTGCCTAAGGAGCCGCCTATGTTGATCAGAAGCGCGATCTCGATAATTGGGATGATCACAAACAGAAAAAACAGGATCATAACGGCCTCGTTCGCGCCTTGGGACGGTGGGCTTCGTTGGACTTAGGCGCTGTCATAACTTACATCCAGCGAGAGGCGCGAGGAGCGGCGATATCTTTGGCGCGGCCAGCCGCGTCCCTTTGTTGCGACGTCTCTCGCTATTGGTGTGGATCGGTCGGATTTACCGAGAGGAACGTCGATGTTGAATGACGATCTCCTGATTCTGCTCATTCTGGCGGCGGTGGCTGGATTCCTGCTTTTCCGCCTCCGTAATGTCTTGGGTGAGCGAACGGGATTTGAAAACCCAGAAGAATATGCCCGTCCTGTGCGCGAATCTGAATCGGAAGCTAGTGGCAATGGCGCGAGCAATGTCGTGACGATGCCGAACAGCCCGGCGGTTGAAGATGATTCCGACATATTCTCCTTCACTGAAATTGACACGGAGCTTGGTCAAACCCTGAAGGCGATGAAAGCTGCTGAGCCGGGCTTTGATGTGCGGGTTTTTATGGATGGTGCAAGGTCAGCTTATGAAATGCTGCTCATGGCCTATGAAACTGGCGATAAAGATACCCTGCGCGACTACCTGGCTGACCATGTATTCGCGTTGTTCGCTGAATCCATCGACGCGCGACGCGCCAAAGATTTGAGTGTTGATGTGCGTTTCGTGGGTATTCGCGCTGCGGAACCGGTCGATGCCGCGTACGACGCTCAGACAGGCGTCGCGAAAATCACCGTTAAATATTCCGCTGAGATCATCATGTCGGCTCGCGACGGCCAGGGTGTCGTTGTCGAAGGCGACCCATCCGCCGTTCGCCGTATAAACGATGTTTGGACCTATTCGCGTACATTGGGCGTTGGCGATCCAAACTGGACGCTGATCGATACCGGCGGGTGACCGTCGGAATGTAGCGACGGATTGATCTAGATGGTTGATATTCAACGGTTTCTATCAAACGCTGCGCTTGTTTGCGCAGCGTTTATCTTGGCTGGTTGCGCCAATTCCAATCGGGGGCTGGCGATTCCCGAGCCAGAAACTCAAGCGCCTGCATTTCCAGAACAGGCGCCGGAGCGGCCGGGTGGATCAATGAGAATGGCCAACGGCTCACCCCTGGAGTTTGTGGGATACGCCGACTTAAGCGGGTGGGGGCAAGATAACCATGCGGCTGGCTTGGCTGCCTTCAATATTTCCTGCGATCGGCTCCTAAAGCTTCCATCCAGCACATCTATCGGCGGGCTTGCCAGCGAGGTAGCCGATTGGCGAGCTGTTTGCGAAGAGGCGTCGCGGATCGACGCTGAGGGGGCTCAAGCTTTTTTTGAAAGCCGCTTCACGCCTGTGAGGATGTCGCCGCAGGAACCAGGTTTGTTCACGGCTTATTTTGAACCGGTTTTGCCAGCTTCGCTCGATCCGGTTGGCGCTTACCAATATCCAATCTACCGCAAACCGCCAGAAGTGACGCGGGAAGGGGCGTCCTATGGTGTGCAGGATGCAAGCGGGGGGCTGACGCCGTATTACTCCAGGTGGGAGATTGATCGCGGATCATTGACGGGTCGCAGCTTAGAGGTCGCCTATCTAAATGATCCAGTAGATCTTTTTTTCCTTCATATACAAGGATCTGGACGGCTGAGCCTGATAAATGGCGGTGACATGCGGGTAGGTTTTGCCGCGAAGAATGGTCATCCCTACCAATCTGTCGGAAAATCGATGTTGCGGCGTGGCTGGGCCGAAGGGGGAGATGCCTCGGCGGGGGCGATTAAACGGCTCTATCAACGCGACCCGAAGCGTGGGGCGCAGCTTTTGGCGGATAACCCATCATACATCTTTTTCCGCGAGTTGACCGGTCTGGACCCTTCCGGCGGGCCAGTCGGCGCATTTGGCGTTCAATTATCCTCAGGGCGCAGCTTGGCGGTGGATCGGCGTTATACACCGTTGGGGGCGCCGGTTTGGGTTGAAACCGACAGTCCGCTGGGTCCTATCCGGCGCTTGATGGTGGCGCAGGATGTTGGCAGCGCGATCTTGGGCGCGCAGCGAGGTGACATTTATTGGGGGTCAGGTGAGGAGGCTGGCCGTATAGCGGGTCAAATGAAGCACGCTGGATCAATGACCATGTTGATTCCAACTCCTCTGGCGTGGAGTTGGGCGGGTGGAATGTCGTGAGTGGGCGTCGCCCGCCCCCTCGCAAACGCACGCTAACTCCCGAGGAGGAAGCGGTCTGGCGAAGTGTGGCGCGCACGGCCTCACCGCTTTCGAAGGAAAAACCATTTGAGGCGCCTGCAGCTTCGTCTGTCAATCAGCCGAAAAAGCCGACATCGGGGCCTATATTTCCTTTGAAGGCTCAGCCTGGCGCACGGTCCAAACCTTCACAGCCTGTTGTGGAACCCTCCGCGCATCGGTTCCATCCTAAAACCACTGTTTCGCGGCGCCCAAGCTATGTGCAATCACTTCGACCTGCCGCTGGTTTGGATCGCAACACCGCGCGCCGGTTAAAGCAGGGAAGGCTGGAGCCACATGCGAGGGTGGATCTGCATGGCATGACGGCTGACCGGGCCCATCGGGCGCTGACGCGCTTCATCTTAGGTGCTTACAGTTCGGGAAAGCGCTGCGTGTTGGTCATTACCGGCAAGGGCGGACGCCATCGCCAGCAAGATGAACATCACATTCGAGATTTTGAGGAAGTGGGGGTTCTAAAGTCGATTACCCCCGAATGGCTGGCGGCTCCACCGATCGGGAATGTCGTGGTGGGCGTGTATCCAGCCCATGTGAAACATGGCGGCGCTGGAGCCCTTTATGTCTATCTCCGTAAAAACGAGCTGTTGCGAGGGCGCGGGGAATAAAGAATGGCGATTAGTCTCGTTTACCCCGCGCTGGGAGCCGACGGATTTAGTGACGTGTGTCAGGAGTGATCATCCCAACCACTTCACCGTTCGCCTGCTTCAAGATGGCAATCCGCCCCACATTAGGAACTGCAAGGGGGGCGCGTAATACCTGTCCGCCTTGATTGCATGTCTGTTCACAGGCTTGTTCGATATCGGGAACTGGGGTGTAGTTTTGCCAATGTGATGGCACATGATCAGCATCAGGACCCTTTAGGGTAAAGATGCCAGCCACAGGCTTATCGCCTTTGACGGCAATGAGGTAGGTGTCGTTGGTTGTTGGCGCTTCACTGAAACGCCAGCCAAAATTAGCCTCAAAAAAGCTCCTGGCTGCCTGTGGTTCGTGGGTGTTCAGCTCACTCCATTGAAAATCAACCGGGCCTTGTCTCATTTCTTGATCTCCTTTTGTTCCTGGATGAGATCTGAATTGGCCCATATTGCTACATATGTCAAAGGCAGCTCGTAATAGATGTGGGTAATTTCGGGATTTATACCAGTAAATTGATGTGTTTGTGTAACAGTCGAATTCGAGGTCAGATCTCCATTGGGTTTAGATCAAGCGGGTTTCGCCTGCTTCTTTTTCGAAATGCAGAATCCGAGCGTGATGCTTGTTTTCCAGGCGCTTGGCTAAGGCTGCTGAGTGGGTCACGACCATGATTTGGGTGCGCTCGCTGGCGTCCCCAATCAAATCAGCCAACGGTTCAATGAGAGAAGGGTGAAGACTGGCCTCTGGCTCATTTATCGCCATGAAGGATGGCGGACGAAGCGCTGTGAGCGCTGCGGTTAGGACCAAGAAACGCAAGGTGCCGTCGGATAGCTCACGGGCCCGAAAAGGCCTTTCAAATTCAGTTGTTTGTAAACCGCCTTCGAGCTCGGGCCCATTCTCAAAAAACGCTGGCCGGGTGTCGGGGAATGCGGAGGCGATAGCGCGAGCGGCGGGTGAGCGGTCGAGGTCTTCGAATGAATCTGCGATCGCCAAGCGGGAATACAGGGCGGTGGCCCAATCCATACCATCCGACGCCACACTGGGAGTGGCGATTTTCGGTTGCGGCCGACGCAGAGGCGAATCTGGGTCGGTGCGAAACTGATGATAAAAGCGCGCTTCTAACAGCCGCCGACGCAGGATCATCAGTTCGGGGTAGCGGGTCGGCTCGCTCAGGCTCGAGAGTGCGGTTTCGAACAGCCATATGTCCGAGGCGACTTGACGTGGTTTGCCACTCTCGTCACGCACCGAGACATTCGGCCCACGCCGATCCATGGTGCTGATCCAGCGGCCATCGTTCCACAGTGAGACGGTTTCTTCCTTAACGATTGGGTCCAGAGCTAAAGCCGCATCGGTTGGTCGTGGCGGGCCAAGTGAGAGATCATATCGCAAGGTGTCGATCTCCACGCTTAAGCTGAGCCTGACCGGTCCTTTACGGCCAGCGCCGGCCCACAGCGCAGAGTCGAGGCCGCCTTCCGCCGCCAGACGGCGCGCTAAATCGCCCTCGGCGGCGGATCGCAGCAGTTCAAGCGCCCTATAGAGGTTGCTTTTACCGGCGCCATTGGCGCCAATCGCAACATTGAGACCGCCCAATTCAAGGGTCAGCCGACGAACCGAGCGATAATTTTCAATATCAAGACGCGTGATCACGAGAGTCTCTACCGCAATGGCTGCAAGGGTGAGTCGCGACGTCTCGAATAATCACTGGATCGTTCGAACCGCCTGTTGATTTGGGGCTTCATGTCTCATGAACACGAAACCACAAGAGATTTCGCTGAAAATATGCAGCCTGTCATTAGGATGCGTTTGCATTCGTCGAAGCCCCAGAGCCATTTGTGGGCGATGTGTCGCCCTCGACCGCCCGAGCAACGCCGACTTTTGCGGGTCTAAGCAACCGATCGCCGATCATAAAACCTGATTGCATCACCTGAATCACGCTGCCTGCCTCAGCCCCAGGGGTCGGCGCTTCGTACATCGCTTCATGCTGGTTCGGGTCAAACTTATCGCCAATAGCGGCGTCCATTTGTGAAATCTTATGCTTTGAGAATGCATTCAACAATTCCTTCAAAGTCAGCTCGACACCGTTGAAGAAACCCGGTTCCTTTTCTCGCAGTTCATCCGTGGCGAGTTGCAACGCGGCGTCCAGATTGTCGAACACAGGCAGCAGATCCAGCGCAAGGCGCCGGCCCCCATAGGCTTCCGCTTCTCGGCGATCGCGTTCCGCGCGGCGGCGCATGTTCTGCACATCCGCTGCGGCGCGCATAAAACGGTCTTGGGCCGCCGCCGCTTCCGCCTCAAGGGCGCGCACTCGCTCCTCAGGAGACAATTCTTGCGATGACTCCTGGATTGAGTCCGAAGCTTGAGGGTTGGCGGCGCTGTTTTGCGGCGTAGCCGCCGTCGCTTCAACTTTGGTCTCAGCCGCAGACGATGCGTTTTCAGGCGTCGTCGAGGCGGCTTGAGGTTTGTCCTGATCGGACATTGATGCTCCTCCACTCAATAAAGCTCATAAGTCCAGCCGCGAGCTACTGTGGGCGACGGGACCGATATAGGCGATCAGCCGTCGCCGCGCGGCTTACACCCTTTGGGCTAACGCCTTACTCAAACGCGATGAAGGGGTGTTGAGAAGGCGTAATCCTATATTAGGGCGTCTAAAGTGCCGTCAGAACGCCACGCCGCCGATGGTTAATCACGCCTGCGCGGCTCGAAAGAACGTCCTACAAGCTTTGCGGTGTAGTCGACAATCGGCACAATCCGCCCGTAGTTCATTCTTGTGGGACCAATTACGCCAATCGCGCCGATCACACGACCACCAGAATTCATGTAAGGCGATATAACCAGCGATGAACCGGCGAGGGAGAAGAGTTTGTTCTCCGCGCCGATAAACACCCGCACGCCGTCGCCCTCATCCGTGAGGTCGATCAGTTGCGCTAAATCGGATTTACGCTCCAGATCCTCGAACAATAGTCGCATGCGCTCTACATCGCGGGCTAACTCCTCATCAGAGAGCAAGTTAGCGCGACCACGGACGATCAAACGTTCTGGGGCGATCGCGGCCGAGCCGTCCGTATCTGCCCAGGTGGCGGCGCCAACCTCCACTAGGCGGTTGGCGATTTCACCAAGTTCCCGCTTTCGGGCGCTTATCTGATCACTCAAGATCCGCTGAGCTTCAGCCAAGCTACGGCCGCGAAGGGTGGCGTTTAGGTAATTCGCGGCCTCTTGCATCGCCGAGGGTGTCAGCCCTGAAGGCGCTTCGATCAATCGGTTCTCTACCTCGCCGTTCTCCATCACCAGAACCACCAGAGCTTGCCGATCAGAGAGAGCGATGAAGTCGATATGTTTGAGCGGCGCATCTGTTGTCGGCGCCACCACCAGGCTTGCGGCGTTGGCTAGACCCGACAACATGGCTCCGGCTTCATCCAACATCTTTTCGACGGTCCCAGCGTCGGCGCCCAGGCCGCGATCGATGGTCGATTTCTCTTCAGGGGAAACGCCGCTGATCTCCATCATGCCGTCGACAAAGAGGCGCAGCCCCTGATGAGTGGGCCGCCGGCCGGCGCTGACATGGGGGCTGTCTAACAGGCCCATTTCCTCAAGGTCTTGCATGACATTACGTACAGACGCCGCAGACAGCCGAGGCGTTAACTGTTTCGACAGCGTGCGCGAGCCCACCGGTTCGCCTGTCTCCAGATACGTTTCGACCAATCGCCGAAAAATATCTCGACTACGTTCATTGAGATCGGAGAGGGAGGTTTTTACGTCGCTCATGAGCTTTCTAAGCGGAGTTACCGGCAAAGTCGCGCGAGGACGCAACCTAGAGGAAGTTATGGATCTCATCTCCAACGGTCAAATCGCATGCGCGCCGGTCGCCTCTGATTGACGGGCTGGACGCGTCCGCTAGGGGACGCTAGACGGGCGAAGGGTTTAAAGGGAGGCTTTCATGCGCCCATCAGGTCGCGCCGCCGATGCACTTCGGGACGTCACATTGGAAGTGGATATCGCGAAGCACGCCGAAGGGTCCTGTTTGGTTAAATTTGGGGACACCCATGTGCTCTGCACCGCGTCGGTCGAGGCTAAGCCGCCGCCCTGGCTTCGTGGCTCTGGTCTGGGATGGGTGACCGCTGAGTACGGTATGTTGCCGCGCTCTACGCACACTCGCAATCGCCGAGAGGCGACTGCTGGTAAGCAAGGCGGCCGCACTCAGGAGATTCAACGTCTGGTCGGTCGCGCCCTGCGAGTCGCTTTGGATCGCCCGGCATTGGGTGAGCGTCAAATCGTAGTCGATTGCGATGTTCTCCAGGCGGACGGAGGCACCCGCACTGCCGCCATTACGGGCGGATATGTGGCGATGTACCAGGCGGCGAAGAGGCTTTTAACGGCTGGTGATGTTTCGCATTTGCCGATCGACGGTTCAGTGGCGGCGATTTCCTGTGGAATTCACAAAGGTCAGCCTGTTCTTGACCTTGATTATGCAGAAGACAGCGACGCGGAGACCGACGCTAATTTTGTCATCACCGGCTCCGGCGGTTTGGTCGAGGTGCAGTGCACTGCCGAGGGCTCGCCCTTTAATGAAGAACAGCTGACGCAAATGCTGACGCTGGCGAAACAGGGAGTCGCCACCCTGGCTGATCTCCAAAAACAGGCGCTTGGGATCGCATGAGTACGCCGCGTCGATTTGAAGAAGGGCGGTTAGTGGTCGCGAGCCACAACGAGGGTAAGCTTGAAGAGATCCGAGCCCTGTTGGTTCCGTTTGGCGTCGTGACGGTTTCTGTGGGCGAGTTAAATTTACCCGTCCCGGAAGAGACCGAAACCACCTTTGAGGGCAATGCGCGGCTGAAAGCCCATGCCGCGGCGAAGGCTGCTGGCGCGCCGGCGCTCGCTGACGACAGTGGTTTGATGGTTGAGGCGCTTGACGGTGCTCCTGGTGTTTACACCGCGGATTGGGCTGAAACGCCGCAAGGGCGGGATTTCAATTTGGCCATGCGCCGTGTGAATGACCTTTTGGAGGACAAGCAAACGCCACATCCGCGCGGGGCTCGGTTCGTCTCCGTGTTGTGTCTGGCTTGGCCGGACGGGCATGAGGAATTGTTTCGCGGCGAGGTGATGGGCGCACTGACATGGCCGCCGCGCGGCGATCTTGGTCACGGATATGATCCTGTGTTTATCCGCGATGGTGAGACGCAAACCTTTGGCGAGCTGGGCGCTGTGGCCAAGAATGCTGGCAGCCATCGGTCTTTCGCATTCCAGAAACTTGTCGCCGCCTGTTTTGGCCCTCAGAGCAAGAGTTGACGTCATGTCTCGTCGTTTGATTTCCACTGGATCGCCGTTTGAACAGGAAATCGGGTACTCTCGCGCTGTCTTGCAGGAAACCCCTATCGGCAAATTTGCCTGGGTCGCCGGCACCACTGGCTATGATTACACTGCCATGCGTATGCCTGACGATCCGGGCGAACAGGCGCGAAACGCGCTCAATACCGTGAAGGCGGCGTTGGCCGAGGCGGAAATGCATATGAGGGACGTGATTCGCGTCAGGTATTACCTCACCCATAAAGCATTGGTGGAGGAGGTGATCCCAATTCTGGGAGATGTCTTTGGCGATATCCGCCCGGCAGCGACTATGGTGATCGCTGATCTGATGAAGCCGGAAATGCTTATCGAGATTGAGGCTGACGCCTTCAAGCCGATAGGTTGAAATGGATCAGCTAGCCGCATTGGCTGATCAAGCCGCCAATCCGGGTGCGGACTGGAGCTATGGCGGCTTCGGCGTCTATATTCATTGGCCGTTCTGCCTGTCGAAATGCCCTTATTGCGATTTCAACAGCCATGTCCGACGTGAAGTGGATCAAGCCCGCTGGTCACGAGCGCTGGATCTGGAGTTGGAGGCGATGCGCCAGCGAAGCGGCGCGCGCCAGGTGGACAGCCTGTTTTTCGGCGGCGGAACGCCATCACTAATGGCGCCGGAAACAGTGGGCGCTGCGATCGAGACGGTGCAGCGTTTCTGGGGCCTGACGGATAACGCTGAAATCACGTTGGAGGCTAATCCGACCAGCATCGAAGCTGGCCGATTTCGGGGATATGCTGAGGCAGGCGTCAACCGGGTGTCTATCGGCGTGCAAGCTCTCAATGACGCGCATCTAACCGCCTTGGGTCGCACCCATACGGCTCTTGAAGCGCGAGCCGCCTTTGATATAGCCCGCTCTGCGTTTGATCGTGTCAGTTTCGATCTGATCTATGCCCGGGTGGACCAAACATTTGAGGCGTGGCGCGGAGAGTTAACCGAAGCCTTGGCGATGGCGGTGGATCATCTATCGCTCTACCAGCTCACAATTGAGCCGGAGACGCGGTTTGCGGAGTTGCAAGCGCGCGGCAAGCTGCGGGTTCCGTCGGACGAGAAATCAGCCGCGATGTTCGCCGTCACCCAAGAAATTTGTGAGGCTATGGGTGTTCCGGCCTACGAGGTGTCCAATCATGCGCGTCCCGGAGCGGAGAGCCGACATAATCTCGTTTATTGGAGGTACGGCGATTACGCTGGCGTCGGTCCAGGGGCCCATGGTCGCTTAACTAGTAACGGTAAACGGTGGGCGACGGAAACAGTGCGCGGCCCGGAGGCTTGGTTGAATCGAGTCGAAGCAATGGGCGACGGCTTGACGCAGGCTGTCGAGCTGTCGCTCTCCGAACAGGCGGATGAGATGATGCTCATGGGGTTGCGTTTGTCGGAGGGCGTCGACATGACACGTTATACCGCCCTTTCAGGGCGGACGCTTCAGGAGGAGCGGATCACCCCGTTGCTTGAACAAGAATTGTTGACGATCGAGGGGAAGCAGTTGCGGGCGACAGCGACAGGCCGACCGGTGCTCAACGCTCTTCTGCGGACCCTGCTCGCCTGAGAGTCACTCTTCTTCCAGCAAGGCCTTCAGGGAATACAGCGCCTCCAACGCATCACGTGGCGTCATCGCATCCGGATCAAGATCGCGCAGTCGCGCCTCTAACCCAGAAGTCTGAGCTGGCTCGGGTTCGATGTCGGTTGCCGCCGCCGCCGCGAATAACGGCAGTTCTTCAATCAGCCTTCGCGCTCTGGCGGCGGAGGATTCCGATCCAGTTTCCAGTGATTTCAACACCTCGTTAGCTCGGCCCACCACGGATTTCGGCAATCCGGCAAGGCGCGCTACCTGCACGCCGTAAGATCGATCTGCTGCACCGGAGATGACTTGGCGTAGGAACACCACCTCGCCCTTCCATTCCTTCACAGCGATTGTGGCGTTCTTTAAACCCGGCAACGCAGAAGTCAGCGCTGTTAACTCATGATAGTGGGTGGCGAACAATGCTCTGCATTGATTTACGTCGTGCAAATGTTCCAGCGTCGCCCAGGCGATCGACAGTCCGTCATAAGTCGCTGTGCCGCGTCCGATCTCGTCGAGGATCACTAATGCGCGCGGCCCCGCTTGATTCAGGATGGCGGCCGTCTCAACCATTTCGACCATAAAGGTGGAGCGCCCACGGGCCAGGTCATCAGCAGCGCCGACGCGGCTGAACAATTGATCAACGATGCCGATTTCTGCGCGGGCGGCAGGGGCGTAGGCGCCCATTTGTGTGAGAATTGCAATCAGCGCATTCTGGCGCAGGAAGGTAGATTTACCCGCCATGTTGGGGCCAGTGACCAACCAGATAGGTTTTGGACCGTTGTTCGACCTGTCGTTGGCTTCGGTATGATCCGCTGACAGGTCACAGTCGTTTGGCACAAACTCATGGCTATCGCCTCCGCGCCGCAACTCTTTGCGCAAAGCAGCCTCGACCACGGGATGGCGGCCTTCAATCACGTGAAATCGGCGATCTTCGAACAGTTCGGGTCGCGCCCAATGTTCGGTCTCCGCCAGCTCTGCAAGACTGGCGGCGACATCTACCGCCGCCAATGCCGCCGCTGCTCGCGCGATTGGGCCGGACCGCTCCAGCGCCTTCCGGGTCAAAACCTCGAATGCCGCCTTTTCCAATTCGGCGGTCTGGTCCGCCGCCCGCGCGATTTTACCTTCCAGTTCCGCCAGCTCCACGGTTGTAAACCGTACCGCGTTTGCTGTGGTCTGACGGTGCATGAAGGTGGCATTGAGCTGTTCACTCATCATGCGCTTCTGATGGGTCGCCGGGGTTTCTACAAAGTATCCCAGCACGTTATTGTGCTTCACCTTTAAGGCGGAGATGCCTGTGTCTTCCTGATATTGACTCTGCATTTGGGCGATGACTTGCCGAGTGTCGTCGCGCAGTGCTCGGGCGGTGTCTAGCTCTGGATCATAACCTGGCGCGATGGCGCCGCCGTCGCCCAGCCGTAGGGGTGGCTCCTCAACGATACCTT
>JAHQVS010000084.1 GCA_019634215.1 Paracoccaceae bacterium | reverse complement strand
GCGTCGAGCAGGGCGGCTATGGCCACAACGTCTCGGCCTTAGAGCAACTCGGCTACGGCAACAAAGCCTCAGTAGCGCAGAGCGGCTTCGACTGGTCGAACGTACAGCAGCACGGCTATGGCAACATGGCGAAGGTCTCACAGTAAGCCCACGCACCCTTTCCTGCCTCTGGGTCGGGCATCACCTCACCGCGTCGGCGACCTTCGGGCCGCCGGTGCGACCTTCCTGTAACCAACAAGTCATTTGCCGAGGCTATCGCATGAGCAAGCGTTCTATCCAGTCCCCTCGCTGTCGCGCCGCCGCGCCATTCGCCGCCCTGTTCTGCCTTTCCGCCCCTACAGCGATCTCACAAACCGCCGAACCACCGTCTCGGCTGGAAGCTCTGGCGATCATCAAGCAAATATCTGTCGAAGCGGTCGCAGCCTCGCGTGCAAACGATGGCGCGGGACGAGTTGAGACGCTGCAAATTGGCGATCAAAACAAGGCGGAGCTGCGCCAACAGGGTAACGCGCTCAGCTCCCATTTGCGCCAACGTGGTGCGGATAACAGCATCATTCTCGGTCAATCCGGGCGCAACCAGCACATCGACGCCCGACAGCAAGGCGCTCGCAACCTTATTGGCGTGGCGCAAGCTGGCAGATCCGAGAACCAGCTTCACATCTATCAAAACGGTGATGAAAACCTCGCAGGTGCGCGTCAACATGGGATGAACAACAGGGCTACCGTCGATCAGACCGGTGACCGCCACCGCGCCCTACTGGAGCAAACTGGCGCAAACAGCAACGCCGCCATCCTCCAGGCAGGCCGAGGGCGGGTGGCTGTCAGTCGCCAGATAGGCACATCCGCTCCGGACATCCTGATCGACCAAACTCGCCCCGGGGCGCCGGCAGTGGTGGTCACGCAAACTGGGCGTTAACACCAAGTCCAACGGTCATCACCATTTGCGCAAGTTCTTCTTTGCCTCCATCGAGCGCCCACGACGGCGCTCGCGCACAAACACATACACGCCCGCCGACATTACCAATATGATGCCAACGGCACTCGCGGGTCGGGGCAACTCGCCCCATACCATCCAGCCCCAGAATACCGCTAACGGCAGCGCCACATACTCAAACGGCGCCACCACCGCTGCCTCGGCGAGCCGGTAGGACTGTGACAACATATAGCCGATCACCGCAGACAATGTCCCTATGCCTAGGAACAACGGCCAATCATCCGGCTCAGGCCACCGCCAGGCGCGCAGCAAAAAGCGCAAGCTAGGGTTCTCAACGCCCTCCACAAAACGCCCGTCGCCGGCGACCGCCCAGAACAGCAATCCGACCACTAGAAACGTGCCCTGAATATAAATCGCCAGCACCGACGCCTGCGCTGAGATCCCCAGCTTCCGAGTTAGAATCTGCATCATCGCATAGGCGAACGCCGCGACGATCGGTAGGAGCGCGACCAGTTGCAGCCCACCGCCACCATCGCTGGTCTCAAACGGCCGCAGCATCAGCAAAACGCCACCAAACCCGATCGCCACGGCGACAATCCGCCGAGGCCCAAGCGCCTCTCCGAGCGAAACAGCCGCCATCAGCGTTATCAGTAGAGGCGCGATAAAAAACAGCGCTGTCGCCTCGGCAATCGGCAGCACCGCCAATGCCGCGAAATAGCACATGTTCGCCACGACAACGAGCACGCCACGCATCAGGTGTAATTCAAGACGCGGAACGCGGAGCGCTGCGAAACCGCCCTCCCATTGCAAAATCATGATTGAGAAGATCACCCCAACAGCAGAGCGAAAAAAAATGATCTGGTGCAGCGCATAATCACCCGAGAGCTGCTTGATCAGCATGTCCTGGACCGAGATCGCTGTCATCCCAATCAGGGCGCACAGAATGCCCAACTGGGCATTGTCCACCCCACTCGTCGCGACCTCGGCGCGTTCAGACACAATCTACTCGCTTTTGATTTGAGCCAGCCCCCGCCAAACATACTCTGTTTGATTGGGAACATTGGCGATAGAACAGAAAGCAAAGATGACCCGCTTATCAAAGCTGATCGCCTCAATGGATAGATAAACCGCCCCGCCGCCGTAGGGCGGTCAAGGCGAGGGGCGCGGCCGCCCTTCCCAGTAAGCTTGGCTGCCATCGTGCCAAGGCACGCCTAGCTCAGCGCCGTCTGAGCGCAGCGTCTCGGCATGGGCGAGGGCGCCAGTCACCAGCCAAGCGTGATCGGGCCGGAAGGCGGGTCGGGCGACTAGGATCTGATCCTCGACCCATCCCAGAAGCTCAAGCCGAACCGGACCATAGGGTTTGAAAAGCCCCGCCCCGGTTTGCATCAGCTCGGCCATACTCGGCGACAGCAAGGCGACATCGAGCTGCGCCGTGCCCAACAAGCTGGCGATCCGCTCCGGCCTGGGCGCCCGGGCAACCCGCGCCTTGGCCGCCGGCAACTCTTCGGCCAAAGCCGCGACCACCTGCTTGGCCAATACATAGCCGCGAGCGTCACGCCGGTGGCAACCTATCAGCAGATGTTTTTTGCGGTACACCACCCACTGCTCATAGGGGGCGTGCGCCCCCAGCAACGGGTAAAGCAGGGCGACTGCCGCGCCCTGCAACCATCGGCGACGAGTCAGCGAAGTCATTCCTCGACGAACACGTCCTCTTTCAGCACGGCGGTTACGACATAGTTCGGCACATCGACCACCTGCCCAACCCGCAGATCCACCGCCACGCTGGCGAGAATATACGCCTGCTCCCGAGTCAAGCCATGCTCGCGGACGATATAATCGATCATCTTAATTAATGCATCGCGCGCCGCCAGAGTCAGATCCTCTGAGAGGTTCGACAAAGTCTCGATCTTCTCGCTTTCCAGATAGCTGTGCGGCGCAGGCACCTCGCCCTCGGCCTTCAGCGGCAAACCAATGGTCTGGTGAAACTTGGTCGGCTCGATGTCTCGGATCTGTGTGGTGCCCTCAACTTCCGGGCCCTTGACCGCCGCGCCCAACCCCTTGCGGATCTCGGTGCGCACCGTGACAACCGCGCCCATCTCAATGGCGGTGCCGGAGACCTCACCGTCGCCCTGGGCATAGTGGACGTCGCCCACGAACAGCCCGCAGCCGTCCACGAAGCATGGCAACAGCAAGGTAGTGCCGATCTGCATTTGCTGCACATCCATGTTGCCGCCATTCTCGCGCGGCGGCACAGTGCGCAAGCACTTATCCTTAGCAGGCCCCTCCGGCCCACACACCGCTGTCGGCAAAGCGCCCATCGGCTGGGGGGGCAACGCCACACCACCCGCTGCGGCCAACGCCGCCTCACGGGCGAGCCAGGTCTCGACCTCCTCCTCACCCGGCATCACCCCAACTGAACCCATGAACGCCTCATACGGGATTTTCACCCCAGGCATGTCGTCCGACTCGGCGTGGGTGCGGCTGAGACGCCAGTTCACCAGATACGGCTCGGTGAACATGTCGCGCAGAAACCCAAAGCCCGGCACGATGACGGTGTAGCCGTATTGATCCGGCGCGATGTCCATCAGCGTCACGGCCAATACATCACCGCGTTCCGCCCCTTCGATATGAACCGGGCCGGTCATCGGATGCACCAAGTTCAAATCCAGCGCCGCCAGATCATCGGCGTTCGAGTCCAAGGTGAGATCGGAATCGAGCGCATCCCTGGTATGAAACACAATCATCTCACCCGGCTTGGCGCGCGAGACAGCCGGAATATCCGGATGGTAGCGGTTGAAGCAATTCGGATCATCGACGCAGTGTGCGCCTTCCTTCTCAACCACCACGGTGGTGGTCCAAGTCACCTCGGTCGTGTCGGCGATAACCGGCGCGGCGACTGTTAGAGCAGCGACTCCGGCCAAAATGGATCTGATACGCATCCCTCACCCCTTTTCTGGTTTTCGCCGCCAGACCGCGTCTACGGTTGAGGTGGCTCTGCCGCCCCAGCCTGACGAAACGGCACTATAACCAAATTGACGCCGTTTCCGGCTACGCTGCAAGAGAGGAAAAGGTCGCGGATCAAGACTTGGAGGGCCAAAACTTGGCCGTGCCCTCGTTGAAATAGCTGCGGCCTAATGCGTGACCGTCCGCCAGCCGGAGGCCCTCACAGCATATCGAGCGGCACCTTTAAGTAGCGTCTGCCATCCTCATCCTCAGGCGGCAGTTCTCCCCCATTCATGTTTACCTGCAAGGCTGGAATAATCAGCTTCGGCATTGCCAATTGCTGATCTCGCGCGGTGCGGAACTTGATAAACTCCTCCCGGCTCCTGCCGCCGCCAACATGAATATTCTCCGCCCTCTCATCCGCCACGGTGGTCTCCCAGCGAATTTCGCGACCGTTAGGGCCATAGTCATGGCACATGAACAAGCGCATTTGATCCGGCAACGACAGCAGCTTTTGAATGGAATCGTACAATTCGCCAGCGTCGCCCCCAGGAAAGTCGGCGCGAGCGCTGCCACCGTCAGGCATAAACAGCGTGTCACCGACAAAGGCGGCGTCCCCAATCACATGAGTCATACAGGCCGGGGTGTGGCCAGGGGTGTGGATCACAAACGCCGTCATCGCCCCGATCCGGTAGCAATCGCCATCCTCGAACAAGCGGTCAAACTGGCTGCCATCACGCTGAAACTCGGTACCCTCATTGAACACCTTGCCAAATGTCTCCTGCACCAAGCGGATCTTGGCGCCGATGCCGATCTGTCCGCCAAGCCGTTGCTGAATATAGGGCGCGCCGGAGAGATGATCGGCGTGAACATGCGTCTCGATGAGCCACTCCAGTTTGAGCCCTCGCGCCTCAATATCAGCGATAATTTGGTCAGCATGGGCGTAGGCGATGCGGCCAGCGGCGTAGTCAATGTCCATCACGCTGTCGATCACCGCGCAGGCGGTAGAGGCCGGATCTTTCACCACATAGCTGATGGTGTTGGTCTCGGAATCGAAGAACCCCTTCACCTCGGGCTGAACGCTCATCTCGATGGGGTAGGTCGTCATCCTCCGGCCCTCCTTGCTTTTTGTAACTTCACTTAATTAACTTATAGACCTGTGAAATATCAGTTTCGCTCACTTTGGCGCAGCTTATTCTCGCTGCGCCGCCTCGCACCTTTGGATGTATTTTCCCCAGGCATCCGTGGCGAGCATGCCGACGATAAGAGATGCGACGAAGATCAACACGTCAGCGCGTCCCGTCCCAATCGCCGGCAACACGCCGCCTGGGCAAAACCCGGCAATCCCCCAACCGACGCCAAACACCGCCGCTCCTCCGAGTAGGCGCGCATCCAATTGGTGGGCTACAGGAAGGTGAAAGCTGCCATCAAACAGCGGGGCGGATCGAGACAACACAAAGCGATAGCCAAGCAGCGTGACGGTCAGGGCGCCGCCCATCACGAACATCAGACTTGGGTCCCATGCTCCCCCGACATCAAAAAAGTTTAACACCTTGGCCGGGCTCGCCATTCCCGAAACGAGAATGCCGACGCCAAATAGAACGCCGATCAGGCCAACCGATAGCAAACGCATCTCTCACACCCCGATGATATGGCGGCTGATAAAAACAGTGGCGAGACAGGTCGCCATGAAGGTCAGCGTCGCGAGGAGCGAGCGGCGCGAAAACCGCGCCATCCCGCATACCCCATGACCTGAGGTGCAGCCGCCGCCCAACGTCACGCCGAACCCAACCAACACACCGCCGACCACCAAGGCACCAATTGACACGGGAACCTCTATGTCTGGCGCGCGCCCTGTTGCGAGCACATAGAGCAGAGGCGCAGACGCCATTCCCACAAGCAGCGCCACGCGCCAGCTCCAATCGCGTGGCCCCACCGGCGACAACACGCCCCGCAACACGCCGGTGGCGCCCATAATCCGGCCATGCAACCCCATCAACAGCACCGCCGCCGCGCCAATCATGCCGCCGCCAATCAGGGAGGCGAGGGGAGTGAATTCTGTTTCCATACGAGATCTCCGGGCATCATGCTCCATGTCTCTCTGAAACATATAATGCAATTTGAATATATTTTCGAGCCACGCCTGCACACGAGTCGGCGAGCAGCGCTTCCTCAGTGTTGCTCAAATCTGTGAGTGCAAACGCGTTGAGCAGAAGCTAGCGCGGCGAAGCCATAATTTGTGGCTGCGACACGAGTTGAGCGGCTATTCCCTCATTATAAATGTAGATGAGAAGGTAGGGCCTTGGCTAAAACTAGCCATAGACCACACATGGGATAATTCCCATATCACAGTAAGGTATGGCGAATTGTCGCACTAAAGTTGAGCGATAACATCCATCAAGAACACGCAGGGAACTTCAACCTAAAACGCCCCGGCCGTAGGGCCGGGGCACTCAAGTCAGCGAAACATGATTCTAGCGTTTACGCCGTCTTCTCACTTTGCTGCCGCATCCGGTTGCGAACCATCTTAAGCAACGGCATGAAGATCAGGATGATAGCGATCACCGTAATCGGTCCTGCGATCGGGCGGTTCAGAAAGATCATCGGATCACCAGACGACAGCAACAGCGACTGTCGTAAGGTAGGCTCCGCGATCGGCCCCAACACGATCGCCAACACCGCCGGCGCCAGTGGGTAGTCGAACTTCCTCAGGAAGAAGGCCGCGAGCCCGAAAATCACGATCAGCCAAACGTCATGCATGTCCTTGGTGGCAGCGGAGCCACCCACGATCGAGAGCACGAAGATCATCGGCGCCAGAATGGTGAACGGCATCCGCAACATCCAGATAAACAGCGGAATGAAGCTCAGATTGATCACCAAGGCGAAGAAGTTCGAAATATAGAATGAACCGATTAGACCCCAGACGAACTCCGGCTGATCGGTGAACAACCGAGGTCCTGGTGTCAGGCCCCAGATGACCATGCCGCCGAGAAGAATAGCCGTGGTTGGCGAACCGGGAATACCCAAGGTCAACATTGGCAACATCGACCCGGTCGATGCGGAGTTGTTGGCCGCTTCAGGCGCAGCGACGCCGTCGGGATGACCCTTGCCATACTCATTGCCGTCTCGGGCCAG
Source organism: Paracoccaceae bacterium (assembly GCA_019634215.1). Classification (GTDB taxonomy): domain Bacteria; phylum Pseudomonadota; class Alphaproteobacteria; order Rhodobacterales; family Rhodobacteraceae; genus JAHQVS01. The sequence goes on along the minus strand of JAHQVS010000084.1, from coordinate 6,492 downwards.
CATCTTGGCGACACCATAAGACATCAGCGACCCAGGCGTCGCGCCGGCAGCCGGCAGAATACCCACGAAGAAGCCAAGGCTCGACCCAATCGCGGTTCCCCGCCAGGCGCGCCGAAGGAACTCGCCAGCATCGGCGATTGCGCCACGCAGCGTCATCCGGGACTCGGTTGTGGTGATCTTTCCGCGGGTTGTGTCGATCGTCCACATCATCTCGCCGATGCCGTAGACCCCGATAGCCAAGACGAGGAAGTTGATGCCGTGCAGGAAGCCTGAAATATCAAAGAACACCAGACGCGGCTCACCGGAGATCTCGTCGAATCCAACCGACGCCAACACCAAACCCAGACAGATGGAGAGCACCGTCTTCGGAATATCATCTCCGCCCAAGCCTACGAAGGTCGCAAAGGCCAACAACATCAGCGCGAATATTTCCGGGGGACCGAAGCTCAGCGCGACCGAGGCCAGAAGCGGCGCGAACAAAGTGAACAAGATCACGGAGATCGTGCCGCCGACAAACGAGGCTAACGCCGCCGTGACCAGCGCCAGGCTGGCGCGGCCTTGAAGCGCTAATGGGCGCCCATCAAAGGTGGTCGCCACAGCCGTTGAAGCCCCGGGAATGCCGAGCGTGATGGAGCTGATCGCCCCGCCATACATCGCGCCATAATAGATGGCGGCGAGGAAGATGATGGCCGATTCCGGCGGCACCAGAAAGGTGATGGGCAACAGAATGGCGACGCCGTTGACCGAACCAAGTCCAGGCATAGCCCCGATGAATAGACCGATGGTGACCCCGATCAGGATCATACCAACATTGATGGGCTGCAGCGCTAGGAGCAGACCGTCAGAGAGAAGCCCAAGTATTTCCATGGCTGCGCCTCCACGTTAGGCACGATTAGAGATTACGGTCGTTTCCGCCCGCCACAAGCAACAATCTATTCAACCAGTTCTAGTAGATTAGATCGTAAAGCACGTTGAAGAACGGATCCGTAAAGCTCAGGCCTTTTGGCAACGTGATCCGCATCAACCCTTCAAAGAAGAAGAAGAAGATCGTGGGCGTCAGCAGCGTGATCGCGAGCGACAACGCGAGCGAATGACGCCCGAGTATGCGGACGTAGTAGAACAGAAAGAGGGCCATCGCGCCGTAGATTGAGATGATACTGGTCAACCCAACAAACCCGATGATGCCGCCTCCGACCTGAATCAGCATCCGTAAGCCTTCGGCGTCCAGCACCGGCTCATCAGATTGGGAAGGCGGTGAAGACCGCCTAGCCCAGTTGTATGCGATACATCCAGTGCAAATCAGCATGACAGCAGAGAGCCAGAACGGCCAAGAGCCGCCTCCAGGTCCCACGCCAGTAGCATAGCCGATGTCGAGTTCAGTGCTCTTCCACATCATGTAGATGGAAAGCGCGGCTAAGATAAATGCAGTTACGATTTCCCCGCGCCGCATTGAAGTTCCCTCCTGCACCAAACTCGTTGCTACTGTCTAGTTCGCTTTATTATTCTTCCATCTTGGCGAGCAGCTCGACGTGGTTGTCGATCTGCAGCTGCCAATAAGCTGTCTGGTCTTCAGGAGCCATCCACAGCGGAGAAAGGCTCTCCGATGTCATGTACTCTTGCCACTCTTCGGTGTTGTAGATGGTCTCAAACAGCTTCTGGTAGTACTCGGCTGCCTCGGCCGACTGTCCCGGCGCGCCGACGACGGCCCGCTGGTTGTAGTAGCTGAAGTCTTTGCCGATCTCTTTCACGGTGCGAACGTCAGGATACGCAGCCAACCGCTCATCAGAGAAAGCGATCAACGGCACAACATCTCCAGCTTCATAGAAGCCTTTAGCTTCGGCCGGGTTATTGACGCTGGCCATGATCTGCTGACCGGCCAGGTCCTTCGCCACGGCGCCGCCGCCCTTGTACGGGATGTACTTGATGTCGAGGCCGAAGTTCTGCTCCATGAACGTTATCACCAGCGAGTCTTCTTGACCGCTACCGGTTCCGCCCATGACATATTCGCCGTTATCGGCCTTAACCTTCTCGACCCAATCCTCGAAGGTGGTGATGCCGCTGTCCTTATGAACCCACAGCACAAACGGGTCGACACCCATCATCGCAACCGGCGTGAAGGTTTTCACGTCGATGCCCAAGCCTTTCTGGCGCAGCGGCGTCGTGAAGTATGAGTTAAGGGTCACCAGGATGGTATGGTCAGGATCTGATGCGCCCTTGAGGTGAATCAGAGCTTCTGCGCCAGAACCGCCGCCTTTGTTGTTCGGCACCAGCGGGCGGCTGGTAAGACCTTTCTTCTCAGCAACGGATTGGATGAAGCGGGCAATCTGGTCGGCGCCGCCGCCGGCGCCCGCCATGATCACAAAATCGATTGGCTTGGTAGGCTCCCACGCAGAAGCCGAACCAGACATAGCGGCGAAAGCAACAGCGGCCGCTCCCAACGTCTTCGTCACAAATGAACTCAACATGGTCATCTATACCTCCCTATGACCCGGGTGTGCCTGTAGTGGCACTATTGGTTTACCGAGATGATGGCTGTCGCTCCACCCTTTACAGACGAACGAATGCAATCCGGCCGACCAATTTTTATACGTTTCCGGGATTTTTACAGTTGACGCGCCGGATATGTAGACTCCCACGCATGAACCGCTATGTTTCAGTGCACCATCAGAACTGGTCTGATTGCCGTATCTACAATTGTTTGCGTGTTTCCTCCGAAGATTGTCTCCTTCTCATGACTATCGCCATAGGCGCCCATAATCAGCAAATCCGCCCCAACGGCGTCCGCCTCATTCAACAGAGCGCCTCCAACATCGCCGCCGGAGTCGGCTCGATGAATCTTCGCCGCGACGCCATGCGCGGCGAGGTAGGTAGCAAACGCCGTTGCGTCCGCCGGATGGCCAGGCTTTTCATCAATGGCCAGGATGGTAACTTCTGACGCCGCTGCAACCACCGTTGCAGTCATCGCCACCGCGCGCGTCGCTTCGAGCGAACCGTTCCAAGCAAACGCCACGTGATCTCCCAGTACTTGCGGAGACGTCTCAATTCGTGGGCACATCATTACCGGGCGACCCGAAGCAAATAGCGCCGACTTGAGTGTATTGGAACCAAGGTTCCGGTCTCGGTTTGGCTTTGGAACTACGATCAGATCACACATCCGCGCACGATTCCGGATCACGTCAACCTGCTTGCCGACTTCTTCAATCCAACCAATTGACGCGACATCGCCTCGAGGCGTGTCAGTCATCGGAATCCCGAATTGATCCACGAGACTGTCAAACTCAGCGCGAAGTGCTTGCTCCTCAGCGTCGGCGACCTCGTCCGCTTGCTTCGCGATCTGCTCCTTCAGGAATCCAGGCATCGGCACCCCAAAGGGCATCAAGTCTTGAGGACGAGGCCGGCAATGCGTCGCTTCGATGTGTGCATTGAATCGCTTAGCCAAGGCCAGCGCATGCCGCAGCACGTTCTCGCCCTCGCCATCTCCACGAATCGGCACAAAGATCTTGCGAATCACTTCACCAACTCCTTCCCCTTGACCACCTGGGTCATCCCATCGCTGCTTAGAAGAGGCCTTCGACCTCTCCAGTCTCATTGAGACGAATCGCCTCGGCGGACGGCACGCGTGGCAGGCCGGGCATGGTCATGATCTCCCCGCAAATCGCGACGATGAAGCCCGCCCCAGCGGAGAGGCGCACCTCACGAACCGGGATATCAAATCCAGTCGGCGCGCCCCGGCTGTTCGGATCGGTGGTGAAGCTATACTGAGTCTTCGCCATGCAGATCGGCAAGTCACCGTAACCGGCGGCCTCCCACGCCTTAAGCTGATCGCGAATTTTACCATCAACGATCACATTGTCGGCGCGGTAGATTTCCTTGGCGATTTTCTCGATTTTCTCAAACAGGCCAAGCTCATTGGGGTACAGCGGCGCATAGGAGGAGCTTCCTCCCTCAACCAACTCCACCACCTTGCGCGCGGTGTCGACAATCCCCTCGCCGCCATGGGCCCAGTGCTTGTTGAGAATCGCCTCCACACCCAAGCTGGCGCAGTACTCCTTAATCGCCTGCACTTCCGCGTCTGTGTCGGTCACAAAGTGGTTGATGCCAACCACAATCGGCACGCCGAATTTCTGCATATTCTCGATATGGCGACCAAGGTTGGCGCAGCCGTTCTTCACCGCGTTGACATTCTCGGCGCCCAGATCGGCCTTGGCGACGCCGCCGTTCATCTTCATCGCGCGCACGGTAGCGACCACCACCGCAGCCTTGGGGCTTAGCCCAGCCTTGCGGCACTTGATGTCGTAGAACTTCTCGGCGCCCAGGTCGGCGCCAAAACCGGCTTCGGTGACCACGTAATCCGCCAGCTTCAGCGCTGTCTTGGTGGCGACCACCGAGTTGCAGCCATGAGCGATGTTGGCGAACGGACCCCCATGAACAAAGGCGGCGTTGTTCTCCAACGTCTGCACCAGGTTCGGCTGCATTGCGTCCTTGAGCAGCACCGTCATGGCGCCCTCGGCCTTGATGTCGCGGCAATAGACCGGACTGCGATCCCGCCGGTAGGCGACAATCATATCGCCCAGCCGTTTTTCCAAATCCTTCAAATCTGCGGCGAGGCAGAGGATGGCCATGACTTCCGAGGCGACGGTGATGTCGAAGCCCATCTCACGAGTGAACCCGTTGGCGACGCCGCCGAGTGGACCGGCAATCTGGCGCAACGCCCGGTCATTCATATCAAGCACCCGGCGCCATGCGACACGGCGGGTGTCGATCTCCAGGCTGTTGCCCCAGTAGATATGGTTGTCGATCATCGCCGAGAGCAGGTTATGCGCTGACGTGATCGCGTGGAAGTCGCCGGTGAAATGGAGATTCATCTCCTCCATCGGCACCACCTGTGCGTATCCGCCGCCTGCCGCGCCGCCCTTCATGCCGAAGTTCGGGCCCAACGAGGCTTCGCGAATGCAGATAACCGCCTTCTTGCCGATGGCGTTCAAGCCATCGCCCAGACCAACGGTGGTAGTGGTCTTGCCCTCACCTGCCGGGGTCGGGTTGATCGCCGTAACCAGAATAAGGTTGCCATCAGGGCGGCTCTCCAGCGACTTGATGAACTCCGCCGACACCTTGGCCTTATCATGGCCGAAGGGCAGAAGATGTTCGGTCGGAATGCCGAGCTTCGCACCGATCTCCTGGATCGGTTTCTTGTTCGCTTTACGGGCGATTTCGATGTCAGACATATCGAGTTCCTCTATCGCAACCTGAACAGTCGCGCGTGTTCCGTATCAGCCGCCAAGCTCCGTGCGTGTCTCAAGACCGACGGACGCCGCCCATTCAGCAGCGGACACCTTGTCCCCGCCCGCCGGTCGCACGCGCTTCACAAGGATGCGCCCGCCAATCGCCTGTACCGTCACCCCTTCCTCCGACACGTCCATAACGCGTGAGGAAATCCCATCGCCGGGGACACGGGCGCAATCGAAGACCTGAACTTGCGCTCCGTTCAACGTGGTCCAGGCGCCTGGGCTGGGGTTTGCGCCACGGATCAGATTGTAGACCTGAGCCACAGGCTTGTTCCAATCGATCCGACAGTGCTTCGCAGTGCAGCGGCGCTCGTAGCTGGCCTGAGCCTCATCAGCGACGATCCGGGGTGGGTTCCCATTGCGGAACAGATCGCAGACCGTCAGCACGCTCTCCACCGCCGAGGGGTAGATATTCTTGAAGTAGAGAGTGATCACGGTGTCGTCAGGACCGATATCGCACTCCCATTGCAGCAGGCTGTCGCCTTCGTCGAGGCCGTCGCTAGGGTAGAACCAGGAGTAACCCGACTTGGTGCTGCCCATGATGATCGGCCAGTTCACCGCGCTCGGGCCGCGATGCAGCGGCAACAGCGACGGGTGGAAACAGATTGACCCATGTGTCGGCGTATCGCGTGCCGCTTCCGGCACAAACACGTTCACAAACGCCATCACCATCAAATCGGCTTGGTGAGAGGCTAGGGTCTCAAGCACCTCGGGGTTGTCGAACTTGGCCGGCTGATGCACAGGCAAGCCACGCTCCAAGGCGTAGGTTTTAATAGGATCAGCTGGCTTGCCCTCTTTGTCGGGCTCGCAGTAGACGGCCACAACTTCGTCAGGGCCATCGTCTAGCAGCTTGGCCAGCACATCTTTGCCGAAGGCCTGTTGGCCCATCACGATCACACGCATGACAACGCCTACTCCGCTGCGACTTTATTGACTTGACCAACGGCGCCAGAACCCAGCACCCGCTCCAGATCATCGCCCTCATAACCGAGCACGGAGGCAAGAATCTCTGTGGTGTGCTCACCTAGCAGCGGTGAGCGCGTCACCTCGACCGGGCTATCTGACATCTTGACCGGGCAGCCAACGCTGAGATAGGCGCCGCGCTCCGGGTGATCGACTTCAACGATCGTGCCTGTGTCCCTCAGCCCCTGGTCTTCCGAGATTTCCTTCATCGACAGGATCGGTCCGACGGGAATGTCCAGGGGGT
>JAHQVS010000015.1 GCA_019634215.1 Paracoccaceae bacterium | reverse complement strand
CGTTTTTGCAGGTTCCGGGCGGAGAGGCGTCGGCGTTAAGGTTGGTGGCGATCTCGATCCTGGTGGCGATGTCGGCGCTGCTGCTGTCAGAGCTGCTCGCCCGGCGGGTGGCGCAGAGGCTGTCCGGCGCATGACCCTCGCCGTATCGCTGCGCCACCGCTTTCCCGGCTTTGAGCTCGATGTGGCGTTCGAGGCGGAGTTTCAATAATTGATGCGCGTTAAGTAGCGCCGCTTTAATACTTGGTTGCAAAATTATTTTCGCGCACTCTGAGGTCAGCGCAATCCGGCCGGAGAGTTTCGAACAAATCACTGCGCGTTCGGAAAGAACAGTTGCTTCCCCTCTAGCCGATACCCTCCAATCGCCGCCTGCCCCTCCGCCGAGATCAGCCAGTTAATGAACTTTTGCCCCGGAACCGCCTTCACCTCGGGGCACTTCTCCGGGCTAACCAGAATCACCCCATATTGGTTGAGCATGGCGTTGTCGCCCTCAACCACGATCTGATAGCCGCCCTTATTCTTGAACGCGATCCAGGTGGCGCGATCGGTCATCACGTAAGCGCCCATGCCGAGCCCAGCGTTCAACGTCGCGCCCATGCCAGAGCCGGTCTCGCGGTACCATTGGCCTGACGCAGCGCTGGGATCGACGCCCGCCAGTTTCCAGAGCCACCGCTCCTTCTTGTGGGTGCCGCTGTCGTCGCCGCGCGAGGCGAACAGCGCCTTGCTGGAGGCGGAGATCATGCTCAACGCCTTCACCGCGCTGGAGGAACCTGTGACATGGGCCGGATCGTCGGGCGGACCGACAATGACGAAATCATTGTACATCAGGTCGAACCGCTTCACCCCGAAGCCCTCTTCAACGAATGTCTTCTCAGCCGATTTGGCGTGGACCAACAGCACGTCGCCGTCGCAGTTGCGGGCGTTCTTGATCGCCTGTCCGGTGCCCACTGCGACTACATTCACGGTGACGCCCGTGGCCGCCTTCGCCATCGGCAGGATATGATCGTATAGCCCTGAATTTTTCGTCGAGGTCGTGGATTGGACGATGATGGCGTCCTCTGCCGCCGCTCTCTCAGCTGCAACGCCGGCCATCAGCGCGACCGCCGCCGCGATAGCGAGCGAGCTTCTCGTCAACCTCATGTAATTTTCCATTTTTTTCAGATAGTTACAGAACAATCCGCCCCTCAAGATAGCCGCGCGCGGCCTCGGAGGTCGGGCGATCAAAAAACCGCGCGGCTGGCGCATGCTCAGCGACCCGGCCGCCAGGAAGAAACAGAATCTTGTCGGCCAGGCGCTTGGCCTGCCCAAGATCATGGGTGACGAACACGATTTTCACCCCGTTTCGCTTGGCGGCGAGAACCAGCGTCTCAATCATCTGGGTCGAGGCGGGGTCGAGGCTGGCCGTCGGCTCATCAAGGAACAACAGCTCGGGCTCGGTCGCCAGCGCCCGGGCCAGAGCGAGGCGCTGTTGCTCGCCGCCGGAAAGCAGCCGCGCGGGCTGGCGCGCCTTCTCCAACAGCCCCACATGCTGCAACAGCATGTCCCGGCGATCCCGGTCTGCCCGCCGATGCAGCTTCAACGCGAAATCAATATTGTCGGCGGCCGATCGGCGTAGCAGCACCGGGCGTTGAAACACCATCGCCTGCCGCCGGCGCGCCGCCTCCCCCATCGCCTTTCCCCGCCACAACAGCTCACCAGCGCAGGGGGCGATCAATCCGTGGAGCAATCGCAGCAGCAAACTCTTGCCGGCGCCGTTCGGCCCCATCACCACCGTGGCACCGAACGCATCTAGGCGGAGGTCAACTTCATCAATCAACCGCGCCCCACCGGCCTCGAAACAAAGACCTCGCGCAGCCAACAGCGGAAACGGCGGCTGGATTGCGTCTTCAACGGGAGAGGCGTCGTAACTGTCAAACGCGCGATCAAGCATAAGCGTGGCGCTCCGCTGTCAGTTTTAACGACATCACCGCCGCATTAACCGCCAGGGCGATCGCCAGCAGGATCATCCCTAGCGCCAACGCCAAGGGCAGGTCGCCCTTGGAGGTCTCCAACGCGATGGCTGTGGTCATCACCCGTGTCAGGTGATCGATATTGCCGCCGACGATCATCACCGCACCCACCTCGGCGATAGCGCGGCCAAAGCCCGCCAACGCCACGGTGAGCAATGCAAAGCGGCCATCCCAAAGCAGCGCATTCACCGCCGTCCAACGTGGGGTGGAGAGCGAGCGAAACTGCTCGGCGTATTCATGGTGCAGATCCTCCAGCACCTGCCGGGACAGCGCGGCGACGATTGGCGTGATCAATATCGTCTGGGCGATGATCATCGCGGTCGGCGTATAGAGCAGCCCGCGAAATCCTAACGGTCCGGAGCGAGAGAGGTGTAGATACACCAACAGGCCGACGACCACCGGCGGCAAGCCCATCAACGCATTCACCACGACCAACACAGCGCCGCGGCCCGGGAAACGGGCGGTCGCCAAAATCGCACCCAGGGGAAAACCGAACAAACAAGCGATCAGTGTTGCCGTGATGCTGACCTGAAGAGACAGCCCGACAATCTCCACTAAATCTGCGTCCAAGCTACCGGCCAACGCCAGCGCCACTCCGAACGCCTGCGCCATATCCTGCATATGAAGCGCTTTCTCCCGGCCAACTGTTGTTTTCCGGAAATTTTGCAGGGTTACGGAGGGAATGCAAGGTTAAGGACGCGCATCAATCGAGATATCGCCCAACGCTTAACCTGGCCAAATGATGTGAAAAGAAACAGGGCGGGACATCTCCTCAGCCCACGCCCGCCAGATACCGCCGCAGCGTCTCGGCGACCCCATCCCGCCACATGGCGGTCAACGCCGCCGCAAAGTCGGCTTGAAACGCCGCAGCTTGCCCCAGAGAACCATACACCTCCTCCATCGCCAGCCATGCGGCGGGGTCGTTGCGGGTGGCCTGCGCAATCTGGGTTAACCGCGTCCAATTCGGGTCATTGGGCGCAATCGGCGCGCCGCTCTCTGTCTCGCCGGCGCAATAGCGGCACCACAGCGCGCTCGCCAGGGCCAATCCCTCAACACCTTCGCCCTCGGCGAGACGGTCCGCGATGATCGGCAGGATGAATTTCGGTTGCCGATTGGCGCCGTCGTAACAGAGCCGCCGCACCTGATCGGCGATCTTAGGGTTGGCGAAACGCCGCTCGATCACCTGAAGGTAGCCCGCCGCGTCGACGCCCGGCGGCGGCGACACTGTCGGCAGGATCTCCTCCCTCTCAACCTTGTCCAGAAATCCCCAGATCAGCGGGTCCGCCATCGCCTGATGAGCGTATTCAATCTCAAGCAGCGCCGCCGGATAGGCCAGCACAGCATGGCCGCCATTAAGGATACGGATTTTCATCCGTTCATAAGGTGCGACGTCCGGTACGAACTCCACGCCGACATCCTCCAGCGCGGGCCGCCCTGCCGGGAAATGATCCTCCAGCACCCATTGCGAGAAATCCTCACAGAACACCGGGCGCCGGTCGGCGATGTCATGGTCGCGCACCACTGCCGCCAGCTCAGCATCGCCTGTGGCGGGGGTGATGCGGTCGACCATGCCGTTTGGAAACGCCACCGCCGTCTCAATCCATCCTGCAAGCTCCGGATCGGACAGCCGCGCCACACCCGCCACCGCGTTGCGCGTCACGGCGCCGTTATGGGGGATATTATCGCAGGACATCACCGTAAACGGCGCTGCGCCCTCGGCGCGGCGGCTCCGAAGCCCGGCGGCGATCAAGCCGAACACCGTGCGGGGCGAAGTTAAGCCAGCAGCCTCCGCCAGAATCACAGGATGATCGAGGTTGAACCGCTCCTCCCCATCGAGGAAATAACCGCCCTCGGTCACGGTCAGAGAAACGATGCGAATGCGCGGATCGGCCAACTGCGCGATTATCGCCGCCGCCTCTCCCACCGGAAGATAATCTACCATCGCACCGATCACTCTCGCCCGGCTCTCCTCGGCGGATTGCGAGACCAAAGTGAACAGGCAGTCCTGCGCCAACAGATCCGCCCGCATCGCCCGGTCGGCCTCCGTCACCCCAGTCCCGATCACCGCCCAATCCAGGTCCCGCCCCTGACTGAACAGCCGATCGAGATAGGCGGCCTGGTGAGCTCGATGGAAATTCCCGACCCCAAAATGAACCAACCCTGGCGTCAACGCGGCGCGATCATAGCCTGGCGTCTTGGCGCGCGTCAGCCCCGGCAAGGCGGCGAGGGAGAGCGGCGGCGCCATCACCGCCCCCGAGGCCTTAACCGCAGATGCGACCCCAAATGCGTCTGGCCGCCGCTCAGCTCATCCAATTGCCGCCATCCACATTATAGGTTTGCGCGACGATGTAGTCCGCCTCGCTGCTGGCCAGGAACACAGCCATGCCGGTGAGATCCTCGGCGGTTCCCATACGGCCATGGGGCACGGCTTCGCCGACCAGCCGCTTTTTCTCACCCGGTGGGCGGCCCTCATATTTGGCGAACAATGCGTCGACCGCGTCCCAATGCTCTCCGTCGACCACCCCCGGCGCGATGGCGTTCACATTGATGTGGTGCTGGATCAAATTCAGCCCAGCCGACTGCGTCAGGCTGATCACCGCCGCCTTCGTGGCGCAATACACCGCCACCAGCGGCTCCACCCGGCGCCCGGCTTGACTGGCCATATTGATGATCTTGCCGCCCTTGCCCCGCGCGATCATGCCCTTGGCGACGGCCTGCATCGTGAACAACACCCCCGCAACATTCACCGCGAACAGCCGGTCGTAGCTTTCGGGCGTAATCTCAACAATCGGGGCGGCGTCGAACAAGGCGGCGTTGTTGACCAGAATATCGATCCCGCCGAAAGCCAGCTCCGCGACCTGAACTCCAGCGTTGATGGAGCTTTGCGAGGTCACATCCATCTCGACAGCGATCGCTGCAGCGCCAAGCGCATCAGCGGCGGCGCGGGCAGCATCGAGGTTGATGTCGGCAATCGCCACCCGCGCGCCCTCGGCGACATACCGCGCCGCGAACGCCTGACCGATGCCGCGCGCGGCGCCGGTGATCAACGCCGCTTTGCCTTGCAGGCGCGCCATCACAGCGCCATCCCGTCCGCGTCGAACCGGTGCAGCTTGTCCGGGTCCGGGCTGAGCCAAACATCGTCGCCATATCCCACACCCATTTCGCCGCCGATCCGGGCGTTCATCGCACCGACGCCGTCGACATGAACATGCACGAACGTGTCGGACCCGAGATGCTCCGACACCCCGACTCGCCCACGCCATGCGCCCTCGTCTTGCTGGGTCGAGACCCGCAAATGTTCCGGCCGGACCCCGACGGTCTGGGCGCCATAGGCCGCCGCTCCGGCGCCATTGACGAAGTTCATTCTTGGAGACCCGATAAACCCTGCGACGAACAGATTGCGCGGGTGGCGGTACAACTCCAAAGGCGCGCCAACCTGCTCAATCCGACCGGCGTTCAGCACGACGATCTTGTCGGCCATGGTCATCGCCTCGACCTGATCATGCGTGACGTAAACCATGGTGGTCTTCAATGACTGATGCAGCTCGGAGATCTCCAGCCGCATATTCACCCGCAAGGCGGCGTCAAGATTTGAGAGCGGCTCATCGAACAGAAACGCCACCGGCTCACGCACGATCGCCCTGCCAATCGCTACCCGCTGGCGCTGACCGCCAGAAAGCTGACCTGGGCGACGATCGAGATAGTCGGTCAGATTCAGCGACGCCGCCGCCGCCTGAACCTTGCGATCAATCTCATCGCGACTGGCGCCGGCCATCTTCAACGGAAAAGCGATATTCTTGCGCACCGTCATATGCGGGTACAAGGCGTAGGACTGAAACACCATCGCCAGCCGCCGCTTGGCCGGGGGCGTGTTGGTCGCGTCTTGCCCATCAATCTCAATGTTTCCGCCCGAGGCGTCCTCTAGCCCGGCGATCAACCGCAGCAGGGTGGATTTGCCGCAACCCGAAGGGCCGACAAAAACCACGAACTCGCCGTCGGCGATCTCCAAATCCAGCGGTGGAATCACCTCAACATCGTTGAAGTTTTTGGACAATCCTTTTAGCGCTATCCGTCCCATAACCGCCCCTATTTCACCGCGCCAAAGGTCAACCCGCGCACCAGCTGTTTCTGACTAAACCAGCCCAGCACCAGGATTGGCGCGATCGCCATGGTCGAGGCTGCGGAGAGTTTGGCGTAAAACAACCCCTCCGGGCTGGAGTAGCTGGCGATAAAAGCGGTAAGCGGGGCCGCCTTGGCCGCCGTCAGATTCAAGGTCCAGAACGCTTCGTTCCATGCCAAGATCACGTTTAACAACATGGTGGAGGCGATGCCAGGCAGCGCCATGGGCGTCAGCACATATAGGATCTCCGCGCGCAGCATCGCGCCGTCCATCCGCGCCGCTTCCAGAATGTCCGCCGGGATCTCCTTGAAATAGGTATACAGCATCCAGATGATGATCGGCAGGTTGACCAGCAACAGCACCATCACCAGCCCAATACGAGTGTCGAGCAAACCGCCGTCGCGGAACAGCAGATAAATCGGCACCAACACCCCCACCGGCGGCAGCATCTTGGTGCTGAGCATCCACATCAGCACACCCTTGGTGTTTTTGCTCGGCGCGAACGCCATCGCCCAGGCGGCGGGAACACCCACCACCAACCCCAGCAGGGTGGAGCCGATCGAGATCACCACCGAGTTCCAGAAATGGCGGAGATAATTCGACCGCTCCTGAACTTCGGCGTAATTCTCCAGTGTCCAGTCAAACAGCAGAAACGACGGCGGCGACGCGATCGCCTCAGCCTCAGTCTTGAAGCTGGTCAGGATGGTCCAGAGTACGGGAAAGAAGATCGCCAAGCCGATCGCCCAGGCGACGGCTGTTGTGACGATCTTACGAGAGGGAGACGCCTCGCGGGCCATGGCTCAGGGCTCCAGACTCTTGCCGATCATCCGCATCAGGAAGATCGCGACAATATTGGCCAGCACCACCGCCACAATCCCGCCCGCAGAACCGCCGCCGACGTCGAATTGCAGCAGGGACTGCGCATAGACCAAATAAGCGATGTTGGTCGAGGCGTAGCCCGGCCCACCATTGGTTGTGACCAGAATCTCGGCGAAGATCGACAACAGAAAGATGGTCTGGATCAAAATCACCACCGTGATCGCTCGCGCCAGATGCGGCATCACGATGTAGATAAACCGCGACAACGGCCCAGCGCCGTCCATCTCCGCCGCCTCCTGCTGTTCACTGTCGAGGGACTGCATCGCCGTCAACAGGATCAGGGTGGCGAAGGGCAGCCATTGCCACGCCACGATCAGGATGATTGAGAGCAGCGGCGCATGCGCGAGAAAATCGAATGGCTGCATCCCCATGCCCTTGGCGGCATGCGCGAACAATCCGTTGACCGGGTGGAAAAACATATTCTTCCACACCAGCGCCGACACAGTCGGCATCACGAAGAATGGCGCGATCACCAGTATCCGCACCACGCCCTGGCCAAAGAAAGGCTGATCCAGCAACAGCGCCAACCCGACGCCGCCGATCACCGTGATCGCCAGCACGCCCCCGACCAACGCCAATGTGTTGCCCAGAGCTTCGAAGAAGGCAGGGTCCGTCAGGAAATATTCGTAATTAGTAAAGCCAATCCATTCCTCCATCCCCGGCATCAACAAGTTGTACCGGAGAAACGAGAAATACAGTGTCATCGACAGCGGCACGATCATCCAACCGAGCAGCATAATCACTGCCGGAGAGATCATCAGGCGCGCGGTCATTCTGGAATGCGCGGTGGCCATAACAGGCTCTCATTACCTGAAAAAGGCGCGGCGGCGACACCGTCGCGTATACACGATCGCCCCGCCCAGTGCGCCCTCGCGCCGAAAGCCTTTCTGGCATCCGGCGAGAGGGAGGTAGAGGGGCCCGACCTCAAAATCTCCCATCAGCGGCGATAACGCCCCTGACGGGTTTGACCTTACTTTAGGTAACCGCCCTTGCGCATCTCACGCTCAGTGAGTTGCTGAGCGTTCTGCAGCGCCTGATCAACAGTCACTGTCCCCGCCAAGGCGGCTGAGAATTGCTGGCCAACCGCCGTGCCAAGGCCCTGGAACTCCGGGATCGCCACGAACTGCACGCCAACATACGGCACCGGATCAACCGTCGGCTGCGTCGGGTCGGCGGCGTTGATGCTGTCCAGCGTCATCTTAGCAAACGGCACCTTGGCGTATTCCGGGTTCTCGTACAGCGAGGTGCGCGTACCCGGAGGAACATTGGCCCAGCCTTCTTTCGAGGCGACCAGCGCCAGATACTCTTTCGATGTCGCCCAAGCGACGAACTTCTTGGCCGCTTCAGCTTTCTGAGTGCCAGCCGGAATGGCCAGCGACCAAGCCCAAAGCCAGTTGCCGCGCTTGCCAAGACCCGTGTCTGGCGCCAGCGCAAAGCCGACCTTGTCGGCGACGCTAGAGTCGTCCGGATTGGTCACGAACGAAGCCGCCACGGTGGCGTCGATCCACATACCACACTTGCCGGACTGGAACAGGGACAAGTTCTCGTTAAACCCGTTCGAAGATGCGCCTGGAGGGCCCGCGTCATTCATCAAGTCGATGTAGAAGCTCAGAGTCTCCTTCCACGGCGCCTGATCGAATTGCGGCCGCCAGTCCATATCGAACCATTTGGCGCCGAATGAGTTTGAGGTGGCGGTTAAGAACGCCATGTTCTCCCCCCAACCGGCTTTGCCGCGCAGGCAGATGCCGTAGACCTCATTGTCCTTGTCGGTCATCTTGCGGGCGGCGTCGGCGATGAACTCCCACGTGGGAGCGTCCGGCATCTCCAGACCGGCCTTCTCGATCAGGTCGGTGCGGTACATCACCATCGAGCTTTCGCCGTAGAACGGCGCGGCGTAGAGCGAGCCGTCGATGGTGAGGCCGCCACGGATCGCGGGCAGCAGATCGTCGATGTCGTAATCAGCGCCGAGATCGTCAAGCGAGACCAGCCAGCCCTGCTTGCCCCAGATTGGCACTTCATAGGTGCCGATGGTCATGACGTCATACTGACCGCCCTTGGTGGCGATGTCGGTGGTGACGCGCTGACGCAGCACGTTCTCCTCCAACGTCACCCACTCCAGCTCAATGCCGGGATTCTTGGCGGTGAAATCATCCGTCAGCTTTTGCATCCGGATCATGTCGCCATTGTTGACGGTGGCGATGGTGATGGTTTCGGCCTGAGCGGCCACGGCCGACAGCGCAAACGC
Source organism: Paracoccaceae bacterium (assembly GCA_019634215.1). GTDB lineage: Bacteria > Pseudomonadota > Alphaproteobacteria > Rhodobacterales > Rhodobacteraceae > JAHQVS01. The sequence goes on along the minus strand of JAHQVS010000015.1, from coordinate 6,057 downwards.
GCTGACTACGGCGATACAGGATCGCAACAGCATGGTTTCCTCCCGAGCAGCCTCTACTGGGCAATTGCTTCGTGTGCGAGCAATTGTTCAGTAAACCAGACAAGAGTCAATCGCTGTCGCTTAAGATCGCCTCGGCGGTCCATTCATCTGTGATCAGCCCGTTCAACATGCCGCCGCTCAGCGCTGCGAGGATTGCGGCATGCTTACGCGGGCCGTTGGCGACGCCGATCACCAGAGACGGCGTCGCCGGGGGGATCGGGGCGCTGGCGACACGGTCGTTGATCAGACCTTTGAGAAGCCCGCCCTCGGCGTCGAAGGCCCAACCACAGATCTCGCCCACCGCGCCAGCCTGGCGCATCGCCGCGATCTCTTCTGGGGAAACGAAGCCGTCAACCACAAGCGGCGCATTCTCATCAAACTCGCCGACACCGACAAAATTCACCTCCGCCTCCGCCGCCAGCGCATGGGTGGAGCGAATCAACGGCTGCGCCAGCAGGGTGTCGCGCTCCTCGACCGAGGAGGCCACCACCGGCAGCGGCATGGGAAAGGACGGCGCCTTCACCGCATCCGACATGGTGAAGATCACGTTGAAGAAGGCCGCGCTGCCATCCGGGGCGATGTTGCCAGTGAGGGAGACCACCTTGTGCTGCGCGCATTCAATCGCAGGCAGTTGGCGCACCGCCGCGCGCAGGGTGCGGCCGGTGCCGACGCCCATCACCAGCGGCGCCTCCCGCCTTAACCATTTCGCCATCTCGACCGCCGCCGAGACTGCGACTCCAGTGGTGGCGGATGGAGCGTCCGGGTCGGTGGGGGTGACGTCGCAGACCTGTAGCGCGTAGCGGTCGCGCAGGCGTTCGGCGAGGTCCATGCAATTGGCGATCGGATGCTCGATCCGCACCCGCACCAACCCAGCGGACATCGCCAGCGACACCAAGCGCTGCGCCGATTGCCGCGACACCCCGAGTTTCGCAGCGATCTGGTCCTGGGTGTCGCCAGCGACATAATATAACCATCCCGCCCGCGCCGCGTCGTCCAGCCGATCGCCCTTCATCTCGCCGTCCTCCTCCGCTGGACGCTATAGCCGATCGCGCAGCGAAAACCACAGCATGGCGAGGGTCAACAGCGGCATGCGCAACGCCGGGCCGCCGAAGAAGGGCGGCGGGGCCATTTTCGCCATCAGATCGAAGCGCTCCGCCTGCCCCGCGATCGCCTCCGCCGCCAACCGTCCGGCGAAGACCGCCAAGGCGACACCGTGGCCGGAATAGCCGGACATACTCATGATGTTGCCGGCGATCCGCTCAAAATGCGGGGTGCGGTTTATAGTGATGCCGAGCACCCCGCCCCAAGCGTAGTCGATGCGCGCATCCCGCAATTGCGGGAAGATCTTCACCATTGGGCGGCGCACCTTTTCACCGATGTCGCTGGGGAAACGATAGCTGTAGCTCTCACCGCCACCGAACAGCAGGCGGTTGTCCTCTGAGAACCGGAAGTAGTTAATCACAAATTTACTATCAGCCACCGCATAATTATTTTTGATGACCTGCTCTTGCTGATCAGGCGTAAGCGGCTCCGTGGCGATGATGTAGTTGTTGATCGGCATAACCCGATCGGCCACACGGCGGTTGAGATCGCCGAGATAGCCGTTGCATCCCAAAACCACATAATCGGCGCGCACGCTGCCAACTTCGGTCACCACCCGCACGGGCGCCCCCTTATGCAGCGCCGACACCCGAGAGCGCTCAAAAATCCGCGCGCCCGCCGCGCCGGCCAAGCGGGCCAGCCCATGTGCGAGGCGCAGTGGGTTGATGTGGCCGGAGCCGAGATCCAACATTCCGCCATAATACGCCGGAGAGTTAATGGTCGCGCGCATCTCCGCCTGATCGAGGGCGTGGATCTGGCCATAACCGTATTCATCACGAAGCTCTTCGACATAGGCGTGCGTGGCGGCGACGTCGCGGGCGCGGTGATTAGCGAAGATCACCCCAGGATGAAAGAGCGTGTCCACCTCCGGCAGAGCGCACAGGCGACACACCTCCTCTACCGCCTCCGCCGCCAGCCGCCACGCCGCGTGGGCGTCCTCCCGCCCGAGTGCTTTCTCCAACACATCTTGGTCGACGCGGTGCCCCTGCCCCACTTGTCCGCCGTTGCGCCCCGAGGCGCCGAAGCCGACGCAATGCGCCTCCAGCAACACGACGTGATACCCGCGCTCGGCCAAACGCAGCGCCGTCGACAGACCGGTGAAGCCGCCGCCAACCACGCAGACGTCACAGCTTATCTCTCCGGCCAATGCTGGGAATGTTGGCGGCGGTCCGGACACGGCCGCGTAGTAGGACGGCGGCAACCGCCCTGGCTGGTCATTCACAGTGAGTAGATCCATGGGGACTTTCACGCGGTTGGCGTCGTCGCGACGGTTCGGATCGCGGACCCGGACGACAGCCCCGGATAGCACCCTCTGGCGTCAACAGCCAAGAGGGCGGCGGGCCCTGGAACAGCGCCCACCGCTTTCATCATAAGATTTAGGAGTAACGGTAGGGAACGCCCACCTTCTCCATCACCTCATTGTACTGCTTGAAGATGTCGACCACCTTCTTGGTGCGCGGGCTGATCGAGGCCAGCTCCTCCCAGAACTCCACCGCGTCCTTCGTCACCGTGTCCCACTCTTCGGCGGGAATGGTGGTCAGCTCCATCTTGTCGCCGTTGATCCGCAGATCAGCCTCACCGCCCCAATACCAGACCTGCCGGTAGTAGTGCGACTGATCGATGGTGATCTTGAACAGTTCCTTAAGGTGATCCGGCACCTTGGCCCAGCTGTCGGTGTTGGCGAAGTAGGAGCCGCACCAGGCGCCGGTGACGTTGTTCAACAGCGCATAGTTGCAGACGTCGGCCCAACCGACCTCATAGGCTTCGGTGAAACCGCACCACGCCACACCGTCCAGCTCGCCAGTCTGAATCGCGACTTCGACATCCTCCCACGGCACCGTCACCGGGATCAGGCCGTAGCGCGACAGGAAGCGGCCGGCGGTCGGGACGCCAAACACCTTTTTCCCGGCCATATCAGCCAGTGAGTTGATCGGGTCCTTAGTGAAGATGTGCAGCGGGTCCCAGGCGCCCGCGCTGATCCACTCGACACCCTCAACCTCGCCATAGGCTTCCGCCCAGATCTCTTTGAGGCCGTAGCGGTCAAACAGAACCGGCAAGTCCAGGCTGTAGCGGGTCGAGAACGGGAAGTAGCCGCCGAACACTGAGATATCGACCGGCGACGCCATGGTGGCGTCGTCGGACTGAACCGCATCGAGGGCGCCGCTTTGCAGCGAGCGGAACAGCTCTGAGGTCGGAACGAGCTGATCGGCGTAGTACAGCTCAATCTCCATCTCGCCGTTGGCGGCCTTGTTGAACGCCTCGATCTGCGGCTTGATCACATGGGCGCCGAGCGGTGCGCCGGAGTAGGTTTGCAGACGCCATTTTATCGGAGACTGCGCCTTGATGGCCGCCGGAGCGGCCAGGGCGGCGGTTCCGCCGATCGCGGCGCCGGTGAGAAACTTACGTCTGGTGGTCATTGCTTCCTCCGTCTCGAACAACAAACTGCCTGTCTCAAAGCGCGCTCCTTAGGGAGTTCTTGTTTATTTTCCGTAGACATAGTTAGGCAACCACATCGCGATCTCTGGAAACACCATGATCAGCGCCAAGGCGGCCGCCATCACCAGCACGAATGGGATGATGGACACATAAATATCCTTCAGCGCGATCTCGGGCGGGGCCATCGCGCGCATCAGGAACAGGTTATACCCAAAGGGCGGCGTCATATATGCGATCTGGGTGGTGATGGTGTAGAGCACGCCATACCAGATCAAATCAAAGCCAAGCACCTTCACCAGCGGCACATACAGCGGCGCGACGATCACCAGCATGGCGGTGTCGTCAAGGAAGGTGCCCATCAGCAGGAACGAGAGCTGCATCAGGATCAGGATGGTCCAGGGGTCCAAGCCAAGCTGTTCGGTGAACAGGTCGTCAATCGCCCGCACCGCGCCAAGCCCGTCGAACACCGCCCCGAACCCCAGGGCCGCCAGAATGATCCAGAGGAACATGCAGGAGATCGCCAGGGTCTGCCGCACCGAGGTTTCGAACACTTCCCAGGTCATCCGCCGCTTCAAGACAGCCGCCATGAAGGCCGTGATGGCGCCAATGGCGGAGCTTTCCACCAGGCTGGTCCACCCATTGATGAATGGAACCATCATCGCGAAGAATATGGAGATCGGCAGCAATCCCGCCGTCAACAACCGCAGCTTCTCGCCCATGGGCACATTGCGCTCTTCCATGGGCAGCGCCGGGCCAAGATGGCGCTGTATCCGGCAGCGAATGGCGATATATAATATGAACATCGCCGCCATCATCAGGCCGGGCACCACTCCGGCGAGCCAGAGCTGGCCCACGGGCTGGCGGGCGATCATAGCGTAGAGCACAAGCACCACTGAGGGCGGCACCAGAATCCCCAGGCTTGAACCTGCCTGGATCACCCCCGTGACCATGCGCTTATCATAGCCGCGCCTGAGCAGTTCCGGCAGCGCGATGGTGGCGCCGATCGCCATCCCGGCCACCGACAGGCCGTTCATCGCCGAAATCAACACCATCAAGCCGATGGTGCCGATCGCCCGACCGCCGTCGATCGGCCCCATCCAGACATGGAACATCCGATACAGATCGTCGGCGATTTTACTCTCCGACAGCACATAGCCCATGAAGATGAACATCGGCAGCGTCAGCATCGGATACCATTTCATCAGCTTCATCGCCGCTGAAAACGGAATATCCGACCCGCCCGGCCCCCAGAGGGTGAGCGCGGCGATCGCCGCCACGCCGCCGATGGCGCCGAAGACGCGTTGCCCGGTCATGAGCATCAGCATCATCGACGAAAACATCAGGATCGCGATCAACTCATGCGACATTGATCGGCTCCCCACGCAACTTAGCGACGTCTTTGATCAGTTCCGAGACCGCCTGAAGCAACATCAGGAACACGCCGAAACACATAACTGTTTTAACCGGCCACATATAGGGCCGCCACAGGCTGGGGCTGCGCTCGTTATATTCAATCGAATACATGGTGGAGTCGATCCCGCCATAGAGCAGAACGCCTAAATAAAAGATCAGCAAGAGCACAGTGAAGCTATCAAACCAGGCTTTCTTGCGATCCGTCCAATCATTGTAGAACAGATCCATACGCACATTGGAGCCAAGCTGGATCGAATACGGACCGCCGAGCAGGTAATAGGCGACCAGCGCAAATTGCGCCGCCTCCAGCGTCCAAAACGCCGGAACCACGAACGCCGCCTTGGAGATCGACGACCATAACAGGATCGCCATCATCACAAACAGGCCATACATCACGATCCGTCCGACCCAGTAGTTAAAGCGGTCGACCGCCCGCACATAGACCACCGCAACTTTCGGCATTACCTCGACGATCTCCCCTATACTCCCGTGGAAACGCGGCTAACGGCGGGCATGAGCGCAAGTTAGGCCCGGATCGTCAACCCATGTTGACCAATCTCACGCCACCTCCACCTCAGCCGCCGCCAATGCAGTGGACAATTCCTGCCCCGGCGCCTGATCCGTAATCAGCAAATCGATCCGCGCTAGCGGACAAACCTCAAAACTGACGCAACTGTCGAATTTGGAGGCGTCCGCGACCACGATCAGACGCCGCGCCCGCGCGATCATGGCGCGGGCGATCTGGGCCTCGTCGAAATTATAGTCGGTGGCCCCATACTCAGCGCTCAAAGCGCCGATGGTGATCACAGCGCTGTCGGCATTGAATTGGCTAATCGCCTCGATCGCCGTCGGGCCGAGCGCCTCGGCGTTGTCGCGGTCGTAGCGCCCGCCGATCAAAAACACCTCACCGGCGCTGGCCGCGGCGATCCTGGCGGAGTTGGTGATCACCCTCACCCCCTCCAGCGCCTCCAACGCTTGGGCGCAAATCAAGGTGGTGGAACCAGTATCCATGAACAGCGTCTGGTTCGGGGCGACCCGGCGCGCCAGCTTTTCCGCGATCAGACGTTT
>JAHQVS010000083.1 GCA_019634215.1 Paracoccaceae bacterium | reverse complement strand
GGTTGTAGCTCATCTGTGCCAGCGCGAGCGTCAGAATCGAGAAGTAGATTCCGGTTCGCCGCAGGCAGATAAAGCCAACAAACGCCGAGAAGAGCCCGGCCACAATCACGGCGAACAGCACCGCCGGGATCGGATTCATGCTGAGCAGCTTGAACATCCAGACCGCCGTGTACGAACCGACCCCGAGAAAGGCAGCATGACCGAACGAGAGATAGCCGGTCAGGCCGAAGAGGATATTGAAGCCGATCGCGAAGATACCGAAGATCGCGAATTTCTGCAGGATGTCGGGATACCCGGCGCCGATCGGGGTTAGCAGGACCGGAGCTGCCAGGACGACGGCCGCGAACACAACGAAGAGAATCGTGTCGTTCCGTTTCAGCATGAAGTTGCTCATGGCTCAGCTCTCCATGACGCCTTTGCGGCCCATCAAGCCGCGTGGGCGGACCAGCAAGATGATGACGGCGATCAGGTAGATAATGATCTGGTCGATGCCGGGGACGATATCTTTGACCTCGTTCATCGAGGCAAAACTCTGCACGATCCCGAGCAGGAAACCCGCCGCGACTGCGCCTCCCAGGCTGCCCATTCCGCCGACCACGACCACCACGAAGGAGAGCACCAGGAAGTCCATGCCCATATGATAATCGGGCGGGACGATCGGGGTGTACATCACCCCGGCCAGCCCGGCGACAATCGCGGCGAGGCCGAAGACGATGGTGAAGCGGCGCTCGATGTTGATGCCCATCAGGCCGACGGTCTCGCGGTCGGCCATGCCGGCGCGCACCACCATGCCGAAGGTGGTGAACTGCAGGAACGCCATCACCCCGCCGATCAGCAACAACGAGAAGCCGAGATAGACCATCCGCCAATACGGATAGACCACCGCCCCGGCATCAACGCCGATCAGCACGCCGATGTCGGCGCTGCCGGAGAACATGTCCGGAGCCGTCTGCGGGATCGGGTTGGCGCCGTAAAAGCTCTTGATGATCTCTTGGATCACGATTGCGAGGCCGAAGGTCACCAGGATCTGATCGGCGTGCGGGCGATTGTAGAAATGCCGGATCAGGCCACGCTCCATGATCAGGCCGACGATCAGCATGATCGGAATGGCGACCAGGATCGCCAAGGGCACCGAGAAATCGACAATCAACGACCCCGCGTCGCCGAACCAGGCTTCGGCATAGGGGGTGCGCACCTCCATTGGCGTGCCCCAGGCGGTGGTTTGGGTCGGATCTAGAACGATTTTCTGAAGGGTGATCAGCTTATTCAGCGTCACTGCGCAAAAGGCGCCGAGCATGAACAGCGCGCCATGCGCGAAGTTCACGACGCCGAGGGTGCCGAAAATCAATGTGAGGCCGAGCGCGATCAGGGCGTAGGCGCCGCCCTTGTCGAGCCCGTTCAGGATTTGGAGAAGGATTGCGTCCATGACGTTGGCCCTTTTTAGTGTCGCACGAGGTGGGTCGCGGGCCGGCGACCAACCTCCGAAAGCCTGAACGAATGGCGCAAGGGCCATCGCTGCGGCGAAGCTCGGGCTGAGCTGGTCTCCGAATGGGGGCTGCGCCGAAGAGGCGCAGCCGCTTTACACGAAGCCGCCCGCACGTCATGCGCATGCGGACGGTCGACCCGTGTGGGGCGCGTTTTACGCGCCCGCGTTGCACTCGCCGAGTTCACCGCCCTGGAAGTCAGGGTGATCGGTGCCGTACATGACTTTCTCGGTCGGGGTGACGTCCACCACTTCGAGAATGTCGAACTGCGAGGATGGGTTCTCCTTACCCTTCACGACCAAGACCGGCTTGAAGCACTGGTGATCTTCGGCGCGGTACAGGGTCGGGCCGTTGCCGAGGCCATCGAACTCGAAGCCCTCAAGCGCTTCAACCACACCGCACGGGTTGAAGGTGCCGGCGCGCTGAGCGGCGTCGGCGTACAGGATCGCCTGGCAGTAGGTGGTGTGCGCAGCCTGAGACGGCGGGAAGCCGTACTTCTGACCGAAGGCGGTGACGAACGCCTTGGAGCCTTCATCCTGCAGCGACCAGTGCCAGTTGGTCGAGCCGAAGATGCCCTTCACGTTCTCACCAGCGCCCTGCGCCATCAGGCGGGAGTACAGCGGCACCACGACCACGAAGTCTTTGCCGTTCACCTGCTTGTCGCGCAGGCCAAACTGCACCGCCTGTGTCAGCGAGTTCACCATGTCCTTGCCGTAGTGGTTCAGGACCAGGGTGTCCGCGCCGGAGTTCAGCACCGGGGTGATGTACTGCGAGAAGTCGCCAGCGCCGAGCGGAGTGCGGACGGCCTCGACGGTGTTCCAGCCGATCGACTCGGTGTAGGTCTTCATCGAGTTTTCCTGAGACCAGCCCCAGGTGTAGTCAGCGGTCAGGTGGTAGGCGTTGCGATCCTTGCCGTAGTTGGACTCCAGGATCGGACCCAGCGCCGCGCCGGACATCTCGGTGTTGAAGAAGTGGCGGAAGCCGTTGCGGCGGCGATCCTTGCCGGTGGTGTCGTTGGAGTGCGTGAGACCGGCCATGAAGATGACGCCTGCCTCTTGGCAGAGCGACTGCACCGCGATCGCCACGCCGGAGGACGAGCCGCCGGTGATCATGATCGCGCCGTCTTTTTCAATCATGCGCTTGGCGCTGGCGCGGGCCGCGTCTGATTTGGTCTGAGTGTCGCCTGTGACGAACTCAACCTTCTTGCCATTGACGCCGCCGCCTGCGAGCGCCTTCGACGAGAAGGTGTCAAGCATGCCGCCCCCGCCGGCGTTAATGTGCTCCACCGCAAGTTCATACGCGCGCAGCTCATCGGCGCCCTCATCGGCGTAAGCGCCGGTCTGAGGCACGTTGAAGCCGAGCGTCACCGACGCGCCTGTAGGCTCGTTCAGGTACTGGGCCCGGGCGGCGCTGGTGAAGATGGTGGGCAGAGCGAGGCCAGCCCCGACAGCGGCGCCGCCCTTAAGCAGGCCGCGACGGCTGACGCCATATTTAAGGTCGCTCATAGCGTTTCCTCCGAATACTTTGTTTGTGTGGAACGCCGTCGAGCTGCGGATGCTGTTCGACGCTCGGACAGATCATTCTAATTTTCTGTGTGGTTGAGCAATGATGCGTTTGGTCCCTTGTCAAATTTTGTGATTTTCAAGAAATTATCCTGAAACTGGGAGTCAATTTATTACAGTTTCATGCTTGTTATATGCCGTGTCAAAGGCGTAGAATCCCGCGCCCAGGCCGGCTGTTGGTAGGGAAAAGTAGTTGGTAGGGACGGATTTCCAGGGTGTTAGCGTACAACACATACAAATGGATCGCGCCCTGCGGAGAGACGGCGGGTGGGGGCGCTGATGGTGAAGGAGACGCCATGGCCCGTGCGCCAATTGGCTTAAGGGTTCGGGAGCGCCGTAAAGCGCTGGGGTGGACACAGGTGGGGCTGGCGGAGCGCCTGAGCGTGTCGCCGTCGTATTTGAACCTGATCGAGAATGGCAAACGACCAATTGGCGGGCGCATTTTAATGCGGCTCGCCGAAGTGTTGGAGGTTGATCTTGAGACCCTGGACGCCGCCGCAGACCGGCGTTTGATCGACGAGCTGTCGGAGCTGGCCGGTGATCCGGTGTTACGTGAATTGACGCTGGATACGCGCGAGACCGCGATCCTGGTGGGGCGTCACGGCGCATGGGCGCGCGCCCTCAGCATGCTGCACCGCGCCTATCGAGAGCGCGACCGCGCGGCGCGGTTGTTGGCGGATCGTTTGAGCCAGGACCCGCTGCTGAGCGACGCGGTGCACCGTATGCTCTCCAATGCGGCGGCGATCCGCTCAACGGCGGAAATTCTTGATGGGGTGGATGACCTGTCGCCTGTCGAATTATCAAAATTTCACAGCATCTTAGGGCAAGAGAGCGGTCGGCTCGCCGAGGCATGCGAGGCGATTGTCCGCTTTTTTGACCACGCCTCCGCCTCCGCCTCCGCCTCCTCCCCGGCTGAAGAGGTGGATTTCTTTCTATTGGAGCGCGACAATTATTTTCCCCGGCTGGAAAGCGCCGCCGAGGAGCTGTTGTTCGCCGCCAATGTCGAAGAGGATCGCTGGAAAAGCCGTCTGATCGATTATTTGCAGGCGCGCTTCGGCGTCACCGTCGAGCGCGCCGGGCTTGAGAAAGCCGGAATGCCGGGGGTGCGCAATCACACCCGCTTCGATCACGACACACGGCGGTTTTATATTTTCGACAGCGCGCCGGAGGCGACACGGCGTTTCGAAATCGCCAAGTTGGTCGCGAAGTTGGGGCTGGCGCCGCAGATCGAGGCGGAGATCTCCATGGCGCGGACGCCGCTGAGTGACGAGGCGGCACGGTATGTTAGGCGCGCATTGGCCTCTTATTGCGCCGGGGCGATGGCGATGCCGTACGAGGCGTTTTTTGAACAGGCTCGAGGCTGCCGGTTTGACATCGACGTGTTGGCCCAGCGGTTCCAGGCCAGCTATGAGCAGGCCGCCCACCGGTTGGTGACGCTGCGCGCGCCCAACGCGGCGGCGCCGCCATTCGCCTTCATGCGCTCCGACGCCTCCGGGTTCGTCACCAAGCGGTATCCTCTCCCCAACCTGCCCTTGCCGCGTCAGAGCGGCGCATGCCCGCTGTGGGCGGTGTATCAGGCGTTTCAGACCCCGGAGACAGTGCAGCGGCAATTGGTCGAGTTTCCCGGTGGGGAGCGGTTTTTGTTCGTGGCCCGGGCGGTCACCAAGGAGTGCGCGGCATTCGAGCGGCCTCGGCGGCTGATGTCGGTGATGATCGCTTGCGAGGCCGTTTACGCTGATCAGCTGGTGTATGGCGACGGCCTGGATTTCAGCCCGCGCGCGGCCCCGACAAATGTGGGGCCGAGTTGCCAACTCTGCATGAGGGAGACTTGCGCCTCCCGCCAGGAGGGGCGGCTTGATCTCGGCGGCTCGGACGCGGATGGGATCTTTGGTTGACGCGCTTGGCGCCAGGCGCGGCCTTTGGGGGCGTCAGATCTCTGTTTTGAGCGAGCCGGCGCGCGCGAATACGCTTTCCCCCGCCTTGGAGCTGACTTAGCGTGGGCGATAACAGAAAAAAAGCTTCGGCGAAGCGCAGGGATGGATAGCCAGTGATGATGATCGGGACATCGACGTGCCGACGCGTATTTTAATCGCGGAAGACGAGCCCAACATTGTCGAGGCGCTGCGCTTTTTGTTGCGGCGCGCCGGCTACGAGGTCGAGCATGCCGACGATGGCGAGCGGGCGCTGGCGCGGCTGTTGGCGTCGCCGCCGGATCTATTGATCCTGGACGTTATGTTGCCGAGCCGGAACGGCTTTGAAATCCTGAAAATGGTGCGGGCCGAACCCGCGATCGCCGCGTTGCCGGTGGTGATGTTGACGGCCAAGGGGCAATCACATGATCGGCGCGTCGCCGCCGAAATCGGCGCGAATGTGTTCCTAACCAAACCGTTCTCCAACGCCCAGGTGGTCGACGAGGTGCGTCGGCTGGCCGCGCCGTGAGTGGGGGACCTGTTGCCGGGAATGCGGCGGGCCGGGGCGAGATCGCGGAGCGCCGCGCCTTTCTTCGCGCCGCCGAGCGCGCCGCGTATCGCCGCGCCCGGCTGGGTGACTTGATCTACGCTGCGCCGTTTATCGGCGCGCTGCTGCTGCTCTCGCCGATGGCGCGCGCCTTCGCCAAACCGGTGACCATCGCCGGGACGCCGTTGATCGTGGTGTATGTGTTCGTGGTGTGGGCGTTGTTAATCGCGGCGGCGGCGTTGTTGGCGCGGGCGACGCGCTCGCAGGCCGCTCAGCCCGGACGGGGAGATCCGGCCGCATCTGACGAGGACAACGCCGGCGGGGGCTCTGAGCCACCATGAGCCTGGGGCCTGAGCTTGTCCTGCTGATCGGACTTGGCTATGTGGCGCTGCTGTTCGGAGTGGCGTTTCTGGCGGATTGGCGCATCGCCAATGGGCGATGGGAATGGCTCAATTCGCCTTTTGTATATACTCTTTCGATCTCGATCTATTGTACCTCATGGACCTTCTACGGCGCGGTGGGCATGGCGGCGCGGGGCGGGCTGGAGTTCGCCACCATCTATCTTGGCCCGACACTGGTGTTCGTCGGCTGGTGGGCGTTTATGCGCAAGCTGGTGCGCATCGCCCAGAGCCAAGGGGTGACCTCTATCGCCGATTTCATCTCCGCCCGCTACGGTAAGAGCGCCCCGGTGGCGGCTGTGGTGACGTTGATCGCCGTGGTGTCGACGCTGCCTTATATCGCCCTGCAATTGAAGGCGGTGGCCTCGACGTTTCAGCTGTTGATCAGCGCCCAAAGCGGGGCCTTGAGCGACGATCAGGCCTTCAACGCGCCTCCAGTCGACGAGGCGATGTTCCGCACCGCCTTCTGGCTGGCGGCGGGTTTGGCGCTGTTTGGCATTCTGTTCGGCACCCGCACCCTCGACGCGCGTGAGCGGCATCACGGGCTGGTGGCGGCGATTGCGCTGGAGGCGCTGGTGAAACTGGCGGCGTTGATGGCGGTCGGGCTGTTCGCGCTGTTCGCGGTGGGCGATGGATCCTCTTTGCTGTTCGACAGCGAGAAGGGGCGCGAGATCACCGCCAAATACCTGGAGGACCCGGATGTCTTTGGCGCGCGCTGGGTTGGGTTGACCTTTTTGGCCGGAGTCGCGGTGATCTGCCTGCCGCGCCAGTTCCATGTGACGGTGGTGGAGTGCGTGAATGAGGATCATGGCCGCACCGCCGCCTGGGCGTTTCCCCTCTATCTGTTCGCGATCTGTCTGTTTGTGCTGCCGATTATGTTGGTCGGCATGTCCCGTGCGCCGGAACATGCCGACCCTGATCTGTTCGTGTTGACCTTGCCGTTGGCCGAGGACGCCCAAGGTTTGGCGCTGTTGGCGTTTCTTGGCGGGTTCTCCTCGGCGACCTCGATGGTGATCGTCGCCTGCATTGCGCTGTCGATTATGGTGTCGAACCATCTGATCATGCCGCTCGCCGATAGCGGCTTTCGCGGCGCCACGCCGGAGGCCGGGGACGTACGGCGGTTTTTGCTCGGCAGCCGCCGCGTCAGCATCTGTGCGATCTTGTTGTTAAGCTTTCTGTATTTCCGCCTGAGCGGCGAGCCGGAGGCGCTGGCGTCGATCGGGTTGATCTCCTTTGTCGGGGTGGCGCAGCTGCTGCCGAGCTTGGTGGCGGCGATGTATTGGCCTCGGGCGACCGCGCGCGGGGCGGTGTGGGGCATGTCGGCGGGGTTCGCCTGCTGGTTGCTGCTGCTGTTTGGGCCGAGCCTGGGAGAGTCGGCGCTGTTCGATGGCGCTGCCGCTGCCGCTGATCTGGGGTCTGGCGACACATTGATGACCGCGATGTTCTGGAGCCTCAGCATTAATCTGTTGTTTTTGGTGGTCGGCTCTCTCAGCCGGTCGCCGACGCTGCTGGAGCAGAGCCAAAGCGCCGCCTTTGTCGACGTGTTTCGGGGCGATGCGATCTCGGGGCGGCGCGGGGTTTGGGTGGAGCCGCGATCGGGCGGCGACACCACCGAAGGGCAGGCGCTGTATGTGTTGGCCCAGCGCATTCTCGGCGCTGACGCCGCGCTGCGGCTGCTGGAGCAGGAGCGCGCTCGCCAGGGGCTTAGCCGGGGCATGCCGGTGGCCGACAGCGC
>JAHQVS010000082.1 GCA_019634215.1 Paracoccaceae bacterium | reverse complement strand
TGATTACGAAAGTCTCTTTCGCGAAAGCGTCATGGAGGAGTTCGCCGACGGCTATTTGGCCGGGGCGACGCCGATTCCCTGTATCCGCTGTAATGAGCGGGTGAAATTCCGCGATTTGCTCGCCATGGCGCAGGATCTGGGCGGGGATTGCCTCGCCACCGGGCACTATGTCCGCCGGGTGGAGGGGCCGACAGGGCCGGAGTTGCATAAAGCCGCCGATCCCAACCGCGACCAATCTTATTTCCTGTTCACCACCACCCGCGAACAGCTGGCTTATTTGCGCTTCCCTCTGGGCGGGGTTGAGACCAAGGCCGAGACGCGGGCGATGGCGGCGGATTTCGGATTGAGCGTCGCCGACAAGCCGGACAGCCAGGACATCTGTTTTGTGCCAAATGGCCGATATGTCGACGTCATAGAAAAGTTGCGTCCGGGCGCGGGCGAGCCGGGCGACATCGTTCATATGGATGGGCGCGTGCTTGGCGGGCATGGCGGCGTGGTGCGCTACACCATCGGCCAGCGGCGCGGTTTGGCCGTGATAGATCCAGAGGCGCCGGGCGCGCCGCTGTATGTGGTGAAGATCGACGCCGCCGGGCGGCGGGTGATCGTCGGCCCGCGTTCGGCGCTGGCGACACCGGTGGTGCCGGTGAAAGAGATCAACTGGCTCGGCGATGGCGCGTTTGAGGACGCCCCTGCGGAGGGGTGGCGCGCCGAGGTGCGCGTGCGCTCGACCCGCCCGCCACGTCCGGCGCGGGTGCGCCCGCTCGGGCCGGATCGCGCCGAGGTGGTGTTGGACGAGCCGGAGGAAGGCGTTGCGCCGGGCCAAGCCTGCGTGTTTTACGCCCCGGACGGCGGCACGCGGGTGCTCGGCGGCGGATGGATCACACGGCAGGAGGCGTGATCCGGCGTCGCTCCGGTTGTATTGAGTGTCGGGCGGAATAGAGGGGGCGGCGGACGGAGTCGCTTCTCTTGATCTATGGGCTATGGCGATATAGTTATCATGATAACGAAAGGATCGACATGACCCAGCCCCTTTGCATCATCGCGACCATCACCCCTCGGCCAGAGCATTTGGAAGACGCCCGTAAGGCGATCCTGGGCGTCATCTCACAAACCGTCAGCGAGGCCGGGTGCCGGACCTTCCGTCTGCTGGAAGGGAATGAGGACGCCAACCTGTATCTGTATGAAGAGTGGGACGATCAGGCCGCGCTCGATGCCCATTATGCGCAGCCCTATATCAAGACGGTTTTTGAGGCTTACCAGCGTTGGCTGGCGAAGCCTGTCGATATCATCCGCCTGCAGCGGTTGGCGTGACGCGCGGGGGATGTTCTTTCTTAAAGAGCTGCCCACCCTGCGCATGGTGGAAGGGTATGCGGCGCAACACGCCGAGTTGGAGGTGAATTCGGCGCTCCACGCCCTTCAGACCATGCGTCAGGCCAGCGACATGGTCCGGCGGTTAGAGGCGTATTTCGCCCGCCATGACCTCTCTCAATTGCGCTTCTTGGCTCTGATGGTCATCGACCGGGAGCCGGAACGCGATTGGCTGAGCATGACCGAAATCGCGGACCGGCTCGATGTGTCAAAACCCGTAACGACGCGCACGCTTGGCAAACTTGAGAAAGATGGTTTGCTTCAGATCAGCGGCGATCGGAAGGATGCGCGTTCAAAAGCGGTGCGGCTGACCGAAAAAGGCCAAACGAAGCTTCAGGAAGTTCTGCCTGAATATTTTAAGCTTCTCTCTGCGCTTGGCGCGGGCGACGGCGGATGACAGCGCGCATCATCCTTATCCGCACCTTGATCATATGGATGTGCGTCTGGCCGATTGTGATGGCGGGGCTTTTGCTCTTGCGTCTTGTTCCGGTGCAATTGCCGCTCGCCCTTCAAACCTTTGTGCTGACCGTCATACTGGCGCCGATGATCAGCTTATTCATTGGGCCCGGGGTGGCGCGGATGATCCGGCCTAAATCAGATCCGTCCTAACTCTCTCGGAAAAGCCGTCTCGGTTGGGTCTCAAGCGAGACCTGAGAGCTGAAAAATCGGCGCTAGGCTTCGCTGTTCCTCCCGCGCCGTCCGCCCCGCCGGCGGGGGTGCTCGGAGGGGCCGTCAGCGCCCGGTCGGCGGCCGACTCCTTCCAACAACACCTGACGCATTGGGTGGTCCTCCGGCGCATTGGCATAGTGCGCCAGCAGCGCGTCGATCGCCGTGGCTTGATCGAGATCGTCCCCCAAGCCCAGCGCCCAATCAAAGAAGATCGAGCGGCAATCCGGCTCAGTGATCCCGTCAATAGCGAACGCCTCCGATATCAGCCCGCGAGGGTCGAGTTGGCGCATGGCGTCTGAGGGCATAGCTGTTTTCTCTGCTGTCCGGCTGATCTCAACACAACGTCATCGGCGAAGTTTGCTTGCTAAGTTCTGGCTTGAAAAGACGTTTTGGGCGAAAACTTTTTACGCTCTCGACGCTGCGCCGCCGCCTGGATACGATCGCGCCGTTTGGGTCGAATGGTGTTGGAAAGCCGCATGCTGTGCGGCGCGTCATTCGCGGTATTGGGGAGACCTGCGCGTGAAAATCAAGCTGTTCGTAACCACTCTGGCCGTTGCGGCGGTTTTGGCGGGGGGCGCCGCCATGGCGGACCGGGCGGAGGATGCTGTGAAGGCGCGGCGCGGCTATTTTCAAATGTTGTCGTTCAATCTCGGCGGCTTGGCGGCGATGGCCAAGGGCGAGGTGGATTACAACGCGGTCGCGGCGGCGAAATTCACCGCCAACCTCGACGCCTTGAGCGATGTTGATCTCGGCCCGCTGTTTTTGCCGGGCACGGACAACCAGGCGATGGCGGGCAAGACCCGGTCGCTGCCGGCGATCTGGTCAAACCCTACGGGATTGGTCGGGCGTTCCGAGGATTTCAATGAGGCGATTGATCTGCTGTCGATCGCGGCGGCGCAGGGTCTCAATCCGCTTCGCAGTGAGATTGGCAAGGTCGGCGGGGCCTGCAAGGCTTGCCATGACGACTTCCGCGCCAAAGATTTTTGAGCATGACCATGAACACCGACAACACCGCCAGGACCGCTGACGCAACGCCAGCCGGCGTCACCCGCCGCCGGATCTGGGACCCGGTGGTGCGCGTGACGCATTGGGTCGTGGTGGTCTCCGTACTCGCCGGATATTTCATCGGCGAGAATATGAGCTTTTCGAATATCTCCTGGCACTTCTATCTCGGCTATATCACCGGCGGCGCGGTTCTGTTGCGGCTGATCTGGGGGCTGGTGGGGCCGAAGCCTGCGCGGATCTGGCCGTTAGTGGCGCAAACCACGGAGCTTCCCCGCTACTCCAAAACCATGCTGAAGCGCCAACCCAGCTATTGGCCGGGGCATAATCCGATCGGGGGGCTGTCTGCGCTGGCGCTGTGGGCGGTGTTGGCGGGGATGGTGGTCACGGGGTTGTTTTCCGAGAGCGATGATTTCTTTGAGATCGCCCCGCTCGGCCATCTGATCTCCGCCGATGCGCGGCTGACCATGAACGGGCTGCATGACACGCTGCATGTGTTCGTGTTGCCGCTGGTGCTGCTGCATGTGCTGGCGATCTTGTTCTACGCGCTGTGGAAGCGGGAGAATCTGTTGCGCCCGATGATCACTGGGTGGAAGCAGGTGCGCGGGCCGGACTAGGGCGCGGGTTGGGTTCGCGCCCACCTTCGGCGCCACGTGGCTGAAAGCCGCCGACTGGGCGGTTTTCCGGGCGCTCCGCGATCCCCAAACTGGCCGGTCTCTGCTAGCATCGTCCTTATCGAACCTGTGAAATGGGGGCGCGATGCGGGGGATTTTTTTAGTTTTTGCTTTGGCGGCCTTGCTATTGCCTGTGGCGGCGTCGGGGCAGACAGTTTGCGAGGACGCCAATACGGCGTGTTCCGGGCGTATTGAGCCATCCTGTTTGACCAGAGGGCGTGTTGGCGCCGGAGCGGTGGGGGTGGACGACGTCGCCGCGCGCGGAGATTGCGCTGCGCAATTCGCCAGCTATCGCGACTGTTTGGCCGATGTCGCGCGGGAGTGCGCTGGACCGGGGGCTGGGGCGGGGCAAGGTGGGGCGAGCAGTTGCACCAATGAGGATGCGCGGCAGCTCTACGCGCCGCTGGCCGAGAGCGACAATGCCGACGCGCTGACGCTGTTTATTCAGACTTGCCCTAACTCGCCGCAGG
This sequence comes from Paracoccaceae bacterium, assembly GCA_019634215.1. Taxonomy (GTDB): domain Bacteria; phylum Pseudomonadota; class Alphaproteobacteria; order Rhodobacterales; family Rhodobacteraceae; genus JAHQVS01. Next base: position 1,881 of record JAHQVS010000082.1, on the reverse strand, counting down.
CAAATTTCGCGCGGTTGCGGTTGCAAGGGCTTCAGGGGGCGGCGGCGCCAGCGCCTGAGCCCTCTGCGGTTCCCGCTGTAGAGCCGTCCGCGCCGCCGCCGCCAGCGTTTCCCACCAAGGCGGATTATCGGGCGGCGCAGACGGAGTTGCGGCGGCTGCGGCTCTATGACAGCGGCATCGACGGCGATTGGGGGCCGGGCTCGCGGCGGGCGATGGCGGCGTTTCAGCGGCAGGCGGGGATTGCGCCTGCGGATGGGGCGTTGACGGAGCTGTCGCTGGCGGCGCTGCGGCTGACGCCGACGCCCGCGCCGCAACCGGCGGCCTCCGCCCCATCCCGCGCCCATGGCGAGACCTTCAAGGATTGTCCGCAATGCCCGGAGATGATCGCTCTGCGCGGCGGCGTCTTCACCATGGGCTCGCCGGATAACGAACCCGAGCGGGACACCGACGAGGGACCGCAGCGCCGTGTCACGCTGGCGGGCTTCGCGGTCGGCAAATATGAAGTCACCTTCGCCCAGTGGGACGCCTGCGCCGATGCGGGCGGTTGTTCGTATCGGCCTAAGGACGCTTGGGGGCGGGGCGATCAACCAGTGATGCGGGTCTCTTGGAACGATGCGCAGGAGTATGTGCGCTGGCTCTCGCAGCAGACCGGTCAGACCTATCGGCTGCCGTCAGAGGCGGAGTGGGAATATGCGGCGCGGGCGGGGACGGAGACGCCGTTTCACACCGGGCCACGCATCACGCCGGAACAAGCCAATTTTGCTGCCATCCACAGCTATAACGGCTCCGCCAAGGGCGTCTGGCGTAAGCAGACGGTTCCGGTCGGCTCCTTCCCCGCCAATGGCTGGGGGCTGCACGATGTGCACGGCAATGTCTCTGAGTGGGTGCAGGATTGCAGGCATTTCGATTACAGCGGCGCACCATCAGATGGCTCAGCCTGGATGAATGATCGAAATGGAGATTGTTCCAGTGCCGTTCTGCGCGGTGGCTCCTGGAGCAGGACACCCGCAGTCATTCGCTCGGCCAACCGCAACAGGTTCTTTCGCGACGATAGTAACAGCAGCATCGGTTTTCGCGTTGCCCAGACATTAATTCGTTAACCCTTTACGTGGAAACTTCCGCGTTTTCTGACCCGTGGAGAGCGCGCTGACATCGCCGCCGCCCGCGCTTTCGCAGAAAGCGCCAAACCGGTATCAGCGAAGCTGATCGACTTAAATTTTTTGCCCCGAAGCGCGAACAGTCCCCTGGGGTGACGCCGCCTAACCGCCTTGGTAAGCCCGCCCTGCCCCTGTTAACCCCGCCCAAATCTGCTACCATTCCCGCATCCATAGCGTGAAATGGGGCGAGACATGCGGGGGATTTCACTGATCATCGCGGCGGCGCTGCTGTCGGCGGGCGGGGCCTCGGCGCAGACGCTTTGCGACGACGCCAACACCGCCTGCGCTGGGCGGATCGAGCAAGCCTGCCTGACCCGAGGCCGGGTCGGCGCTGGGCCAGTCGGCCTGGATGATGTCGCCGCCAAGGATGATTGCGCCGCGCAGTTCGCCAGTTACCGCCAATGCCTCACCGACGTCGCCACCGAATGCGCCAGGCCGCCCTCAGCCCCGAGCGCGGGGCGCAGTTGCTCGGATGAGACCGCGCGCCAGATGTGGCCGGAGGTCTCCGGCAGCGACGATCCAGAGACGATCCAGGCGTTTCTCCGAGCCTGCCCCAACGCGCCGCAGGCGGAACTGGCGCGGCTGCGGTTGGGCCGCCTCCAGGCCGCCGCGACGCCAACGCCCGAGCCCGTCCAAGATCCAGTCGCCGCGCCCGCCGCTGAGCCGCCCGCGCCGTCGCCTCCGGCGTTTCCCGCCGAGGCGGATTATCGGGCGGCGCAGACGG